>DATKTD010000207.1:0-15168 GCA_035531315.1 Rectinemataceae bacterium
CGGTATCGCTGTTCTGGTTCGGCCTCGTCGCCGGCCGACTCGGCTTTCCCATCCTCCTGCCCCGCGCGAGGACAGACCGCCTTCTGGTCGTCCTCGCCCTCCTCTTCGCGGTCTCCGTGGGACTCATGCTGGCCGCCGGCATCGCGGGCAAGACGGCCCTCCCCCTGGGTCTCGTGGCCGTGGCCCTCTCCGGCCTCGGCGCCTCCTGCGTCTACCCCTCGGGCATGACCCTCGTCGGCGCGGCCTTTCCGGAAGGCAAGGCCCTAGCCCTCGGCTTCGCCTCGACGGGGGGGGGCGTCGGCGCCTTCGCCTTTCCCTTCGCGATGGCCGCCATCTCGAGCGGGGCAGGCCTCGTGGCCGGCTTCGGCTTCTACGCCCTCCTGACCATCCTGGCCGCGGCGGCCGCCTTCGGCCTTGCCGCGGTTTCGCGAAGGCCCGCGTCATGAGGGTCAAGGGGCCGGGGCCCGACGAGCTCATCGAGCCGCCCGCCGCTGCCGATCCGGCCCTGGGGGTCTGGCTCAGGGCGACGAGGCTCAAACGCCTCTTCCGTCAGGGCTGGCTGAAGCGGGGGATCGACGAGGGCGCGTGCGAGTCGGTCGCCGACCACAGTTTCGGCGTCGCCCTCCTCGCCCTCCTCCTGGCCCCAGCCCAGGCAGGCGTCGACCGCGAGCGCGCCGTGCTGATGGCCCTGGTGCACGAGCTGGGCGAGGCCTACGCGGGGGACATCACCCCCGTGGACGGCGTCAGCAAGGAGGAGAAGGCCGCCCTCGAGCGCGACTCCATCGGAAGGGTCCTCGAGGGTTCGCCGGAAGCGGCCTTCATCCTTGCTCTCTGGGAGGAGTACGAGGCGGCCGCGAGCCCGACCGCCCGCTTCGTGAAGGAGCTCGACCGCCTCGAGATGGGCCTCGAGGCGAGGGTCCACGCCGCCGGCGGTTCGGAGGCCATGGGCGAATTCCACGAGAGCGCCAGACGGGCCGTCCTCACGCCGGGGCTCCGCGCGATTCTCGAGGACTCTGCCCTCTCCCAGCCCGGCTCCAGGCCCTGAAAGCCTTGTCGACAGGGCCCTTTCTCCGCCCCGGAGCCGGATCCGATCTTCCCGTCCTTCCCTACATCCCCGCCATCGTGGAGGCCCTCCGTTCGCGAGGCATCCTCCTTCTTTCCGCCGAACCCGGGGCGGGCAAGACGAGCCTCGTGCCCCTGGGCCTGGCCGACGCCTTCGGGAGGGGCGGCAAGGTCATCGTCGTCGAACCGAGGCGGGTGGCCGCCGTGTCGGCCGCCGCGAGGCTCGCCGAGCTCTCGGCTTCCGCCTTGGGCGATAGGATCGGCTACCGCGTCCGCGGCGAGACGAGGGCGGCTTCCTCCACGCGGATCGAGGCGGTGACGGGGGGCGTCCTCATCCGGATGCTCCAAAACGATCCCTTCCTCGAGGACGTCGCTGTCCTCGTCTTCGACGAATTCCACGAGCGCTCCCTCGACCTCGACCTGGGCCTGGCCCTCGCCCTCGAGGCCCGCGACGCGAGGAGGGGAGGCGAAAACGGTTCTTCGCCGACGGCCGGGGCCCTGGTCATCCTCGTCATGTCGGCGACCCTCGATCTCGAGGCCCTCGCCCCGCGGCTGGATGCCTCCCTCATCGCCGTCCCCGGCCGCGTCTTTCCCGTCGCGACCCGCCACGCGGCCGCGATGCCCGAGGACCCTGTCCGCTGGACGGCCGAGGCCATCCTCGAGCTCGTCGAAAAGTCGGCCGCCACGAAAAAGGGCTACGAGGACATACTCGCCTTCCTGCCTGGGATGGCGGAGATCTTGCGCGTCGAGGGCCTCGTGGGGCCGCGGCTGGCCGGTCGGGGTATCGAGACCCTCCGCCTCCATTCCTCGGTCCCCCTCGCCGAGCAGCGCCGGGCCATCGCCCCCGCCCCCGACTCGCCGCGCCGCCTCATCCTCGCCACCTCCATCGCCGAGACGAGCCTCACCGTTCCGAGGGTGGGAACCGTGGTCGACTGCGGCCTTGCCAGGGGAAGCCGCTTCGACAGGCGGAGCGGCCTCAACCGCCTCGTAACGGAGCGCGAATCGGCCGATCGGGCGGAGCAACGCCGGGGGCGCGCGGGCCGTCTCGGCCCGGGTCTCTGTCTGCGCGCCTGGCCCGCCACGGAGCTCCTCCCCGAGCGCAGCCCCCCCGAGATCCTCCGCGCCGACCTCTCGGGCCTCGTCCTCGAGTGCCTCGCCTGGGGGGCGGCCGAAAGGACCTCGCTCCGCTGGGTCGACGCCCCCCCCGAGGCCTCCTGGGAGGATGCCCTCCAAAGCCTGGCCGGCCTCGGTGCCCTCGCGGAGGGAGGCCTCTCCCCGAAGGGCAGGGCCATGGTGGCCCTCGGGGTGGAAGCCCGGCTGGCCGCCCTGGTCCTGGCCGGGCGCGAAGGGGAAAAAGAAGCTCCCGGCTCGGCCTCGAGCGCCTGTCTCGCGGCCGCCCTCCTCGACAGGGGGGGCGGGCCGGCGGGTCTCGATTTCGCGCAACGCGTCGACGAGGTCGCCGCCACGCGGGCCCATGGCTCCAGGGACCCGGCCGCCAAGGCCCTCCTCGAGGAGGCCGGACGCCTCGCCTCCCGCGCCGGCATCGCCTTCGATCCGGCTCGCGTCGACGCGGAGCTCCTTCCCGCCCTCCTGGCCAGGGCCTGGCCCGACCGCCTGGCCCGCCGCGTCGAGCGTTCGGGGAGCGCCGCCGTCTTCATGATCCCGGCGGGCAGGCGCATCAGGGTCACCCCGCCCCTGGCCGCCGCGGCCTGGCTGGTCGTCCTCGAGGCCGAGGCGGGCGGAAGCCTGGGCCGCCTCTACGAGGGGATGGGCCTCGGCGAGACCGAGGCCCTCGCGGCCCTGGGGGCAATGGCGGAAAGTGCCATCACCATCGAATGGAAGGCTCGGTCCTACCGCGCCAGACGCATTAAGCGGGCGGGGGCCATCGAGCTCTCCTCGACGGCCCTCGGCGCGGTCGACAGACCGAGCCTCGCCGCCTCCCTCCGCGAGCGCCTCGCCCGCGAGGGCCTGGCCGCCCTCCTCCCCGATGCCGGGGCCGAGGCCTTCCTGGCGCGCTACCGCTTTTGGCGCCCCCTCCGTGGCGGGGCCTCCCTGCCCGATTTCGATGACGCGAGCCTCGCCGAGACCTTCGACGAATGGCTGGCTCCCTGGATCGACCTCGATCCCGCCGAGATCCTCCCAGGCGACCGCCTCCTCCGCGCCCTCGAGGCCAGGCTCCCGCCCGAGGAGCTCCGCCGCTTCCGCGCCGAGCTTCCGGAAAGACTCGAGCTGCCCTCGGGGGCCGTAAGGCCCATCCTCTACACCGAGGGGCCCTCTCCCCTCGTGGAGGGCCGGATACACGAGTTCTACGGCCTTCGCGAGCAGCCCCAGGTCGCCGGAAGGCCCCTCGTCATCAGACTCCTTTCGCCGGCCGGTAGGCCCGTGCAGGTCACCTCCGACCTTCCCGGCTTCTGGAAGGGGGGCTGGGCCGAGACGCGAAAGGAGCTGCGAGGCCGCTATCCGAAACACGACTGGCCCGAGGATCCCCAGGCGGCCCAGGCGACGCGAAAGGGACTCAAGCCGAAGCCCGCCCAGGCTTAGCGAATCCCCGGCCCCGTCGTTTACCTCCCGGCCCCGGAGCCACTATCTTAGACGCATGGATCCGAGCCTTGCCGCCCTCGTCGAACGGTCCCTTCCCTTTTGGGAAACCTCGTTCTCGGCCCTCGACGCCTACCACGGTCTCGAGGGGGCTCCCGTCCGCTTCGTGGCCCTCGGAGCCGACCTCGTCGAGCTCGCCAAGGCCCTCGAGGGTCTCGAGTACCGGGGCCTGCCCTGGGCCGACGCGAGCCTGGAGTCGGGGGGCCTCACCTTCCACTTCCGCTGCGTCGACGGCAACTTCCACTCCGAGGAGGGCCCTTCGTCCTTCGCCCCCCTCGACCTCTTTCGCGTCCCCGACACGAGGCGCTTCCTCGATCCCCGGGGTGTCTACGAGAGTCTCAGAGAGGGCCGGATCGAACCCAGACGCGACGACGGGGCCCAGCTCTTCGAGGCGGCGGCCATGCTTTCGCGCTACGACTACCAGCTGCCCGAGGGCTATCTGCCGGCCCCTCCCCGCGAGATGTCCGCCCCTGCCCAGAGGGACCTCCTCTCCCTCGTTCTCACCTCGGATCATCCCGAGAGGGGCCTCGAGCTCCTCAGGGCCTCGGGCTTCATCGAGCGTTTCTGGCCCGAGTTGGCGGCCCTTCCCGGCACAAGCCAGTCGAAGGAGCACCACCCCGAGGGCGACGCATGGGACCACACCCTCGAGACCTTCCGCCACCGGAAGCTGCCCGAGCTTTCCCTCTCCCTGGCCCTCCTCCTCCACGACGCGGGCAAGCCCGACGCGGCCGCCGTCGCCGGACAGCGTTTCGCCAGGCACTCGGAGATCGGGGCGGGCATCGCGAGCCGCTTCCTTTTACGCCTTGGCTTCGACCGCGCCACCATCGAGACGGTAGCCTACCTCGTCCGTTGGCACATGCTTCCTGCCGCCCTGCCCCGCCTGCCCATCCAGACGGCCCGCGAGGCCCTCGAGGACTACCGTTTCCCCATGCTCCTCGAACTCTACCGCTGCGACGAACTCTCGACCTTCCGCGGCCCCGACGGCTACTATGAGGCCTGCGCCGCCTACCGCGAATGGCGCAAGAACCTCCGCAATCCCTACCGGGACGAGGAGGGGCGGAAGCTCGCGAGGCTGTATGTCGAAAGCCTGCCGCCCGGGACCCTTGGGCGCTCGCCGGGGGCGGGGCGCTCGTCGGGGGCGGGGGGCGGGGCGAGCCGCAAGGGACGACAGGGAGGAAAGCGATGACCGAAGTATTCTCTTCGTACTTTCAGGAAGAGGCCCTCGTCCTCAAGACCCTCCTCGATTCGGCGGGTATCGGGAGCGAGATCCTCGCCGGCTCGATGACCGAGTTGGCCCCCTTCTACAACATCAACTCGGGCGGTTATCGCCTCATCGTCTCCGAAGAAGACGCGGAGGACGCCGCGGCCCTCGTCGCCGAGCATCGCCGCCTGAAGGCCGCCAGGAAAGAGACCGAGGAGGGCGGCGCCGGGGAGCTCGAACCATGAGCTTCGATCCCGACACGATCCTCGCCAAGGCCAGGGCCCTCCTCCCCCTCGCGATCGAGCATCGCAGGGCCCTCCACCGCATACCGGAGATCGGCCTCGAGCTCCCGGAGACCGCCACCTTCGTCGCGGCCGAGCTTCGAAAACTCGGCCTGGAGCCGACTCGCTCCGGCTCGGGGCTCTGGGTCGACATCGGCGAGAGGGGGCCGCTGATCGGCCTCCGCGCCGACATGGACGGCCTTCCCCTGGCCGAGGCGACGGGCCAGTCCTGGGCTTCCATCTTCCCCGGCCGTATGCACGCCTGCGGCCACGACGCGCATACGGCCTCCCTCCTCATCGCGGCCAGAATACTGGCGGCCGAGAAGGACCTGCCTTTCCGCGTACGGGCCATCTTCCAGCCAGGCGAGGAGGGCCACTTCGGCGCCAAGACCCTCATCGAGGCGGGTGTCCTCGAAGGCGTCGCCGCCATCGCCGCCGGCCACGTCGGCGACCTCAGCGACGAGATGGCCCCGGGCCAGGCCGCCTTTTTGCCCGGGCCGATGATGGCGGCGAGCGACAAATTCCGCGGCGCCTTCGAGGGCCCCGGCGGCCACGGCTCGGCGCCCCACCACTGCCCCGATCCCGTCCCGGCCTTTGCCGAATTCGTGCTGGCCCTGAACAGCTTCCGGGCCCGGGAGATCGACCAGGTAAAGCCCGCCGTAATCTCGGTCTGCTCCGTCCACGCCGGAGCCACCTTCAATGTCATTCCAGACAGACTCGAATTCCTCGGAACCGCGCGGAGTCTCGAGGGCCCCCTCCGCTCCTTCATCGAGAGGAGGATAGGCGAGATCGGGGAGGCGATAGCCGGCTACCATGGCCTGGCCTTCGAATACGAATGGCTCGGCGGCTACCCGCCCCTCTCCAACGACGCTTCGGCCACCGAGGCCGCCACGGCAGCGGCCCGCGGCATCCTCGGCAAGGAAAGGGTCCTCACCCTCAAGGCGCCCATCATGGGCGGCGAGGACTTCGCCTACTATCTCGCGAAGCTGCCCGGTCTCTTCTGGTTCTTCAGCACCCAGAATCCGGATCGCGGGATCGTCCATACGAACCACAACCCTCGCTTCGACATCGACGAAGACCTCCTCGCCGATTTCGTGGCGGTCAATCTCGGCATCGTGGGGGCTCTCGCGGCGCGCTACGCCTGAGGGGCGGCCTGCCTGCCGGTGAAGGCAGGCAGGGAGCGCCACCCTCCGATGGCCATACTACGCCCTCCTATCGTCGATTGATCGGGGGAACGGCCCTCCCTAGATTGCTCGCGTGGACATGAGCCTGCGCGAAGCA
Organism: Rectinemataceae bacterium; assembly: GCA_035531315.1. Taxonomy (GTDB): domain Bacteria; phylum Spirochaetota; class Spirochaetia; order Treponematales; family Rectinemataceae; genus CAIJMU01. The sequence continues at coordinate 6,424 of DATKTD010000207.1, forward strand.
CTCGCGATCAATCTGAAGATGCGGCGAAGGCTCCTCGGCCTCTCGCAGGCGGAGCTGGCCGAGCGCGCGGAGATATCTCCCGGCTATGTCGGCGAAATCGAGATCGCGCGAAAGTTCCCCACGCCCGAGGTCCTCCAAAGCCTCGCCGCCTCCCTCGAGGTGCCGGCCTACCGCCTCATCATGACCTCCGAGGACGTGAACACCGAATCGGGCCAGGCCTCGCGGCGACAGGCCTACGAGGTGGCAGTACGACTCCGCGACAGGCTCGACGAGGAGATCAAGGAACTCGCCACCCCCTTCGACGCGAAGGAACTTCCCGGTGAGGACCCTCCGACCGAGCCGGCCTGAGCCTGCGCCATTTCGAGGCCAAGTCCCTTAAAATTGGCTCCCCCTCCCTGTTTTCGGTGGCGAATTCCCCCCGCTTCATGCATGATTGCCTTTCCGATGGAGGCGCGATGTCCCCGCTCAAATGGCTTTTCACCTACGGCGCGAAGTTCGGTCTTTCGCTCGTCTATCGAATCGACGGCTCGAGCCTCGCAAGGGTGCCGAACGAGGGGCCCCTCATCCTCTTCACCAACCACACGGGCTATGTCGAGGCTCCCATCCTCTACACCCAGCTCGCGCCCCGGCCCAAGGTGACGGCCCTCGCCAAGATCGAACTGCTGCGAATCTTCTTTTTCGGCTTCGTGCTCAAGGTATGGGAAGTCATACCCGTCCGCAGGGGCGAGGCGGACAGAGAGGCCCTCAGGGCCTGCATCGAAAGGCTTTCCCAGGGATGGATCCTGGGCATCGCCCCGGAGGGGACGAGGAACAAGACGGGAGAACTCCATCAGGCCAAGGGCGGCATCTCCCTCCTGGCCCTCCACTCCGGCGCCCCGATCATGCCGGTCGCCCACTGGGGGGGGCTCAGGCTCCGGGATCACCTCAAGCGCTTCCGCCGCGCGCCCTTCACCCTCAAGACGGGGGAGGCCTTCCGTCTCGACGCCCACGGCGAGAAGCTCACGAAGGAGATAAGACAGGAGATGGCCGACGAGATGATGTACCGCCTCGCCGCCATCCTCCCCGAGGAGTATCGGGGGGCCTACGCCGATCTCTCGAAGGCGAGCGTGAAGTGGCTCAACTTCGACCTCGATGGACCGGTTTCCCCAGCCTCCTAGCGATCCGCATGGAGGAGCTGGACGCTCGCCCCTCCCGCCTCGGCGAGGGCGGCGACGCGCCTCCAAGGGAGCTTGCGCCCCTCCTCGCCCATAGTCCTTTCGAGCAGCGAAAGCTTGTCCGGACCCCTCGTGAGAAATAAAAGACGCCTCGTCGCCGCGAGGACGGGGCCCGAGAGACTCATGCGGAGCCAGGGGCGCGAGGAGGCGAAGCTGAGCAGGGCGAGGGGTGCGAAGTCCCCCTCGAGGGCCGCCTCGCTCGCCGCGTCGCCGGGAAAGAGGCTGGCGGTATGGCCGTCATTCCCGATGCCGAGAAAGACGAGGTCGAAGCGCGGTCCCTCCGGCATAAAGGAAGCCAGTCTCTCGGCGTAGCCCCGGTCCGGCTCGGCGTCGTCGGCATCGGGCCAGGCCATGAATTCCGGAGCCGGCTTCCAGGGGGCTCCGGCGAAGATCGGTGCCAGGGAGCTGTCGTTGCGCTCGGGGTGGCCGAGGGCCAGGCGTCGCTCGTCGCCCGGCCAGAGCCGGACCGCGGGTCCTGGGAGCTCGAGGGCCGCGAGCCTGCGATAGATCGGTCCTGGGGTCGATCCGCCGGCGAGGACGAGTTCGAGGCCCCTCGCTTCGGCGGCAGCCTCCGCATGGGCGGCGAGGAAGTCGCCGAGGCAGGCCTCGACCCAGTCCTCCTCGCCCTGGAAGCGCCTCAGCCTCACGAAAGTCCTCCCGACAGACCGGGGGGCTTGGAGCCGGCCGGGTAGTCGAGGAGGGGGTGCTTGCCGTTCATGGTCCAGGACTCTCTGAGGGCATCGACGAATTCCCAGGCCGCCTCGGATTCGTCCGAGCGGATAAAGAGGGTCGAATCGCCGCGGATGGCATCGTCGAGGAGGCGCTCGTAGGCCTCGGGCAGGCTCCCGCTCTCAGGCCAGGTAAAACGAAGATCCCTCGACTCGACCCTCGGCCTCCCCGGCACCTTCATGTTGAAGGTAAACCACACGCCCTCATCGGGCTGTATCCTGATGGTAAGGACATTGTCGCCGAGTTCCCCCCCGTGGGCGTTGAAGAGGGCCCTGGGCGGGGCCCGAAAATGGATCCGTATCTCGCTGGACCGCCGATCGAGGGCCTTCCCCGTCCTGAGCACGAAGGGGACGCCGGCAAAGCGCCAGTTGTCGAGCTCGAGGCGCACGGCGACATAGGTCTCGGTCGTCGAGGCCGGATCGACCCTGTCCTCCTGGAGATAGGAAGGCATCCTCGAGCCCGAGGCATCGAGGCCTTCGGCGTAGCGAGCCCGGATGGAGCGGGTCTTCCACTGTCCCGCCTCGTAGCGGGGAATGGACTTGAGCACCTTCACCTTCTCGTTGCGGATGGCCTCGGGATCGAGGGAGGCGGGAGGCTCCATGGCGGTCAGACAGAGGAGCTGGAGAAGGTGATTCTGGAGCATGTCGCGAGCCGCGCCGGCCTTGTCGTAATAGCCCCCCCGCGAGCCGATGCCGACGGTCTCGAGGACCTCGATCTCGACCTTTTCGATATGGTCGCGATTCCAGAGCGGCTCGAAGAAGGAATTGGCGAAACGCAGGTACAGGAGGTTCTGCACCGTCTCCTTGCCGAGGTAATGATCGATCCGGAAGATGTCCCGCTCGCGGAAGGCCCGCTGCAGGTTGGAGGAGAGCTCGCGCGCGCTCGCGAGGTCGCTGCCGAAGGGCTTTTCGACCACGAGCCGCGAGATGAGGGCCTCCCCGCCGCCCTCCTTTTCGGCGGCCGCGCCTTCACCCGATGCCGCCGTGCCGAGCCCCGCGGCCGCGAGACCCTCGGCCGCCAGGCCGAACTGGTCGGGGCCCACGGCGAGGTAATAGATCCTCGTCCGCGGCATGTCGGTCGCCCCGAGCCACGACCTCAGCTGGCTATACAAGCCGCTGTCGGCCAGGTCGCCCCGAAGATACTCGATGCGGCGGGCAAAGAGGCTCCAGGCCCCCTCGTCGCGACCGCTCCGCGAAAACTGGCGCAGGGCGGAGGCCATCGACTCGCGAAAGTCCGCGCTGGCCATATCCTTGCGGCCTATAGCGATGATTCTGGAATCGGGATGGAAGCGTCCCGCCACCGAGAGGTTGTACAAGGCGGGTAGGATCTTCCGCGCCGCGAGGTCGCCGGTGGCTCCGAAGATGACTATTACCGCGGGACTACTGGGCGCCGGCTCCTCCTCGAGGTCGCAGCCGACGCAGGCATCGAGGTCGATGCCCTCCTCTACCTGAAGACTTCCCTGGTTCTGCATGGGGCAAAGATACGGAAAGAGCAGGGCCGGGGCAAAAGCCTGCCGGCCTATTGTCTCTCGGCGGGATACATATGGAACCAATGCTCCTCGGAGCCGTTGAGGATCTCGCGCTCGACGGGGGCGCGGCGGCCGAAGGACAGGCCGGCCTGGGCCGAGTTGGTCACGATGCCGATGCCCCAGGAGGCGAAGCGCCCGGCCCTGGCCGCCGGAGGCCTTCGCCTTCCGCCCCTCGACTCGGCCCGGGGGGAGCCGCGGCCGCCCTGGGCCGGGCCGTCGGACGGGGCCTCGCCAGCGATGCCCCAGGCGGCCCCGAGCCTGCCATACAAGGCCCGTGCCTCTTCCTCGGTGCCGAGCCTCTCGCCCCAGGGCGGGTTCGTGATGAGGAGGCCCTCGTCGGCGTAGGGCCGAGCCTCCTCCGCGGGAGCGATGGACACCTTTATAAAGGGGGCGACGCCGGCCCTCGCCGCGTTGCCATGGACGAGGTCGATGGCGCGGGGATCGCTGTCGCTGCCGACGAGGTCGAGCTCGAGGTCCCTGCGCACGGCGGCCTTGGCGCGTTCGCGCTCGGCGGCGAAGATGGCCGAGGCGCCCTCGCGCACGAGGGGCATGGTCTCGATCTCGAAGTGCCGATCCAGGCCGGGGGCCCTCTCGAGGGCGAAGTGGGCGGCCTCGATCAGGAAGGTTCCCGAGCCGCAGAAGGGGTCGAGGAGGGGGAGGCGACGCCTCCAACCGGCGAGGAGGAGGATTCCCGCGGCCACCGTCTCCTTGAGAGGAGCGTCGCCGGCGGCCTTGCGCCAGCCCCGCTTATGGAGGGCCTCTCCCGAGAGGTCGAGGCCGAGAACGCATTCGTCGTGGTCGAGATAGACGCGCAGCGACCTCGTCCGCCCGGTCTCGGGCATACGGGCCTGGCGATAGACCTTGCCCAGGGACTCGTAGATCGCCTTGTGGACGACCGACTGGATCGAGGTCTGGGCGCCGAGCTGGGATTCGCGGCTCCTCACCCTCTCGATCACGAGCTTGTCCTCGCGGGCGAAGAAGCGCTGCCAATCGGGCTGTCGCGCGCCTTCGAAGAGGGCGTCGAAATCCGGCGCCTCGAAGCGTCGGGCCACGAGAAGGACCCTTTCGGCCGTCCGGAGCTCGAGGTTGGCCCTGAAAAGCCCCTTCATGTCGGTGCGGAAGAAGAGCCTCCCGGGGGCTCGGCCGCTCGCCTCGAGGCCTATCTTCGCTATCTCGTTGGCGAGCACCTTCTCGAGGCCGAGGGCGCAGAGGGCCATTCCTTCGAATCGATCATCCATCGCCAGAGTATGACCGCGAGACGGCCTCCGCTACAAGGAGCCGAAGCCGGCCGTGGCGCCAGGACCGCCGCGCCGAAGCTTGTTGCGGCGAGGCTGCAGGTCCATACTGCCGGCATGAAAACACTCAAGCGCGTCTTCGTCGCCATCCTGACCCTCGGCACGGCCCTCTTCGTCGCCACCGAGCTTTCGGCCCCCGCGACCTCGGTCCCCTTCTACTCCCCCGCCGCGAAACAATGCCTCCTCATAGCCCACATGGGCGGCGACAAGGTCTGGCCGGGCGATACCCGCTTCGCCTACGACCAGGCGGCCAAGCTCGGGGTCGACGCCTTCGACATGGACGTCCATATCACCAAGGACGGCGTCATCGTCCTGATGCACGACGACACGGTGGCCCGCACCACCGGCGCCGCGGGGACCGTCGAGGACTTCAGCTACTCCGAGCTCGAGGGGCTCGACGCCGCCTACAACTGGTCCCCCGACAATGGAGCCAGCTTTCCCTATCGTGGCAAGGGGATCAAGGTGACCAGGCTCGAGGAGCTCTTCGTCGCCTATCCCGACATGCGCTTTCTCATCGAGATCAAGAACTCGAAGAACCCCATCGCCCGACCCCTCGCCGACCTCATCCATCAGTACGATATGCAGCGAAAGGTCATCGTCGCCTCTTTCCACGGCGGCCTCCTCGACGAATTCCGAAGGGCGGCCCCGGATGTCGCCACCTCGGCCTCGCGGACGGAGGTGGCCACCTTCGTCCTCCTCTCGAAGATCGGTCTCTCCGGCCTCATCAGCCCGAAATACCAGGCCCTCCAGGTCCCCTTCGACCCGAAGGAATCCCTGGGCGTCAACATCGTCACGCCCCGCTTCATCCGCGCCGCGCACGCGAAGAACCTCCGGGTCGAGGTATGGACCCCGAACGACCCCGAAATCATGAAAAAATACATTTCCTGGGGCGTCGACGGCATCGACACCGACAGCCCCGACGTCATGAAGGCCGTGCTGGCCGGACTCTGAGAAAGGAAAACGACCATGGATACGGCCATCGAACGCGACAATTCCTGCTTCTGCTGCGGCGTCGAGAACGACCGCGGCTTCCACCTCGAGTTCGCCTATCCCGTGGAGGGCGAGGCGGAAAGCTTCCTCCTCGTTCCCGAATGGTGCGCCGGCTGGAAGGGCGTCACCCACGGCGGGTTCCTGACAATGCTGATGGACGAGTTGATGGCCCACGCCTGCGTGGCCTATGCCGCCTCCGCCGTCACCGCCGAGATGAGCACGAAATTCCTCAAGCCCGTCCCCACGGGCTCGACGATTCGCGTCGTCGGCCGGGCCGAGAGACCGCGCGGCCGGGTGATCTCGACGAGAGGCTGGATCTACTCGACCGAGGGCCTTGTCATGGCCGAGGCCACGGCGAGGTTCATCGTGACGGGGAAGAAGGAAGGCCGAGAGGAGGCCCCCGCCGGCTGACCCCTCCTTCCATCTTGACGGGGCGCATGGGGCGGCCAATAGTTGGCCAATGGGAAGCATCGGGAAGCGATCGGTCCTGGTAGTCGACGATTCCTCCACGAGCCGCGTCAAGCTCTCCACCATGCTCGAAGAGGGGGGCTACGATCCCGAGGCCGTGGCCTCCGGCCAAGAGGCCCTCCGGACCATCGCCGAGCGGGAGATCGACGCCGTCCTCCTCGACGTGAACATGCCGGGCATCGACGGCTACGAGGTTTGCAGGCGCATCCGACACAGCGCTTCCGGCGGGCGCATCCCTATCATCTTCATCAGCGCCGACGGGGCTCCCGTCGCCAAGAGAAGGGGTTTCGAGGCGGGCTGCAGCGACTATCTGGCCAAGCCGGTGGATCGAGACGAGCTCCTCGCGCGGTTGGCTTCCCATCTTCGCCTCCGGGACCTCAACGAAAACCTCGAAAGCCGGGTCCTGGACCGGACCAAAGAGCTGGAAGAGGCCAACAGGAACCTGAATAGGGAGATGGAGGAGCGCAGGAAGGCCAATGCCGAACTGAGACGCTTCAACCGCCAGCTCATAGTGATCCGCAGTTGTATGGAAGCCCTTTTGCGCTGCGACGAGGAAAGGGGGCTCCTCGAGGAGATTTGCCGGATCATCTACGAGATCGGCGGCTACGGCTTCGTCTGGGTCGGCTACGCCGAAGACGACGGGGAAAAGAGCGTCAGACCCGTGGTATGGCAGCCCGCCCACAACGACTACCTTCTGAAGGCCACTATCAGCTGGAATGACAATGAGAAGGGCCAGGGCCCCTCCGGAGCCGCCATCCGGACGGGAAAGACCCGCTACATAGACGACATCGCCACCGACGAGCGGATGGCCCCCTGGCGCGAGGAGGCCGCGAGGAGGGGTTTCCATTCGAGCATCGGCCTACCCCTGATCGATCCGAGCGGAAAGACCTTCGGTGCCCTCACCATCTATTCGGGGGAGACGAGGGCCTTCATCCCGGAGGAAATCCGCCTCCTCGAGGAACTCGCGAGGAGCCTCGCCTACGGCCTCGTCGCCCTGGGCAACCGGGCCAGCAGGAGGGCCGCCGAGAAGAAGACGGAACAGACCCTTCGGGAAAAAGAGGTCCTCCTCCAGGAACTCTACCATCGGACCAAGAACAACATGAGCCTGATCACCTCCATGCTCAGGCTCCAGGCCGACGACATCGACGACGCCCGCCTTCGATCCGCCTTCGCCGACGCCGAGAACAGGATCTTCGCGATGGCCCTCGTTCACGAAAAACTGTTCAGCGCCCAGGATCTCTCGCGCATCGACCTGGAGGAGTATGTCAGCCAACTCGTCTCGGGAATCCTGGATTCCTACGAAGGCGCGCGGGGCATGGACATTGGCTTCGCCATGGAAAGCGAGAAGCTGTCGACCACGATAGATGTCGCGATCCCCCTGGGTCTGATCCTGAACGAACTGGTGACCAACTCGCTCAAGCATGCCTTCGTCGAAGGCCGGGTCGGCGCGATCAGGATCGGGCTGCGAACCCTCGGCGACGCGAAGATCCGGATCACGGTCGCCGACGACGGCAGGGGCCTGCCGGCGGGTTTCGAGATCGGGAAGGACGGCCATCTGGGGCTCCAGCTGGTCCTGAGTCTGATCGAGCAGATTCATGCCGGGATCGAGTGCCGCACGGAGAAAGGCGCCTGTTGGCAGATCGACTTCCCGCGCGCTTCGCGGCCTTCCCGCTGATCGCCTCGCCACATCTCGCCTCGCCTCGCCCATGGGGCCGCACTGCCGGGCGCACCCCAAAAAAAAAACGGCTACCGTGTGACGGTAGCCGAATCTTCGTGGAGGTGATCGGAATTGAACCGACGACCTCTTGAATGCCATTCAAAATAACGGCATTTTCACCGCTTTATCACGCCTTGCGTTACCTAACGCAATTCGAGATAGGGTAGGCAATAAGCCCCCCTTTGTTCTAGTAGTAGTGTATCCCCCTTTATCACGCTTTACAAGGGCCTTTGGTAACTTGGCGGTAACTTGGCGTCAATATTGCGTTTAATGCTTAGTATATTTTTCGTAGCGTCAACACAAGGCCGAAAACACGCGCTCTCAGGGCCGATAGCCACGAATGCACGTTGCTTTTCATGCGAAGAAAGTAACACGGGGTTCGGCGAGGCCTGTAAAATGGGGCTTTCGTGAAAACGAGGCCTTCCGGCGCCTCGTTTTGGGCTAGTTCCATAGGGTGAAGCCCCACCTCGCATGAACCTACAAGTTTTCTGTAGGTACAAAAAAAGCCCCCCATGCCGCTAACAGGCGAAGGGGGGCGACGCGAGAGGCACCGGAGACCTAGCGGCTCCCCAAGCCGGGCTTCATCGGCCGGGGGAGGCGCCGACCTAGGATTTCAGTCCTAGGTCGGCTTTTAGTTCTGTCCGTCATCACGACGGTCGGGTCAGGGTCAGACCTCGGCGGCCTCGTTCAGGTACGCGAGGGCAAGGGTCGTCGGGCGCACTACCTTCGCGGCGTAGACGTAAAGCCCGCGCATGGCGTCACTGAAAGAGTTCTCCAGCCGGAGGGCCTCGGTCTTCGCGATCT
>DATKTD010000208.1:0-29940 GCA_035531315.1 Rectinemataceae bacterium
ACGGCCGAGAACAATCTCAGGGACCTCTTCACCCAGTACGGCAACGTGCAGTCGGTGAACATCATCGTCGACCGCTACACCGGCAAGGCCAAGGGTTTCGGTTTCGTCGAGATGGAGACCGAGGAAGAGGCCCGCGCCGCAATCGACGCCCTCAACGGCTTCGAGTTCATGGGCCGTCAGCTTCGTGTGAACGAGGCTGAGGACAAGCCCCGCCGCGACGGCTTCCGCCCGCCCCGCAGGGACTACTAAAGTGAACCTGCCGCGGGTCCGGCCATGAGGCCACCCGCGGCAGCGTGGCATGTGGAAGTTTCGGGCACTCGTGCCCGCACATGCCCGAAACTTCGGAGTCGGGAAGCGGTTCACCCGTTTCACGATTACGCCGCGTGAGGCCGCCACGCGGCGTTTTAAATTTGCGCCACTCCTTCGATTGTTGACGCCACGTACTGAATGCCTTGTGGCGGCCTCACGCGGGTCCAGATCGAGGTTCCGGCGGCCGCGTGGCTCCGCCCAAGGCCGTCTATGCCCGACCTTACGAGGCCCGCGATTGCGGAGGACAACCCGATCCTGTAGAGTGGGGCCATGCGACCTTCCCGTATTCTCGCATTCTCCTCCGCTGTCTTCGCCTTGCTCAGCCTGTCGGCTGTCCTTCTCGGCTTGGGAAGGCTCGCGGCCCTGGGAGCCGGCGGCGCGGCCCTGCTGGCCTCGGTTCTTGGCTTTCTTCCCACCACGCCAAAGCGGAAGGGGGAGGATGTTCCTGAATCGAGGCAGGCGGAGATTCCGGTTCCGGAGACAATCGGCAACCTTCCCTCGGCGGCCAAGGAAGCGGCGGCGCGGGAAGGGCCCTCTGTCGCGGAGCTTCCCGCCCTCTCCGACGCCCGTCTCCGGATCCGTTTCGCCAGGGCCATCGCCGCGGCGGTGCCGGGCATGACCGAAGAGGCCGCATTCGGACTCATCGATCGTTTCGAAAACATGAGATCCAACACCTCGAAGGCAGCCCGCTCGGCCCGGGACTTCAAGGCCGCCCTGGCTCAGGGTCAGGGTGCGGGTCGGGCTCCCGTCGCCCAGCAGGCCCAGAAAACCAGGGAGGTCATCAAGGCACAGAGGGAATCGATCGCGGCGATGACCGAACACAACAAGAAGGGAGCCAAGGATCTCCGCGCCATGGGAGCGGAATTGGAATCCGGCGTGGGCCTGCTCAAGGGCATCGAGGAAATCACGGAACGCTCGCGACTCATCGCCTTCAACATGGCCGTCGAAGCCGCGCGGATCGGCGAGAAGGGCCGCGGTTTCCGCGTCATTGTCGGGGAACTTCGCAAGCTCAACGACCAGACCGCCGATTTTTCCCGCCAGGTCTCGGATCTCCTCGTCCGCTTCAGGGACTATAACGAGTCGATCGTCTCGAGACTCGCCGAAGAAACGGAACGAGTGGCCAAGGACGTCCAGGTCGGCATGTCGGCGGCTGACGAGGCTGTCGAGTCGCTGATAGCCGCATCCGGCACCGCCGACGATTTCGCCCGGGACGTCGCGAGTCTCGTCGAGGTCATCGACGGCGATCTCGATGGCGTCCTCGAATCGCTCCAATTCCAGGACATCACGAGGCAGATGATCGAGGGCGCTCTCGCCATCCTGGACGAGGCGAAGCGCGACATCGAAGACGCCCTCGCCGCACTCGGCCTTGCCGGCAAGACCGACGGCAGCCTCGCGCGCCGCGAAGAAATTCGCAAGGTCTTGATCGATCGATCGAAGACGAAGGGCGAGAAGGAAGCACTTATGGAGGTGAATACATGAAATTCCTCGCGGTCGACGATTCGTCGACGATGCGCAAGATCGTTTCGCTCGCGCTAAAAGGAGCGGGTCACGAGGTCGGCGAGGCCGAGCACGGCAAGGACGCCCTGGCCAAGCTCGAGGGGAACCCCGTCGACTGCATCATCCTCGACATAAATATGCCGGAGATGAACGGCATCGAGTTCCTGACCGCCCGCAAGACCAAGCCGGCGCTCGCGAAGATCCCGGTCATCGTCCTCACGACCCAGGACGAAACGGCCATGCGCGACCAGGCCATGGAGCTTGGCGCCAACGCCTTTCTCGGCAAGCCCTTCCAGAAGGAAGACCTTCTCGCGTCCATCAAGCGCCTCCTCGGCGTCTGATCGGGCAAGGCGCGTTTGCACAGGGGCCCCTCGACTCGCCTGAGCCGCCCCTCGATTCTCAGGATCGGGGAGGCTTTGTCTTGCCGAAGCGCCTTTCGAGGCGATGGAGGATGAGGGGGAAGCGCCGCGGAATGGGAGCGACGAAGCTCGAGGCCTCGTCATGGCCCGGAAGGCGGATGGCGAGCTTCCAGGCATGCAGCATGAGCGTGGCCTGGGAAGCCGCCGAGCCCTCGCCGCCGCGTCGACTTCGAGCCCCGTAGATGGGATCTCCCAGGATGGGGGAACCGAGTGCCGCGAGATGCACGCGAAGCTGGTGCGTGCGTCCCGTGCGCGGATGAAGCAGGACGAGCGCATACTCTCCGTAGGTCGAAAGGACGCGCCAGTCCGTCACCGCGAGCCTGCCGCCCTCGACGACCTCCGCGAATCGCTTGCGATCCCTCCTGTCGCGACCGAGGCGGCTCTCCCGCCGATTCCAGCCTCCACCGACCGTCCCCGACCCGACCCGCGGTATGCCTGTCGTGACCGCGAGATACTCCTTCCGCGTCGTCCGGTCCCTGAACTGGGAGGAGAGGTAGGACTGGGCCTCGGCATCCTTGGCGACGATGATGACGCCGCTCGTGTCCTTGTCGAGCCGATGGACAATGCCGCCGCGCAGAGCCGCGGTCGCGACGCCGACCTCATTGTTCGCGGCATGGCCCGTCGCGTCGGGACCCGCAGGGGCGGCGAGCCGGCCAAGAACGGCGTTGGCAAGGGTGCCGCGTCGGTTGCCCGCCCCGGGATGGGTGACCATTCCCTGGGCCTTGTTCACGACGATCACTCGATCGTCTTCGTAGAGGATATCGAGAGGAATGTCTTCGGCCACGAGGCTCGGCGAGGGCTCTTCCGTCCAGGACACGAGCAGGCGTTCGCCCTCGACCAGGGGACGAGAGGGCTTCGCGATCTTGCCGTCGACCTCTATCAGGGCCGAGCGTGCCTTGAGTTGGGAACGAGTGGCTACCTTCAGGTACTCGGCGATGTAGACATCGGCCCGTCTTGCCCCGCCCGGGCCCACGAGGGCCTCGTAGCTGCGGAGTCGTGAGTGATCGGATTCCCGCGCCGTGGCTGCCGGGGCGCCCCGCCCCGCCTTCGTTCCCATCCTTCCATGCTATCCGCTCTACGGCTTCCTGCTCAAGGGAAGGCCGGTCAAGCTTCGACGCGGCCTTTCCAGATAGCCTCGCAGCAGGGATTTGAAGCGCTCCGGATCCTCGACGATGACCGAATGGCCGACTCCCTCGATGATCTCGAGTCTGGCCTCGCGAAAGGCATCCCTGGTCTCTCGGGCCATGGCCTCCGTAATTATCACGTCCTTCCGTCCCCAAATGACGAGGACAGGCTTCGTCCAGCCTCCCAAGGCAGCGGAAACGTCGAATCTGGACAGGGCCAGCGCATTGCCTATCCAGGCGGGAGCCGCCATCTTCATCGCGTCGTCGACGAGGGATTCGAAGAGAGCCGCATCGGCCAAGGTCGGCGCGACGGCCTTGAGGGCGGCGGCGAGGATGGAGCGATCCTTGTGCATGGACTCTATCGCCGGATACTGGGATTCCGCGGTGACCAAGCCCTTGGGAGAGGATGAGTCCACGAGGACGAGGCCGCCAAGAAGCTCCTCATGCATCGCAGCGAGCGCGAGACAGACCGATCCGCCGAGGGAGTGGCCCACCGCGACGGCCCCTTCGAGCCCCATCTCCACGATGAAGGCCGCAAGGGCTCCGGCATAGGCCTCGATGGAGATCTCGCCGGGGAGGGCTCCCGAAAGGCCGAAATTGGGAAGATCGGGAGCCACGGCACGATGGCCGCGGATATCCATAGTCCTTGCCCACCAGGCGGAGGAACCGGTATTGCCATGGACGAAAAGGATGGGAGACCCCGCGCCTCGATCGGTATAATGCCAACGAAGGCCCTCGACCTCCACGAAATGTCCCTCCATGCCCGCCTCCTTCATCTCTCGCTGGCCCCCCTAGCCTCTCCTCGATGGGCCTCGACCCGTCGCCGCTTCCTTGAGGAAGCCCTCGAGGAGGGCGGCCAGGGCTTCGGGTCTTTCCATCGCGACGGCGTGCCCGGAGCCGCCGATCATGGAAAGCCTCGCGCCGGCGATTTCGGCGGCGAGCGAGCGCGAATAACTCTCGCCCTTCAGAATGTCCTTTTCGGCCCAGACGACGAGGGTCGGCGCGGCGATGGGCCCCAGCCTTCCCTTGAGGTCGATCACCAGAAAGGCGTCGCAGAGTTCGGCGAAGTCCTCGAACCAGGCCCTGGGCAGGGAAGCCATGGCCGTCTCGCGACGGGCGAGAAGTTCCCTATTGGAGCCTATGTACTCGGCGGAGTAGTTCCAGGCGATGATGCTTCTGTAAAAGGCCACGGGATCGGCCAGGGCGCAGGCCTTCCAGCCCTCGACAGCGGCCACGAGCATGGGATCGGCGAAGGAGACCGAATCGACCACCGCGAGGCTCGCGGTCTTCGCGGGGAAGGCCAGGGCGAATTCGAGGGCCACCTCCCCCCCGTATGATGTACCGATTATGTCGGCCGATTCGATGCCGAGCTGGTCCATGAGGGCGGCCAGATCCTCGGCGTGTCCCCGGAGACTGTAGGGTCCGACCCTTTTCTGCGACAGCATCTGCCCCCGGAAGTCATGGCAGAGGACGCGCCTCCCCGAGGCGACCAGAGCCTCGGTCACCGGTCTCCAATTGCCGATCGACATCGCGATGCCGTTGAGGAGGACGACGGAATCGCCCCCGACCCCCGCCTTCCCCGACAACTCATAATGGAGCGAGGCGCCTCGTACCAAGGCCTTTGGCATTTCCCCTCCTACAGACCCAAGTAGGATCGCTCGACATGGGGGTTCTTCGCAAGTTCCGCGGCGCTGCCCTCGATCACTATCGAGCCATTCTCGAGCACGAGACCGCGGTCGACCGCACGGAGGCTTTCCCTCACATTCTGCTCGGTGACGAGGACGGCCACCGAGGTCTTGAGCTCCGAGAGTCTCTCGAAGACCTCGGCGACGATCGAGGGCTGGAGTCCGAGCGAGGGCTCGTCGAGGATGAGGAGCTTGGGATTGGCCATCAAGGCGCGACCTATCGCCACCTGTCGTTGCTGCCCCCCGGACATGGTGCCGGCGAGCTGCCGATACCTCTCGCCCAGCACGGGAAAGAGAGCGAGGACCTGCTCGAGAAGCCTGCCGCTATCCGAGGCCGCTCTCGGGACGTAGGCGGCGCCGAGCTCCAGGTTGTCCGCCACGCTCATGCCGGGAAAGAGCTCCCGCTCCTGGGGAACCAGGGCGATGCCGGCCCTCGCGATCTCGTGCGTCTTCATCCCCACTAGCTCGATTCCGTCGAATATGATCGAACCAGCACGGACCTTCACGAGGCCCATGATCGCCCCGATGAGGGTCGTCTTGCCGGCGCCATTAGGCCCGAAGAGGCCTACCGACTCGTCGCCTATGGACATCGACACGCCGCGCAGGACGGGCATCCTCCCGTAGCCGGCTTCGAGCTTGTTAACGGTGAGCATCAGGCCGCTCCTCCCAGGTAGGCTTCCTTCACTCGTGGATCGTTGACGACCTCCTCGTAGGGGCCGGCGGCGATGACTTCGCCGTTCTCGAGAACGATGACCCTATGGGTGAGCTCCCTGATGACGCCCATCACGTGTTCGACCACGCCCATGCCGATGTTGCGCTCTCCCGCTATCTTCCTGACGAGGGCGATGAGCGAGAGTGTCTCGTCAGCGTTGAGGCCCGCCATGACCTCGTCGAGAAAGAGGATCTCCGGGCCGCAGGCCAAGGCCCGGGCGATCTCCATCTTCTTCGTTTCGAGCATCGTGATCCGTGATACTTCCCGCTCCACCCCTCCGAGTTCCAGCGAAGCGCAGAGGGCCTCCGCCTCGCGGCGAGCCTCCCTGCGAGAGAGGCTCCGGGCGAAGAGGAAGCCGAGCATGACATTCTCGATGACGTCCAGGTCTTCGAGGGGATGGATCAGCTGGAAGGTCCGGGCTATGCCCAGTTCCGCCCTCCTGTGCGCCGGCATGGTCGTGATGTCGCGGCCGTTGAAACGGATGGAGCCGCCCGTCGGGAAGTAGAGGCCGGAGACGAGGTTGATGAAGGTCGACTTCCCCGCTCCGTTGGGTCCGATGACCCCGAGGATCTCCCCCCGCGACAGGTTGAACGAAACGTTATTGACGGCGACAAGGCCGCCGAAACGCTTGGTGAGCCCGATGGTCTCGAGATTAGGCATGGGGGGCCTCCTTGGCCACGGGACCGCCGGCATCGCCGGCGACCAAGGGCGCCTTGCCGGCCCCAAGGCCGCCGGAGCGATCGCCCTTATCGCCCCGACGCGAGCCTTCCCGGCGCCTCGCTCCGCGGAGCCAGAGACCGTAGAGGCCGTTGGGCATGAAGAGGATCACGAGTACTATGATGATCCCATAGACGACGAGGTGGCCGTAGGGGATTCTGAGCTTGAGGCCTTCGGAGGCGAGACCGAGGAGGATGGCGCCGATAACGGGCCCTATCGTCGAGTAGACGCCGCCGAGGAGGGCCATGGCGAGCGGAAGGAGCGTGTAGTTGGCGTTGAAGGCGTCGTCTGGCGCCGCGGAGCCGTAGCTCTGCAGCTGGATACCGCCCGCGATGCCCTGCACGAAAGAACTGACGACGAATGCGATCATCAGGTACTTGTAGATGCCGATGCCGCTCGACTTGGCCTGGATTTCGTTGTTCCTGATCGCGGTGAGGGCGAAACGGATCTTGGAACGGGCGAACCACGAGGAGGCGACGAGGGCAATGGCGACTCCGGAAAGGGCCAGCCAATAGAGCGCCCCGTCGTCGTTGGAGAAGAGCGAAGGCATGATGAGCCCTTCGGCTCCACCGGTGAAATCGCCGCCGTTATGGAAGATTATGCGAAATATCTCCGCGAGGGCCAGGGTGGTGATCGAGAAGTAGATGGCCCTCAACCGGAGTATCACGAGGCCGAAGACCGCGGCTGCGAGGGCGGCGAAGGCTCCTCCGGCAAGGATCGAAAGCCAGGGAGCCAGGCCAAAACTGATGCCGGCTATGGCCGCTCCGTAGATGCCGAGGCCGAAGAAACCGGCTATGCCGAAGGAGACCTGGCCGGAGCGGAAGAGCATGTCCCATGAAACGGCCAGGGCGAGGTAGACGAAGATGCTCCTCGCGAGGGACAGGGCATAGGGCCCGGCGATGGCCGGCGCCACCTTCGAGAGAAGGGGGAGACAGGCGGCCGCGACGAAGGCGAGGACGCCGACGATGATGCCCAGGCGCCTGTTCATGCGCTACGCTCCTTGATCGCGCGAGCGAGGATGGTGGCGATGATGATGACGAAGAACACGATGCTCGACCAATCCCTGAGCTCGCGGACGTTCGTCATCGCGACCTCGGCCACCCCGAGGGCGATGCTGCCCCACAGGACCCCCGTGATGTTGCCCACCCCGGCCATCGCCACGAGACAGAAGGACTTCATGGTATAGGGACCGCCGACCGTCGGGAATATCGCCTGTTTGGTGAGGAAGAGGGAGCCCATGATGCCGACGAGCCCCACGGCCAGGGAAAAGACGAAGGCGTAGGTGCGGTCGACGTCTATGCCCACGATGGCCGCCCCCCGAGGGTTTTGCCCCACGGCGAGGGCGGCCTTGCCCATGCGCGTCCTTGTCAGGAACAGTTTCAAGCCCGCCGCGAGAGCGATCGCCGCCGCGACGAAGATGAAATCGTAGGTGCCGAAACTGTATTTACCGATGGTGGCCGAGGCGGTCACGTAGTCGAGGGAAAGCTTCCAGGACTGAGACGAGAAGGCGAGGTTGACGGCCTGGCTCAGCGCGATGCCGAGACCGAAGGTGAGGATGAGCTGGTTGAGCTCGGGGGCCTTGAGCGCCTTCCTGATGGTCAAGCGGTAGATCACGAAGCCGAAGACCGCCATCACGACCCCGACGGGGACCATGGCGACGAGGGGATCTATCCCAAGGAGCTTGGCCGCGAAATAGGTCGCGTAGGCCGCGACCATCATGAACTCGCCGTGCGAGAGATTGACTATGTGGACCACGCCCAGAACGAGGGCCATGGGAATGGCCACGGCGGCGTAGAGCCCCGCCCGTTGGAGGCCGTAGACGAGGACGGTCGGCTTCCACAGGAAAAGCGCGACCGCAACGACGATCCCTAGGGACGCCCACATGATCGCTGATCGTTTCATTGCCATCGCAATTGCACCTTTCAAGCGAAAATCGCCGCCAAAGGACTCGGGCGGAGCGCCCTTGCGACGCCCCGCCCTCGATTCCCCCGATCGGGTCTATTTCCAGGCGGGCATCGGGAAGACGGGCGTCGTCGTCGAGTACTGGAAGGGCCAGATTATCTGCTGTTTGCCGTTCTGCCACTGGAGGATCTTCTGGTCGCGGATCCCCTGGTGCTTGATCACGTTCGAGGGCGAGAAGGTGATGGTCTCGCCCAACGGCGACGCGTACTTCGTCTGCTCGAGGGCCGCGATGAGCTTGGCCTTGTCCGTCCCGCCGGCCTTCTTGATCGCCTCCGCGAGGATGTAGATGCCCGAGTACGAGAGTGGCGCGAAGTAGGAGGTTGGCGCGACGCCATAGGCCTTCTGATAGGCCTCGTAAAACTTCTTACTCTGCGCGTTCTTGTCGTTGAGGCCGGAGGCCCACATACCGTAGGACATCACGTTTTCGGTCAACGGCGAGGAGCCGATGTCGGCGGGCCAGGCGGGGGGCGCACCGAGGAAGATCGGCGGATTGAAGTTCATCGCCTTTGCCTGCTCCTGGAGGGGAAGTGCGTCTGGCGCATAACCTGCCCAGATGAACAGGTCCGGGTTGAAGTCCTTCGCGGCCTGGAGGACGCCGGAATAGTCCGAGCCGCCCATGAGGGCGCTCTTGAACGAGGCTCCATCGTATTCGTAACCGTCGCCGTACTGAGCCTTTATCCCCATCCAGGAACCCTTGCCGAAGGGTCCTTCCTCGTAGGCGAGGAAGATCTTGCGGATCTTTACATTGGGGTACTTCGCCTGGATATCCCGCCAACCCTGGGCGTAGCTCAGGCCCTGGTTGTAGTCCCAAGGATGGAGATGGAAGTAGAAGTCCGACTCCGGGCTCGGGCCCAGGGCCTTCTCGACCACCGAGGAGGCCGCGCCCGTGGAGACCGTGACGAGGCCGTATTTCTTGAGGGTGGGGATCTGGGCCGCCGCCACGCCGGAAGAGTAGCCTCCGAAGAGCACGTCGACCTTGTCGACGGTGACGAGGCGTTCGAGAGCGGCGACCCCCTTCTGCCCGTTCCCCTCGTCGTCGACGACGATGAGTTTGAGCTGCTTGCCCGCGACCCCGCCCGCCTTGTTGATCTCGTCGACGGCGAGCTGCGCGGCCTTCGAGGCCTCGATCGAGCCCTGGTCCGCCAGGGGCCAGTTGGCGCCGATCTTGATGATGTTCTGGCCGAAGACGCCCGCGGTCACGAGCGCAAGGACCGCCAAGGTCACGACGATCTTCTTCATCGATCCCTCCTTGGGCGGCGAGGCCGCCCCGGTTTTTGATTCCGCGGTCCGACGCGATTGCGTCGGCCGCTCAATGCCAAAGCACAGCCGCGCGCGGAGACGGCTCACAGCACAAGGCCCCCGTCGACGCGCGCGGAGACGGCTCACAGCACAAGGCCCCCGTCGACGCGAAGGACCTGCCCCGTGACAAAGGAAGCCTCGTCGCTCGCGAGAAAGAGGACGCCGTTCGCGATGTCCTGGATCTCGCCGATGCGGCCGAGGGGGGTCTTCGCGATGATCGGCTCGAGTACCTTCTCGGGCACGCTTTCGATCATCGGGGTGCGCGTATAGCCCGGGGAGACGGCGTTGGCGCGGACCCTGGCCCCCTTACGGGCGAATTCCTTCGCCCAGCTCTTGGTCATCGACACGACGCCGCCCTTCGTGGCCGCGTAATTCGTCTGTCCAATGTTTCCGTCGAGGCCCACCACCGAGGATATGCTCACGATCGACCCGTAGCCCGCCTCCATCATGAGCGGGGCGACGGCCCTGGTCATGTTGAAGACTCCGGTGAGGTTGACGGAGATCACGGCATCCCAATCTGCATCGCCCATCTTGTGTATCAGGGCGTCCCGGGTGATGCCGGCATTGTTGACGAGCACGTCGATCTTCCCGCTCACATCCTTGATCTTCGCGACCAACGCGTTGACCGCCGCCGAGTCCGTCACATCGACGGCGGCGCAACTCACCCGGGGCAGGGCCTTTTCGATGGCCGCGAAATCGGCGGGGTTGACGTCGAGGGCCCAAACACGCTCCGCGCCCTCGCGGACGAAGGTCTCGACTATTCCCTTTCCGATGCCGCGGGCTCCGCCCGTGACCACGCAAACCTTTCCCTTCATGCGATCCATCGAGATCTCCTTTTGCCGGTGATGATGGCGGGGGGCCGGGCATCACGGCCGCGTTGCGCGGAGGCGCGGCCTCGGACGTGAAGGCAGCCGCCGCGACTTGGCCGCGGAAGTTCAGGCGACACATGGCCCCCAGCGGACAATGCTGCATGCCCAGACGAAACCCAGTCCCGCGCCGACGAGGACGATGTTGGAGCCATCGCGGATCTTTCCCGCGTCGAGGCCGAGCTGGATTGAAAGCAATTGGTCGTTCTGGCCGATGTGGCCGTAATTCTCCAGATAGGTCGTGCGAGAGGCGTCGAGGCCGAGTTCGGCCACGATCGCCTCGTGGGAGCTGCGCTTGAAATGGAGGATGGCGAGGTAGTCGATATCCTTCTGCGACAGGCCGGACTTGCCCAGGGCCTCGCGTATGACGGCGTAGAAATTCGGCAGGGTGCGCTCGTTGAGTTTCGACTTGAAGGCCTCGTTGTCGGGCACCACGAAGCTGGCCCTGGCCTCGTCGCCCGGCTTGGGCGGCCAGGCCTTTGACCCGAGGGTCGGCACGTAGCACATCTCCGAGAAGGAGCCGTCACCGCGGAAGGAGGAAGCGAGCAGCTCGTTCTTGCCCGCATCCTTCCCGAGAAGACAGGCGGCACCTCCCGAGCCGATATCCATCATGAAACGCGTGGGAGGATAGGAGAGGTCGACGAGGTCGTTGTTCCTGTAGCCGGAGACGAGGAGGACGCAGCGCAGGTCATCGCGTGCCAGCATGAGGGACTTGGCCACGTCGAGGGCGGCCATCATCGAGCCGCACATGGCTTCCATGTCGAAGCTCCAGGCGCGGGTGGCGCCGATTCGATCGGCTATGTTGAGACCGGCCAGCCAGCAGAGGTAGTCCTTGTGCTGGGCTCCGCACCAGATGACGAGGTCGATGTCCTTCGGATTTATCCCCGCGTCGGCGATGGCGGCAAGGGCGGCCCTATGGCCCAGGTCGGCCGTCGTCTCGCCTGAGTCTGCGACCGGCTTCGTCTTCACGCCGAATTTCGTCGCGATTACTTCTTCGGGAACGGAGCTTCGCCTGGCCAGTTCGGCGGCATCCATGCGGCCTTCGGGAAACCAGGTCCCAATCCCAAGAATTCCTACGTGCATGGCCTTCCTATAGTGATAACTGAATCGTCTCTCATTCATGTACACCCCTTTCAGCCATCCGTCAACAGACAATTTTGGCTATCAAATCGGTGTTTCCACGAGCTTTAGAATAATTGCGGGAGTTTTACCTTGTCAGGGGAGGGCCATGGGGCTATTATAATCGATAAAAGCGAATCGTCTCTCATTAATTTCGTTTCAAGAAGGCATGACAGGAATGGAACCGGTGGCCAACTCCGATAGTCAAAAGAAGGCAAGCTTAAAGCGGGCAACGGGAAAAAAGCTTGAAAAGGCCGCCATCTCCCTTTTCGCCCGCAAATGGTACAACACCGTCTCCGTGGCCGAAATATGCCGCGAGGCTGGGCTCTCCAATGGGATCTTCTATAAATACTACACGGGAAAAGAGGAACTTTTCCGGAAGCTCCTCGAAACCGTGATCGACAATATCCGTGCGGCCTTGTCCGACTTAGGCGGACAATCGGTAACGGAGAGAATTTCCGCCTTCGTGCGAGCGACGATGGCCTTCAGCAGGGATATGCCAGACCAGGTGGCCGTCTTCCGCGAGGGTCAATACCGCTTCTTCGAATATGAGCGAAAGCTCGAGGAGCTCTACCGCAACGTCCTCACCCAGGTCCTCGGCCGGGACATCGGCGAGCCCGAATACCTTTTCGCCCTCGGCGGCATCCGCTTTTGCGCGATACGGTCGGCCCTCCAGGGTATCGATCTCGATGAGGAAGCGGTGATCGAGATCCTGCGAAGTGGCATCTTCGGAGGGCAAAGCTTCGATCCGGACAGGGTATTCGGCGGAGCGATACGGCCCCTCGCTATCGAGCTCGACGGGGGAGCGCGGGAGCGGCTCATCCAGGCCGGCAAGAGGCTCTTCGGCGAGAAGGGTTTCTTCGAGACGAACATCCACGAGATCACCGACGCCGCGGGCCTCTCCGTCGGCGCCTTTTATTCCCATTTTTCGGGGAAGGAGACCTTCTACGCCGAATTGATCCGCAGGGCCGGTCACGACGTCAGGACCTTTATATCGAGCAACATGGGCGGCGGTCTCAACCGTCTCGAGCGCGAACTCCGCGGGATATGGCTCTTCCTCGTCTTCCTCTCGATAGATCGCAATTGTTATGAAATTGTCCGGGAGGCCGAGTTCGTCCTCCGCGATGAGGTCCGGGACTACTACGCGGCCTTCGTGGAAGGGTATAGGGCGAACGTCGACGGGAACGGCGAGATAGCCGCTCGGGGGCCGCGGGCCGAATCCGCCGTCATCGAATACCTTCTCGGCATTGCCCACTATTCCGGCATCGACGTGGCCTTCGACGGATCGGTGTCCAACGCCCGCTCCGTTCTCGAGGCCGTCGGCAAATATCTCCAGACGGGATTTTCCGCGTACATATGAAAACCGGCTCTTCGAGGAGGGATGGATGGAAGTGCGCGCGGTCATTACGGGCACGGGGAGCTACGCTCCAGGAATCGCCATCGACAACGCCGAGCTCATGAAGCTCGCCGGCGTCGAGTTCGACGGGCCCCGGCTTGAGGAGAAGATCGGCATCGGGAAACGGCACATAGCGCGACTCCGCGGCATCGACGAGACGACGGTCGATTTCGCCGAAAAGGCCTCGATCCGCGCCATGGAGGCCGCGGGCATCGCCCCCGCCGATATCGGGCTCTTCATCGTCGCCACCGACACGCCCGAGTACGTCTCCCCCGCCTCGGGCATCCTCCTCCAGGGCCGGCTCCAGAAGGGAGAACGCGAGGCGGAGGCCATCGACATATCCTCCTCCTGCGCCAGCTTCGTCGCCGCCCTCGATCTCGCAGCCCGCAAGCTCACGACCGATTACTCGATCCGGCACGCCCTCGTCGCCGGGGTCTACAACATGCCCGCCCACATCAGGGATGGGGACGCCTTCGGCTGGTCGATCTTCGCCGACGGGGCCGGCGCCGTCGTCCTGTCCCGCGAGGAGGGGCCCGGGGCTTCCCGCTATGTCGACGGAGTTTTTCGGGTCGACGGGACCCAGTGGGACTTCGTCGGCGTCTATGCCGGCGGGACCCGCAAACCCCTCACCCGCGAGCTCCTCGATTCGGGGCGCTACGGCCTCGAACTCCTCCAGAAGCTTCCCGGCGACCGCAACGTCAAGCTTTGGCCCCCCCTCGTTTTGCGTCTTCTCGAGAAGGCCGGATGGAAGCAGGATCGCGTAGCCCACTTCATATTCACCCAGATCAATCTCTCGGTGATACGCGAGGTGATGGAAATTCTCGGCGAGCCCATGACGAAGACCACGACGGTGATGGACCACTTCGGCTACACGGGTTCCGGCTGCCTGCCGATGGCCCTCGACGAGGCCCTCCGCTCGGGACGGGTCAAAAAAGGCGACGCCGTCGTACTCGTCGCCTCCGGGGCCGGCCTCTCCGTCGGGGCGAATCTCATAGTGCTGTGATTCTTGTGCCTGATCGGCCCAGCGGGTCTTGCGGGACGGTTCGCCGAGCCGCCCCGATCCTCACAGATACTTCGCGCGGAGTTCGGCCTTGACGACCTTGCCGTAGGCGGAATACGGGAGGGCCTCGGCGAAGACCACTTCCTTGGGAACCTTGTAGTTGGCGAGGCGTTCCTTGCAGAAGGCCAGGAGCTCCCCGGCCGTCGCCTCCATGCCCTTCCTGAGCACCACGACCATCAGGCCGACCTCGTCCCACTTCGGATCGGGCTTGCCGATGAGGGCGCATTCGAGGACGGCGGCATGCTCCCGGAAGACCGTCTCCACCTCGGCGGCGTAGATGTTCTCCCCCCCCGACTTGATCATGTCCTTGTACCTGCCGCGGATCCAGAGGAAGCCTTCTTCGTTCCTGACGCCCATGTCGCCGGTGTGGAACCAGCCGTCCACGAGGGCCGCCGCCGTGGCCTCGGGCTTGTTCCAGTAGCCCAGGCAGGTCGTGGGGCCCTTGATGCAGATCTCGCCGGGCTCTCCCGCGGCCACTTCCGCACCGTCCTCGCGGAGGAGCTTTATTTCCGAGTGAAAGATGGGCTTCCCGACCGAGCCCGCGTAGCGCAGCGACTCCTCGTCGGTCATCGTCATGCAGTTGACGCCGACCTCGGTGAGCCCGTAGCCCTGTCTGAAGACCACGTTTTTTTCCTTCCGCCAGGCATCCATAAGCTCGGCGGGGATGGCGGCGCCGCCGTTCACGAAAAAACGGACCGAGGAAAAATCGGCCCGCCGCCACGAGGCGGAGTCGTACCACATCCGGAAGAGGGTCGGCACGCCGAGGACCACGCTGCATTTTTCCTTCATAATTAGGTCTATAGCCCGGTCGGGGTCGAACTCGCGCTCGATGACGATGCGGCCGCCGTTGTAGAAGAGCGGGGTCATGAAGATGAAGAGGGCTCCCGCGTGGTAGTAGGGTGTGAAGACCGGCGCGACGTCGTCCTCGGTAAGGCCCCAGCTGATGCAGGTGTTGATCGCGTTCCACAGCACTTGCCGATGGGGTATGACGGCTCCCTTCGATTTGCCCGTGGTCCCGGAGGTGTAGAGGATGAGGAGGGGGTCCTCCTCCGAGAGGGGGGGCCGCGGCGGTTCCGAGGGGGAGGCGGAGGCGAGGTACTCCTCGTAGGAGCCGCCCTCCACTTTGGCCCCGCCCAAGGACAGGTAGCTCCGACAGGAGAGAGCGGGTCGGGCCTTGTCGAGTAGCTCGACGAATTCGGGGCCGACGATCATGAGCTTTGGCGAGCAGTCCTTGACCATGTATTCGAGCTCGACCGGCTTGAGCCTCCAATTGAAGGGCACCAGGATGGCCCCGATCTTGGCGAGGCCGTAAAGGAGGTCGACATAATGGACCCCATTCATCGCGATGATGCCGACCCTGTCGCCCTTGGCGATCCCGAGTCCCTCGCGAAGAAAATTGGCCGCCCTGCAAGCCCTCTCGTTGAGCTCGCGGTAGCTGTAGCGGCGCCCTCCGGGCACATCGTATAAGGCCTCTCGCTCCGGCGTGAGACGCGCCCGCCTTGTCAACAACTCGCCGGCGTGTTCGCTCATGCTGCCCCTCCCCGACCTGGAATGAAGTCGGTCGATAACATTTGAGGTGTGAATCACCTCTCATTGTCCGATAGTAACACGACATGCTGGGCCGTCAATCAAAAGCGACTCATCGGGGTGGGGGGGGAGGCCTGGATGGTCCCGGGGCAAGGCTTCCTCCCGAGAGCCCACGGCGATCGCCGACAAGGCCTTGCCTGGCCCTCAGTGGCTATGCCGATAGGGCAGGCGCACCACAAATACGGTCCTGCCCGCTTCGCTCGTGAAATCGATGCTGCCACCGTGTTCCTCGACGATGTCCTTCGAGATGCTCAGGCCGAGACCCGTTCCCTCGCCCTGTCCCTTGGTGGTGAAAAAGGGAGTGAAGATACGGCTCCTGTCCTCCGGGGGAATGCCGGGCCCGTCGTCGCCCACCTCGACGCGGACCGAAGTATCCTCATCCGCGATCAGTACCCGTAGCCGGCCGGAGCCCCCCATGGCCTGTACCGCGTTGCTGATGAGGTTGGCCCACACCTGGTTGAGCCTGTCGCGATGGCAGGCCAGGGGCTTGATCTCGCGGTAGTCCCTCGTCACCTCGATGCCGTTCTTGTAGGAGCCGTAATAGATGTCGAGGAGGAGGTCCATCTCGCGGCGCAGGTCGACCGTCTCGGGCTCGCCGTCCCGCGACTGGTGCGAGTAGACGCGGAGGGCCACGATGACGCGGGAGGCCCTCTCGGCGGCCTGGCCGATTATCCGGACCGAGCGGTCCATGCTCGCGACCTTCCAAGCGAGGTGGGCGAGATCCCGGCCCTCGGAGGTCGAGAGGAGGCTCGCGAGCCCCTCGTCGAGCGATCGGATGCCGCAATCGTACAACTCGTCCGCGAAGGCCAGCCCGCCGGGAACGCCGCCCGAATCGAGGGAGGCCGCGAGGGTTCTCACGGCCCGCCTTCGCTCGGCGCCGCCTGCGGCAAGCTCGGCCCCCGGAAGCCCTCGGAGCAGGGAGTACAACGTGGCCTGTCTGGAGGGCACGAGTTCGGCAGGTAGGCCGGCGGTCTCGAGGGATTTCCCGACCGCCTCGATGACGACGGAGGAACCGAAGTCGCCGAGGGAACGGGCCGACGAGAGTATGGCGCCGAGGGGCGTATTGAGCTCGTGGGAGATTCCGGCCACGAGGGTTCCGAGAACGGCCATCTTCTCCGAGTCGACAAGATGCTTTCGCGTCTCGCCGAGCTCGCCGATGGCTCGCCTGAGATCCTCATTCGCGCTCTGGAGCCGCACGTTCGATTCGTCGAGCTCCGCCGTCCTTTCCAGGACCCGCGACTCGAGTTCGAGCGCATCGCGCTCGAGGGCGGCCGTCATGTCGCGCAAGGCGCGATTGAGTATGCCGACCTCGTCGGCCCCCGCTTCGGGCCATTCGGCGCAGATCCCAACCCCCCGCGCCGTTCCCACCTGGGCGGCCGCCCTCGTGAGCTCCTCGATGGGCCGGACGAGGGAGGCCGAGAGGCGGGAGGCTATCAGCCAGGAAAGGAAGGCGGATACGCTGGCGATGAGGAGGAAGAGGAGGCCGAGGATCGAAGCGGGTTTCAGCGCCTCGGACTCGTCCATCTCGGCCACGATGCCGAGACCGGAACCCGGCATCCAGCGCCAGTCGCCGAGGACGGGGCGGCCGCGATAATCCCTGTAGCGCCCCGAGCCGCTTTCTTCGCGCGAAAGGCTGTCGATAGCCAGGGAACCAAGACCCCTCGGATGGCCCGCCTCTCCTATCGCCCTGGAGCTGACGGGGTTGCCATTGGCGTCGACGAGATATATCGAGGCGCCCTTGCCGAGGTCGGCGGCGGCGCTACGGTAGGTCTCCAGCCTGTCGAGACGGAGGTCCAGACAGACGACAAGGGCGCTACCGAGCGGTGCCGAGAAGCTCATGGTAGGGGCGAGGTCGAGGGGAGATGAGTAGACCTTCGTCGCCGCGAATCCGGCCTGCCCCTTGGTGTAGACCTCCGAGAGATCGAGGAAATGGCCAAGGCTTTGCTGATCGCTCGTGGCGACGATCCTGCCGCCGGGCCGCGAGATGAGGTAGGCTCGCCTGATCCAGTGGCGCCGCTCGACGAGCCGCGAGAGCCAGGCCGAGGCCTCGGGCGAGACGGCCGCCCTCCTCAGGTCGCCCAGGCCGAAGATGAAGCGCGCCTCGTTCCGGCAGGAATCGATCCATTCGCTGAAATTCTGGTCGATGGCCGCCGAGGCGAAATGGATGCGCGATTGGGCCTGCTCTGAAAGCACGAGCCGCGAGAGGAAGAAGCCGGCGGCAAGCTCGGGGAGGGAGACGGCGAGGCTCACCAGCAGCATCGCGAGAAAAATGCGGTTACGGAGGGAGGCCCCTCCTTCCCTGGCTATTTCATGCCTCCGAAGAGGATTTCTCCTCGCGAGAATTTCAGGAAGACCAGCTCGCGGATCGGATCGCCCGAACCGTGGAAGTCGATCGCCCCGGAGATCCCCTGGTAGGCGACGCCGTCCAGGAGGCCCTTCCGCAGCCCCTCCGAATCGACCCGCCCCGTCCTCAAGGCCGCTACGGCGAGCATGCCGATCGCGTCGTAGGTTAGGGCGGCCGTATCTCCCGGAGAGCGGCCGGCAAAGGCCGTATAGGCCGCGACGAAGGCGGCATTGCCGGGGCTGGTCTGGCCGCTCCAGTAGTTGGTCGTCATGTAGGAGCCTTCGAAATCGGGATTGGCCCTGACACGCTCCCTATCCCAGCCGTCGCCGCCGATGAAGACGCCGCGAAAGCCGGCGGCGCGGAGGGCGGCGGCGGCCTTTACCGAAAAATCGTTCGAGTCGGGTAGGAAGACGACCTCGTCCCTCCACGGCCCGGAACGGGCTATCGTCGCCGCGAAGGAGGGATCGTCAGGCGCGAGAGGAAGGGCGACGCGAAGGGCTCTGCTTCGCGCGGCGAGTTCCGACTCGATCGTGGCAGTCTGGGCCGCGCTCGAGGGATCGGACTCGAAGTAGACGAGGGAGAAGGAATTCGCCCCGAGGGTATCGAGGGCGAAGCGTACCTGGGCACTGGCCTGGACCGGATCCAGGTAGCACATGCGGAAGACCCAGGAGCGCCCCTTCGTCGTGTCGGGATTGGAGCTGACGCTCGATATCAGGAGAATCCGGGCCCGCTCGGCCGCCTCGCCGGAGGGGATGGCCTGCTTGCTCATCGAGGGACCGACGATGGCCGCGACTCCCTTCCGGTTGGCGAGGTACCGCACGGCGTCCACGCTCTCCTCCGGGGCCTCGCTCACGTACAGGGTATCCAGGACCACCCGGATCGCGGCATGGGAATCGATGTCGCGGGCAGCGAGTTGGGCGGCCTTGTCGGTGGAGAAACCCTCGATATCGTAGCGCTTGTCGTAGGCGTAGGCGATGACGCCTATCTTTAGGACGGGCTCCCGGGTACAGGCGTTGGCGAGGATGGCCGTGACGAAGAGGAGGGAAACGGCCTTGATGGCGGGAGGGATGCTCCAGGACAAGCCCAAACGACCTCCTACTCCCCCTCGCGGTATCCCGCCCATGCCATGGTGATGGCGAAGACGGCAGGAACAGAGTATCGCATCGCCATTTCGGCTCCGCAAGCCGAGCTCTTCGTCTCAATCCCCTCCCCTTCCTTGACGGAGAAAGGCCCGCACCCTATCGTAGATGGGTCACTGAAACTATGGAGGTCACATGGACAAGGAACAGGCCCTCGCGAAGGTGGGGCTTTTCGCGAACCTCGACGGCAAGTCGCTGAAAGGCATAGCCGCGATCGCGTCGGAGCGGAATTTCAAGTCCGGCGAGTATCTCATGAAGCAGGGAGAGAGCGGCATAGGGCTCTTCATGCTGTTTGAAGGCAAGGTCCGCATCGAAAAGGTCGATCCCTCCGGCAAGAAGGTCGAGCTCGCGGAAAACGGCCCCGGCGACATCCTCGGGGAGATGACGGTATTCGACGGCGCCCCCCGCTCGGCGAGCGTCGTCGCCGCGGAGGATACCCGATGCCTCGTCCTCGCATCCTGGGAATTCAACGCCTTCCTCAAGACCCATGCCGAGGTCGCCCTGGCCCTCCTCCCCATCGTCGTGCAGCGCTTCAGGGAAACCAACGAGGCCCTCACCGGACTCAACGCGATGCGGAGCTGATGGGCGAAGCGGATCGCCGAGGCCATCGAAAAGGGCCGCCCCACCGGGCGGTCCTTTTTATGTCCGGACTAGCCGCTAGAGGGTCGGAAAGCTGGTCGAAGACCGAAAGCCGCCGTGGCCGTGGCCGTGGAACTGGCAGCCCTGGGGATAGGGCCCGTCGACTATTGGTCGTCGCGAAGCACCCTTCGGTTCCGCTTCGACGCGAAAAAATCGAGAAAGACGCGGGCGTCCATGGCCGCCGGCCCGCCATTGACGATGAGGTCGGCGGACTCGTAGCGCGCAAGATCGGCGCCGGGTGCGGGCAGGGAGACCGTAAATGCGCCGGCGGCCTTGGCGGCCCGGAGGCCGAAGACCGAATCCTCGAAAACGACGCAGCGGCGGGGATCGGCGTCGAGGCGTCGGGCCGCCTCGAGAAAGACATCGGGCTCGGGCTTGCCGTGGGCGACGTCGACCGCGGAGACCCGCACCGGGAAGAGGGGGGCGAGCCCCGTCGCCTCGAGCTCGAAGTCGATGATCTCATGATTCGAGGACGATGCTATCGCGAGGGCCAGCCCCCGTTCCGCGAGGCCGCGGGCAAGGGCTTCGGCCGCCGGGAAGCATCGGAGACGGCCGCGGGCGGTCTCGAAAAATCTCCTCGTCTTCGCCTCGAGGCGCTCCGCCAGCGGCACCTCGTTGAGGGGGTTCTCCGGGAAGCGTCGGGAGAGGGTCTCGAAGAAGGCGGCGGCGCTCCGTCCGAAAAGCTCGTGTCTGAGCTCCTCGTCGGCTTCGATGCCCCAGGAGGCGAGAAAGCCTTCCTCGGAGAGCTCGAAGAGGGGTTCGGAATCGATGAGGGTGCCGTCGAGGTCGAAGAGACAGGCCTCGGGCTCGAAGGGAAGGGATCGCACGATATTACTCCTCGACAAAGCCTAATCCGGGCACGAGTCGTCGCGGCCTCCGGATCGGCGAAATTTCCGGCCCCGGCTCGAGGGGCATGGGGCTCCGCGGGTTTTCCAGGGTGGCCCCGGAATGAATTTTGCCCTCGTCCAGCGATTCGGCCTCGGCCTCCGGATCGTCGGCTGTCTCCTCATAGCCCCTCCGCGACCACCATTGGCCCCGCCCCGGGCGGCGCGGCTCGGGATAGTACTCCGCGTTCCAAAAGAAGAGCCCACGGGCCGGAGCCGTCGGACCGGCGAGCTTCCTGTCGCCCGCCGCGAGGGCCGAGCGAGTCGCCTCGACGACCCGCCCCTCGGATTCCCAATGGAGGAGGGAGCCGACGATGGAACGCACCATCCTGAGGAGGAAGGCGTTGGCCGCGATCTCGAAGACCAGGAGCTCCCGCTCCCAGCGAAAGGAGGCTTCGAGCACCCTGCGCCGCTTGGACGGGCTCGGATCGCGGGCCGAACTCAGGGTCGAAAAATCGTTTTCCCCGATAAGGAGGGAGGCGGCGGCATTGAGGGCCCCGAGCTCGGGGGCGCGGGCGATCTGGTGGGCAAAGCGGAGGGCGAAGGGGTCGAGGGTCCTGCCGACGGCGGTGAAGAAGCGATAGCGCCTGAGCCGCGCGTCGAAGCGGGAATGGAAGTCGAAGTCGACTTCGGAGGCCGCCATCACGCGGATGTCGCGGGGAAGGAGCTTATTGAGGGCCGGCACGAAACGTCCCGCCGGGATGGAGCGGATGTCGGTGTAGAAATTGGCCACCTGGCCCCGGGCGTGCACACCCGCGTCGGTGCGGCCGGCCGCGAAGACGGGCAGGGCCCGACCGTGCATCTTGCCGATGGCCGTCTCGAGCTCTCCCTGAATAGAAGCGGCGTTCTTCTGTCTTTGCCAGCCGCCGTACGAACTGCCATCGTAGGCCACGACGAGGCGAATGTTGCGTGAACCCGGCATTATTCCTCGTCGTCCTCGTCGTTCGCCTGGATATCGGCCTTTATCGCGTCGAAGAGCTCGCGGGCCTTGTCGAGGAGGGGGCCGGGTTTGTTCTTGCTCCGCTTGCCGAGGCCGAATAACTTGGCGATGGCCCGCTTCGACGAGGCCAGGGTCGCGGCGCGCTTTTCGGCGTCCTGTCTCGGCCCGTATTTGTATTCGAGCACGCCCGCGAGATAGATGACTCCCTCGAAACCGTAGCTCTTGTCGCTGTCGGGCCCGTACCATTTCACCGAGGCCAGGGGCTCCTTGCCGCCCTGATCGAGCTCGATCGCCTGACGGTAGAGGAATCGGGCCTTGCGGTACAGGAGGGCGGCGGCATAGTCGAAATTCTCGCCCGGTCTTTTCTTGTCGAGGCTCGAGAAGAGCCAGGCGCCGCGGAGGGCGCAGAGGCCCTGCTTGAAGGTCGGCGCGAAATCCTTCGTGAGGCCCTCGTAGCAGAGCATCGCGAGCCAGTAGCTGGCCGCCCCCTCGGCGAGACTCCGGGGCGAATTGAAGTCGAGGGGCTGGATCAGCCGCTGCACCGATTCGATGCGGGAGGCGATGCCGTCGGACAGGGTCTTGACCTGCTTGGGTCCGATGAGGCTGAAGTCCGCCTTGAAGGCGGTGTACCAGCAGGAAGGGCAGACGCTGAGATCGTAGACGAGGGGCTGGACCTCGCCCCAATGGGCCATGGGTATGTAGGTCCGATGGAGCTCGTCGGTGAGGTCTCCGGCGTTGACGCGCCCCGAGAAAAGCTCCTCGCGGTGGAATTTCGCGTCGCAGACGGGACACTGGATCTGCTCCTTCGACATGAAGGTTACCTTGCGTTCCTTCTCGTCCCTCTCGGGCTTCGCCGCGAACCTCGCCATCTTCAGTCCTCGATGATCGCCATCGCGATCGCGTTGTCGCTCTCGTGGGTGAGCGAGATGTGCACCTTCCGGCCCCCGATCGACTCGAGTCTCGCGAGGGCGGAGCCGTAGAGCCTGATCTCGGGCCGTCCGTTGTAATTGTTGATGACCTGGATGTCGCTGAGTTTGATGCCGGTGAGCCCCGTCCCGCTCGCCTTGCCGAAGGCTTCCTTGGCCGCGAAGCGCGCCGCCAGGGAAAGCGCCGCTCCCTCCCCGCGCTCGAGGACGGTGGCCACCTCCTCGGGGTGGAAGAAGCGGTCGACGAGGCCGGGCACGAGGAGCCAGTGCCTGATGCGCCTCACGTGAACGACGTCGATGCCGACTCCGAGTATCAATGGGAACCTCCCGAGGCCTGGGCCACCCTGACGGTGATCGCCGGCGGGCTGATGGAATCGAGGGCGATGCCCTCGGGCAGCCGCGCGTCCAGTGGCAGGGTATAGAGGCCGCCCTTCGTCGTCGCGGACAGATCGATGACGACGGAGCCGGCGGGAAGGTTGAAATCCTTGAGGAGGGCCGCGCTCGAACGTACGCGGAGCGTACAGGGAGGCGGAGGCTCGGCGAGGGCGAGACCCGGAAGAAGGCCCAGGACGGTCACCGGCACGGCCTCGAAGGTCCTGAATTCCATCGACTGCAAGATGCTGGCGCTGAAGGCCGCCATGCCCTTGCCCGAAACCTGTACGAGGGGATCCTTGGCGAAGACACGCACCTCGGCATGGAAGTCCGCGGTCCTGCCCGAAAGCTCGATAGCGTCGGTGGACAGGTCGAGGACGCGCTGGACGGCGTCCGCAGGCCCGGTAATCTCCTCGGCCGAGGGATCGAGCTGGAAGGACGAGAGTTCGTAGCCGGGGCCGAGATAGCCGCGGAAGGATGGCGTGATGGGCACTATCTTGCGAAGCCTGCGTTGGAGGGGCACGGCGATCTCGGGCGGGTCGGCGGTGATCTCGAGGGGGTCGACACCGAGGGCCGAGCCTCTTCGCTCCACGACCACCGGGGCCGTGAGGATGCCTTCGCCCGTGGCCCGCGAAAGATCGATCGAGGCGCGGAGATCCTCCTCGAGGATGCCCACGAGCGAGTTCGACTCGCCCCTCAGATTGAGTTTCACCGTCCGGGGAAGGGCCGAGGCGGGCACGAAGTCGTCGCCCACGGTGACGGCCAGGGGAACCGAAACATAGCGGTCCTCGAGACGATTGAGGCGGTAGAAGGAAAAGACGAGGATGGCGGCGACGAGCGAGAGAACCTTGGCGGTCCAGTCGACGACTAGGCGCGAACGGAGGGATTTCCTACTCATCGTCATCCTCCCCCTCCTCGCCGCGCACCGACAGGAGCTCGCCCAGCATGCGCCGCGCCTGGATCGCCCCGAGGTCATAGTAGAGGCGCGAGTCCCCCGCGATCGAGATCGCTCCCGTCTCCTCGCTTACGACGAGGACAATGGCATCCGAAACCTCCGAAAGTCCCAGCGCCGCCCTATGCCGCGTGCCGAAGCTCTTGCGGATGTCCTGCTGTTCCGAGAGGGGGAGGAAGCAGCCGGCCGCGACCACCCGCCCCTCCTGCAGCACTATCGCCCCGTCGTGCAGAGGCGTGTCCCAGGCGAAAACGCTCACCATGAGACTCGATGAGACGATGGCGTCGAGTCTCGTGCCCGTCTCGGCCACGTTCTTGAGACTGACGCTCCGCGCGAAGACGATGAGGGCGCCGCGACGGGCCGAGGACAGCATGTCGGCCGCGTTCATCACGGCGTCTATCATGTCGGCGTCGGGACCCTGGTCGCCCCCGAAGGCCCTGCCCTGCCCGAGCTTGAGGACGAGCTTGCGGAGTTCCGGCTGGAAAACGATGGCCAGGGCTATGACGAGACCCGGAGCCAGGGTGGTGAGTATCCAGGAGACCGTCGAAAGCTGGAGGAAATAGGCGACGCCCCAGAAGGCGACGAGGATCACGGCGCCGCGAAGGAGGTGGATCGCCTGGGTGCTGACGAGGAGGCCCCAGGTCCGATAGACCAGGAAGGCGAGGAGGAGGATGTCGAGGACGGCGCGGATCAGGTCGAGGGGGGAGGCCCCACCGAGAAAGGCGTCCATCGGCTCAGCCTCCCCTACCCGCGCCGGAAGCGCCGGCCCGCGGCGATCGGGTCTTCATTCCGAGGATGGAGGAGAGGACGAGGAGGAGGTCGCGGGTTTCGGCGACGTCGTGCACGCGGAAGATGCGGGCTCCGAGGGTCCAGGCCGCGGCCGCCGCGCCGAGGCTGCCGGCGAGGCGTCCCTCGACGGGCTTCCCGGTCAGCGAGCCGACGAAGCCCTTGCGAGACAGTCCGACCAGGAGGGGATAGCCGAGATCGCGCAGGGAGTCGAGCGCCGAGAGAAGGGCCAGGTTGTCCTCGAGGCGCTTGCCGAAACCTATGCCGGGATCGAGCACGATCCGCTCCGCCGGAACTCCGGCGGCAAGCGCTCTCGCCGCGGCGTCGAGGAGGAAGCTCCGCACCTCGGAGGGACAATCGTCATAGTACGGAGCTTCCTGCATGGTCGCGGGCTCGCCCTTCATGTGCATGAGCACCACCGGGGCTCCGGCCTTCGCCGCGAGGGCCCCCGCCTCGGGAGAGTCGCGGAGGGCGGAGACGTCGTTGAGAATGTCGGCTCCGGCGTCGAGGGCCGCCTTCCAGACCGCCGCCTTCCGGGTGTCGACCGAGATCGCCGCGTCGCTCTCGCGGCGCAGTGCCTCGATGGCCGGGATCACCCGCTCGAGTTCCTCGGCCTCGTCGACGGGAGCCGAGCCCGGTCGGGTCGACTCGCCGCCTATGTCTATGATGGCGGCTCCCGAGGCGAGCATCGCGAGGGCCGCCTCGCGGGCGGCCGCGAGGGTGGTCCGGCGGGATGCGGCGTGGAAGGAATCGGGCGTCGTGTTCAGGACGCCCATTACCGCGAAGGGTTCGAGGGCCAGAACCCTGCCGCGGGGGAGCGGGAGCTTTTCCATCGGTATCGCGACGATAGCACGACCCCCTTCCTTTTGCCAGCGAGGCCCGCCTAGGGACCCCAGTCCCCTCAAACGGACATGAGGAGTCTGATGAGGAAGAAGACCAGGGCTCCGATGGCGCCCGTGAAGGGAATGGTGAGGAGCCAGGCCCAGACGATCTTGCGCGCCGTCACCCAGCGGACGCCGGCCGCGCGCTCGACGGTGCCGACGCCCATGATGGAACCGGCGATGACGTGGGTCGTCGAGACGGGAATTCCGAAGTGGGCCGTCAGGAGCATCACGGTGGACGAGGCGGTCTCCGCGCAAAAGCCCTCCATGGCCCTTATCTTCGTGATGCGGGTGCCCATGGTCTTCACGATGCGCCAGCCGCCCAACATGGTGCCGACGGCCATCGCCGTGTAGCAGGAGAGGACGATCCACTCGTTGCTGCCCGAGAGGCTGAAATCGGCGCTCACCCCGCCCGCCACGAGGGCCAGGGCTATGACGCCCATGGTCTTCTGCGCGTCGTTGGTGCCGTGCGAAAAGGCGTAGACCGATGCCGAAAAGAGCTGGAGGATCTTGAAGGTCTTTGCCGCCGGCTTGGGTTTCGCGCCGCGGGCGAAGAAGAGGACGATGTTCGTGAGGACGAGGGAGGCGAGAAAACCGAGCACCGGCGCGAGCACGAGGAACTCCACGATCGTCGTGATCCCGGCCACGTTGACCGCCCCGACGCCCGCCGCGGCGATGGCCGCGCCGGCAAGGCCGCCGATGAGGGCGTGGCTGGAGGAGGTGGGGAGGCCGAGGAGCCAGGTGATGATGTTCCAGAGGATGGCTCCGACGAGGGCCGCCGCGAGGATCGGCAGCAGGGCCTCGTGAGGGAAGACCTTGATGTCGATGACGCCCTTGCCGACCGTCGAGGCCACGGCGGTGCCGAAGGTGAAGTAGCCGACGAAATTGGCGAGCCCGGCGAGGACGACGGCCTGGGCTGGCGTGAGGGTCTTCGTGACGACGATCGTCGAGATCGCGTTGGCCGCGTCGTGGAAGCCGTTGAAGAAGTCGAAGGCGAGGGCGACGACGATGACCCCCACCATGAACCAGAAGATCATGGGGCTCAGCCCATCTTGATCGCGACGCGGCGGAGAAGCTTGCCGACGCCGTCGATCCGGTTGACGACTTCCTCGAGCCCCTCGTAGACCTCCTTGGCCTTGATGATCTCGACCGCGTCCTTCCCCTCCTTGAAGAGATCGCCGATGGCGATGGAGAAGAGGACGTCGGCGCGGCGTTCTGCCTCGCCGATGGCCTTGATCTGCGAGCCCGTCGACTCCTTCTTCTTCATCCGGACGAAGACCTCGAGGAGGTGCTGGGCGCATTCGACGATGATGTCGGCGAAGTCGTTGGAACGCGGGGGGAGGTGGAGGATGTCGTAGGTCTCGATCTTGCCGACGAGGGCTTTTATCTCGTCGACGCAGTTGTCGACATAGGCCGCGATGAGATGGATGTCCTCCCGATCGAGGGGCGTAATGAAGCTCTCCTCGAGGGCCACCTCGATCGCCGACTCGATCTTGTCGGCCGCGCGCTCGATCTCCTTTATACCGCCAACCACGGTCCGGAGCCCCTCGCGGGCGGCCGCGCCCTCGCCGGTGCCGGCCGCGAGTTCCATCAGCTTTCTCGAGGCGGAGAGCAGGGCCTGGGCATGGTCGATGAAGAGATCGTAGAACTTCGTCTCGCGGGGCAGCAGCAGGTCGAGCAGGTTGAAACGCATGGCGACTCCTCGTGTGGTCCCCCGCCCTGGCGGGGGCCGGTCCTTCCCCATCGCGGGAGAACGGACGGCTAAATATATAACAATAGTCTCGATATTTAACCGCATTATCCCATGGATGGCCGCCCCGATGCAAGAACGGGGGATCGTCATCCGGCCCGCTTGCATCGCGACGCCCCGAAGGGCCAGCATGGCCCATGTCCCTTCCCTCTCGACTCCTCGTCCTCGATCTCGGCAGGGATCTCGCCTTCCCCGAGGCCTTCGACGCCCCCGTGGGCGTGGGAGGCTTCTTTCCCGTCGGTCCCCGGGCCGAGGGCGGGGAGGAAGTCCACCTCTACCCGGCCGACATCTTTTCGTCCGGCCCCGAGGGCCCGAGATGCCAGAGACCCTTGCCGAAGCCAGACGCCTCATGGCGAAGCGGCACGGAATCGCCTGGCGGCCGGGAAGCCGCCTCCGAAGCCGGTCTTTTGATCGGTGCCGGCTCCTGGCTCTTCGCCCAATGGAGGCCGCTCGACGGCAAAGAACTCGAGCTCGGCGTGGAATGGTTCGCCAGGGAGGCATGGTGGGAGAGGCGGCCCCTTGTCGGCGACCTCTTTCTTAGAATCGTCAGGGAAGACGACCGGCTCGCCTTTCAGCTGCTCAGACGGCTCGACGAGGCTGGGGCTCGGCTTCCGGGCGATGAAGGGCCGGCAAACAGGGGAGCCTGACGGTAAAGACCGTCGAGCCGGAATCAGAGACGAAGTCGACCGAGCCCCCGTGCTCCTCGACGATCTGCCTGACTATCGCGAGGCCAAGACCGGTGCCGCCCAGCTCCGCCCTCGTTGTGAAGAATGGCTCGAAAATCCGCGCACGGAGTTCGGGCGGTATCTCGGGCCCATCGTCGCCTATCGCGACCAGGGCCGAGTCTCCCTCGCGGCGAACCGAGATCGAGAGGCTTCCCCTCCAATCCATGGCCTGCATCGCGTTGGTGATCAGGCTGAGCCATACCTGCCCGAGCCTGCCGGCTCGACCCGAGACAAAGATCGCCTCGTCGATATCGCGCCTGACTTCCACGCCCCGCTTGATCGAGTGCTGGATCAGGGGCAGCACCGAATCGACATTCCTGGCGAGCGAGAGGGGGGCAGGAGCTTCCGACTCGGCCGATTGGCCGTAGGTACGCAGGGACTCGGTCACGGCGGCGATGCGGCCGGCGGCCTCCTCCACGATGCGAAGGGAATTGCGCGACAGGCCGATGCCATAGAGAAGCCCGACGATGCCGGCTTTGGCCTTGATGAGGGCGGCAAGCCCCTCGTCGATCTCGGTAAGACCGAGCTGGGCGAGGAGGTCCGCGTCGTCGTCGACCTCGGCGAGGCCGAAAGCCCTCAGGCTTTCGGAGGCCCGCTTCCGCGCCTGCCTGAGATCGGCGCCGTTCAGAAGGGGATTGAGGGAGATGGAAGCGAGGAGTTCGGTCAACTTCGTCCGTGCGGGAGGCTCCAGGGAGGCCGAAAGTTCGGGAAGGACGGAGAGTATCCTCATTCTCTCCTCGATGACCCTCCGCACCGAGGAAATTATGGCGCCAAGGGGCGTGTTGATCTCGTGGCCGATACCGGCGACGAGGTCGCCGAGGATGGACATCCTCGCCGACAGGACAATCTGGGCCTGGGCCGACTCGAGGCGGGCGAGCGTCGCCCTGAGTTCCGAGTTGAGGCTCTCGAGTTCGGCCGTGCGCTCCGCGACCTGGCCCTCCAGTCCCCGATTGACCCTCTCGATTTCGACGAATGCCCGGTCGATCAGGGCCCTCACGAAAAGCAGGGCGCCCATGACTATCGCCATGAGTATGAGGGAGGCCACGAAGTTGCTCCGCGCCCATCCCATGTCGACGCTTCCCGATTTGTCCGGAGCGAGGATGGCGAGGAAATAGAGGAGGGCCGCCCCCATCGAGACGACCCCGGTCCCGACGATGTGATAGCCCCGATTCCCTATCAGGACCGAGAGCGCCATCGCGACCATGCCGCCGGCGGCGAGGGTGAAAAGGCTGGTAACGTTGGGAACGCTTGGGAAGGGGAGAAAGACCGATAGGGGGAGGAGGAGGACGACGGGAACGAGGGCAAGGCTGCTCGCGGCCTCGAGATCCTCGCTCCACCGGAACAGGAGCGCAGAAATGAATAGCAGAAGGGCGCCTGCCCCGAAGACGATTACGTCTTTGTTGAAGCCTCGGAGGAGGTAGGAGAGAATCGAGAAAAGGACGCAGGCCGAGGCGAGACCGAGGACGAGGGGGAGAAAGACGCGCCGCTTCCGGTCGAGCAGAAGCTCATGACCGGACAGCCCGTATCCGCCACTCACCCCAATCCCTCATTCCAAGACCGCGTAGATTCGCCGCACGCCGGCGGCGGAGGACTGTTCCTTCTGGATGCGGAACTTCCCGAGGAGGCCCGTGCGCTCGACATGGGGGCCGCCGCAGACTTCCTTGGAGAAATCGCCGATCGTGTAGACCTTGACCGTCTCCTCGTACTTCTCGCCGAAGAGGGCCGTCGCCCCGGAGAGCTTCGCTTCGTCGAGCTTCATCATCGTCATCGTGACGGGAAGGTCGCGCGCGATCTGTTCGTTCACAATTGATTGCACCTTGGCGAGCTCCTCGGCACTCATCGGGGCACCG
>DATKTD010000209.1:0-15978 GCA_035531315.1 Rectinemataceae bacterium
GACGAGGCCCTCGCCGATCCCGCCATCTGGCTCTGTTACGCCTGCGGCGAATGCACCGAGACCTGCCCCCGCGGCGCCGACCCGAAGAATTACATGGCCGCCCTCCGCCGCTACGCGGTGGCGCGCATGGAGCCGACGGGAATCACCAGGCTCCTCTTCACGAGCAACCCCTTCTCGATCGTCTTCACGGCCCTCCTGGCCGTCGTCTTCGCCTTCTTCATGCTGACGGTCAAGCCGGATCACATCGTTTCCCGATGGATCTTCGACTGGATGCCGGAGGAAATCATCCACAACCTCGGCATGGGACTCTTCATCTTCCTCGGCCTCTCCATGGTCGTCGGCGGACTGACGATGCTCCTCCGCCTTTTCAAAGGCGCAACGATGCCCGAGAAACCCCTCGCGGCCCTCTGGGACGCGGCGGTAAAGACGGTCGTGGAGCTCATCAGCATGAAGCGCTTCCGCGACTGCGACGCCGACGAGACCTCCCATTGGAAGGGCAAACCCGAGATCCTCAAGCCCTGGTTCGTCCACCTCACGATCATGTGGGGCTTCATCGGCCTCCTCGCGGCGACGGCCCTCGATTTTATCCTCAAGGACCCGGGCACGACGGTCTGGTTGCCGACCCGGCTTCTCGGGACGGCCGCCGGCATCGCGATGGTTTACGGGGCGACGGTTTCCTTCGTCTACCGCATCGGCAAGGTGACCATGTCCTACCGCGACAGCCGACTGGCCGACTGGCTCTTCCTCGGCGCCCTGTGGCTCGCCGGCGTCACCGGTTTCTGGATGGAGATCGCCGTCACGGGCGACTACGCGAACGGCCTGAACCGCCTGATCTTCATGATCCATACGGTCGTTTCGATGGAACTGGTCCTTCTTTTCGCCTTCTCGAAGTTCGCCCACGCGATCTACAGGCCCATTGCCCTCTTCGCGCACTATTTCCGAAGGAAGCAATGACGGCGCGCCCGCGCCTGAATGCGCCGTCCTCGGGGCTGCCGCTTTCGAATTCGAAGGCGGCGGTCCCGGGGGAGGGCGCCTTGGTCGAGACGACTCTGGCTGGAGTGACCATGCAAAATTCGGCAACGGATAGGCGCTTCGATCGAGCGGCCCAGACACTTTCGCTGTTGGCGAACGGGAAGAGGCTCGAGATCCTCGTCATGCTCCTCGAGCATGACCGGAGCGTCAGCGAATTGGTTTCGGGCTCGGGGTCCTCGTTTTCGGCGATCTCCCAGCAGCTGAAGCTCCTGACCCTCGGCGGCCTCCTCGAGAAACAGCGCCAGGGCAGGAACATCTATTACCGGCTGAGGGACGCGAACGCCGGCGCCATCCTGCGCCTCGTCAACGAGGTCATGGCGGAACAGGCCCAGTAGCAGTGCGGCGGTGGGGCCGGCTCCCTGATCGGCGCCGGCCCCCTGATCGGCGCCGGCTCGGTCAAATCGGCCGGCCTTGTCCTTAGCTCCCGGGGATGCGATCCTGTTTCCGATCCAGCAATCGGAGGCGCGAGACCATGAGGGGACCAGGGGAAAGGGAAGATCTGGCGGCGGCACTTGTCGCCTCCGCCGACGGCGGCCTTCTATCATGGTCGGAGGAGAGGGACCTGAGCCCCTCCTTCGGCCTCTCTCCGCGCGAGGTGGAGGGCGCGGCCCTCGACGCGAATCTGCGTCTCGAGCGCTACGCGCGGAATTTCAGCAGCATCGACGCCGAGGGCCAGGCGAGGCTCCACCGTTCATGTGTCCTCGTGGCCGGCTGCGGCGGCCTGGGCGGCTACCTCATCGAGGAACTCGCCCGGGTCGGCGTCGGCCGCCTCGTCGTCGTCGACCCCGATCGCATCGACGCCTCCAATTTGAATCGACAGCTCCTGGCCACTATCGGCGACCTTGGCGCCTTCAAGGCCGAGTTGGCCGAAAGGCGGGTCGCCGCCATCAACCCTGCCGTCGAGGTCGTTCCCCATGTGCTCCGTATGGATGCCGCGAACGCGGAGGCCCTCCTGGAAGGGGTCTCGCTGGCGGCGGATGCCCTCGACAGCATTCCCTCGCGTCTGGAGCTCGAGGATGCCTGCGCCAGGATGGGGATAGTCCTTGTCCATGGGGCCATCGCCGGCCACTTCGTCCAGGTCAGCACGGTGCTTCCCGGTTCGCGGAGCCTCCACAGACTCTTCGGCGAGGGAGGGCCGAGCCGCGGCATAGAAACCGAGCTCGGGAACCCCTCCTTCACTCCCGCCGTGGCGGCCTCGATTCAGGCCGCCGAGATAGTCCGCATCCTCCTCGGCAAGCCCCCGGCCCTGGCCGGCATCCTCTTCCACCTCGATCTCGAGAGGATGGAGTCCGTCCGCCTCCCCCTTGGCTGAAGCTCAGACCTTCCAGTCGAAGCCGATGTCGATCCTGAGGATGACGATGAACCAGGCCACCACGTTGGCGACGATGAGTATGGGCGAGTACACGAAGTAGTAGAGGATGAAGTCGAGGGGATTGAAGCGCACCCTGAAACGCATCGAAAGCCCAAAATACAATAGCTCCGAGATGAGAAGGCCGCCCAGGGTCGGCAGGATGCCATCGAAGAAGAAGACATTGAAATGGGATATCCAGTACAG
This sequence comes from Rectinemataceae bacterium, assembly GCA_035531315.1. Classification (GTDB taxonomy): domain Bacteria; phylum Spirochaetota; class Spirochaetia; order Treponematales; family Rectinemataceae; genus CAIJMU01. Next base: position 2,588 of record DATKTD010000209.1, read on the forward strand.
GATATTGGCCGAAAAGGAGAAATTGCCTATCACGAGGTAGATGAGGGGGAGGACATTGCCCATTCGGACGTCCCTGAGACCGAGGAAGACCGCGGTGAGGACGATGGTGGGCAGGAACAGCATGATGGCCGAAAGGAAGAAGCGCGGCGAGCCGAAGGCGTGCTTGATGATCCTGAAGAAATGCTCGTTGAACCAGACGATGTTGTTGACCGCCCAGCGCTTGCGTTGATTCATCCATTCGCCGAAGGTCTCGGGCCCGTCGGAGCGGATGAGGTGCTTCGACTCGAAGGCGAAGCGGGCGTGGGCGTGGAAGGCCCTGGCGCCGAGGTCGAGATCCTCGCAGATGATGCGCCTGAAGCCGCCGAGCTCCTCGAAGAGCCTTCGCCTGATGCCGAGGGCCATGCCTATAACCGCCGGCGAATGGTGGCCGATCTTGCTCAGGATCAACTGCGTGAGGTCGATGCCGAGAAACTCCATCCTCATCATCCGGGGCAGGATACCCTTGCCGATGATGTCGGTGGGAAAGTTGGCTATGTCCGCGTCCTTCATCGAGGCGAGGAAGCCCTCGATGAAGCAGCTGTCGTCCGGAAGGATGATGTCGTTGTCGATGAAGAGGAGGAGGTCCTCCTCGAGGCCGGCGACGGCCTTCATGAGGCTCTGGGGCTTGCCGAGACGCTCGTCGTTCCTGAGCAGCCTGATACGACCCTCCCAGGGCGCGAGGGCTGCGTCGATCTCGTCGTTCCTGAAGCCGTCGACGATGACGGTGACGTGGCAGTTCGGATGTTCGCAGGCGAGGATCTTGCGGATGATATCGTCGACCCGTTTGGGCTTGCCGTAGACGGGAACGATGACGGCTACACTCTCGTCTTTGTATTCCATAAGTTTCCTAAACTACCAATTGCGGCTGGGGCGAGGCAACGGTCAGCTGCCCAGGTCGAGACCCGCGACATAGCCGTCGAGGGCGTTCTGGGCATCGGCGAGGACGCCGCGGGCGGCCGTCGTCTTCGTCGCCAGGTCGTCGAGGCTCGATTCGGAATCCATGAGGCGCTTGAGGTACTCCTTGCCCTGGGGCGAGTCCTTGCCGACGGCCGACAGGTTCTGCCTGATGCGCGCCTGATCGCCCACGATGCCATCGCGCCGCGAACTCAGGTCGGCGAGGGCCCTGCGGGCATCGTCGAGCCTCGAGGCGAGATCGGCCGCCTTTTTCATGGCGCTCTTGATGTTCGGGGGAAGCTCCGTCGATGAGGCGAAGGAAAGATAGGCCGCGGTACCCAGGCCGGCGATGACCATCCTCTCGCTCTGGGGCAGGCGCTCGACGACATCGAGCCTGGCCTCGCCCGAAGCCGGCAGGGCCAGGGCGAAGCGGTAAAGGGACTCGGTCTTTTCCTCGAAGTCCTTCGGGGCGAGGAGCTCGGCTCCCGCCATGATCGGATGCTCGACTACGAGTTTGCGGGGAGTCGCCGAGGCGTTCTTGAACTCGTAGCTCCGCGTCCAGGTGAGGCGCCGGGAAAAGACGAGGGCGCCCTTGGAAACCTTTACCCCGATGGTCTCCCTCGCGCTCGAGCGGCTGTCGGTGGCCGTCACGGAGAGGTCCTGGCCGTAGACGATGAGACGCTTGTCTTTTTCGGGGAGGAACTCGATGAGGGCGTCGCCGGCGTAGATGCCCCCGTCGAAGACGGTGACAGGCCCGGCCGGCAGTTTCATGCCGAGGCTGTTCGTGAGGCGGACGCCGAGCATGGGATTGCTCTCGCCCGAGTCGGCGGTGAAGATCGAGACCTTTTCGGCGGCGACGGCCCCAGCTACGAGGGGGAGCATGGCCGAACGGCCCCGGCCTAGGCTGACCGGTGTCGGTATGGTGAACTCGAACTGGTCGCCGGCAGCCTGGGCCACGGCGAGGCCGGAAGTGCCGCTGCCGGCGAGGTCGAAGGCCGAGGCCGGCGAGGGGGCCGGCGCGGCCTGGGGTACGGACATGGACCGGGCCGAGGGAGGAGGGGCCGAGGCGGAGGGGGCGGCGAAGTCGCCGTAGGTCGATTCCGCCGCGACCTTTTTTTCCGCCTCGAGGCCACCCATTCCCGAGTCGTAGACCCGCGCTTCGGCCGTTCCGGCGATCGAGAGGGGGAGGACGGGGCGATCCAGCATCAGGGGGGCATAGAGCCGCTGGACGAAGGACACTGGCCTCCCGCTCACGAGGGAGAGACTCACGTCCTTCCAATCCATCGCGCTCGGGTTGTCGACGATCGCCCAGGCTTGAATCCAAGGTTTCTTCCCCGAGAGGTCGAGGCGATACGAGGCCTTCCAGACGGGGGCCGCGACGACATAGCCGATGGCGACTTCCCGGCTTCCGCTTCCGGGCAGACGCAGGTCGATGCTTCGCATGTCGGCGTTGCGCGAGCCGAGGATGAGGGCGAGGGCCTGGTCGAAATCGGCCATCAGGCTCGGGTCGGTGAATCGGAAGGAGGCGATGTCGTCGAGGGCGATGGCCCTGAGGCCCTTGTCGGTGAGGAGGACGAGGGTCGCCCTCGGCTGGCCCTGGAATCCCGTCGGCCTGTCCTCGACGGAGACGATGCGGCCGACGATGGCCTCGGGGGCCTGGACGGCCAGCTCGGCGCCTCTTTGTTTCCGGAGGATGTCGGCCAGCTTCGGAGAGCCGGAAAGATCGATGCGGAGGTTTCGGAGGGCATCGTCCACCGGTTCGAGGGAGGGGTAGGACAGGCTGGGTGCCGCAGCGCCCGCCGGCGTGAGGTCCTTGGCGCCGGCGTAATCGCGGACGACAAGGGACTTGAGGGCGTCGTCTATGCCGGCGATGGAGAAGGGAATGCTTACCTTCGCGTCGCCCGTCACGCTTCCCCGCTGTTCGAAATAGCCGACCCCCGATGAGAAGAGGGCCACCTTGGTGACGGGAAGTTCCTGGGCCGCCAGCGGGACGAGAATGCCGGACAGGAGGGCGGCAAGCAGGGCCGGACGGAGGGGAAGGGAATTTCGGGGATGCATCTGAACCTCCTCGTTCGGCGCCGCCAGTCGGGAATCGCGATAGCAGACGCCTGAGGTCAGTATAACGCAGGTCTTGAAAAGTGAAGTCGGGACTTTGCGCATGTCGAGGCGACTCATCGCCACAAGGTGGTCAATCCTTCGCTTTCGCGGCATATCCTCTTGACGGCTATCTTGGTAACATATATCTTTTACTATATTGCGATAAATGAATCTTTATCGCCACACTACCTGCGTCGCAAGGAGTCATGAGTGAATCCAAAATTGGTTAAGTCCGTCGGTTTTGTCAGCAAGCACCTGACGCCCCTGATTTTCGCCGTCATGCTCCTCGGGCTGGCGAACAGTTATTTCTTCGGTGGCATCGCCTTCAATATCATCATCTGCGCGGCGGCCTCCTTCCTGATGATCTACCCGATGTTCATCAACCTCCGCATCGAGGACATCGCCGAGGTCAGGCATTACGGCGGGGCGGTGGCGACAAGCGTCGTGCTCAACTTCCTCGTGTCCCCGGCCATCGCCTGGGGTCTCGGCAAGCTCTTCTTCGCCGATCAGCCCGCCTTGGCCCTCGGCCTCCTCCTCATCTCCCTCATCCCGACGAGCGGCATGACGGCCACCTGGACCGAGCTCGCCAAGGGCGACCTCAAGGCGGCCCTCTCCATCATCGCGGTGAGTCTCATCCTCATCGTCGTCGGCCTGCCCGTCGCCCTTCCCCTCCTCGCCGGCCCGGCCCTCTCCGCCACCCCCCTCTTTATCTTCCAGCGCATTCTCCTCGTGATCATCATTCCCCTCATACTCGGGGACCTGACCCGCCGCTCCATCGTCCAGAAGAAGGGCCAGCAGTACTACAAGGCCTCGAAGCCGGTGTTCTCGGGGCTGAGTTCGACGGGTCTCCTCGTCGTCCTCTTCCTCATTATGTCGCTCAACACCAATAAGCTCCTGATCTCGAACCCCGCCCTCGTGCTCCGGGGCCTCGGTCCCCTCGTCCTCTACTACGGGGCCATGTTCGGCCTGAGCAGTCTCGCCGCCCGCTGGTTCAGCTACCCCGTCGGTGTCGCCGTGACCTATGGCAGCTCGGTTCGCTACCTGGCCCTGGCCCTCGGCATCGCCATTCCCCTCCTGGGCAACAGCTCCGACTCGGGACTGGTGGTCTTCGTGGTGGCCCTGGCCTTCTTCGTGCAGGTGCCCTTCTCCTCCCTCTACGCTCGCTGGATCACGAGGAGCGGCAGGGCACTGACCCATGGCGCGAGCCTCGGCGCGACGGGAGCGTCGCCGGCCGGGATCGCGGCCGCCGACAAGTCCGCCGCCCTCGCCCCTGCTGGCGCCGGTTCCTCGGGCGGAGCCCATAGCGGCGGAAAGGCCTGAGGGACATGGCCGCGGAGAAGACCGCCGAAAGGCCCTATGCCTGCGCGTTCTGCGCGAGCCAGGCCTGCCTCCGCGGCGATTTCGACCGGATGCCGCTCAGCTGCCCGACGCGCACCGAGCCGGACATAGCGAGGGATGTCGAGCCCTATCTCGCCGATTCGGTGCATGCCGAGATGCTCGCTGCGGATGCCGCTCCCTTCACCGCCGAGGGCCGGCTCCGCAACCGTGTCGAGGAGCTCGTCTTCTACGCGAAGAGCCAAGGCATGAGGAGGATCGGCGTCGCCTACTGCGTGTCGATGACGAAGGAGGCGCAGAAGCTCGGCCGCATCCTCCGCGACGAGGGGCTCGAAAGCGAACTCGTCTGCTGCCGGGTCGGCGCCATCGAATACGGCGAGGTAGGCCTGCAGAAGGCCCATCCCGAGCGCTTCGCCGCCTCCTGCAATCCGGTGGCCCAGGCGAGGCTTCTCGATGAACGGCGGGTCGACCTCGTCGCCATGATGGGCCTCTGCATCGGCCACGACCTCATTCTCCAGCGCGAATGCAAGGCTCCGGTGACGACCCTCGTGGTCAAGGACAGGGCCCTCGATCACCATCCGATAGCCGCCTTGCGATAGGACAGGCCTGGGTCCCGGCGGGACGATCGCGGGGCGATCGCCCCGGCCGATCCTCGTCGCCGCCCGCCCCGGCTCATTGGGCAGGCCCCGTCGTCTTTGCCCGAACCTTCCTACCTTCGCGTGCTGTAGGCTTCCAGGTCGAGGATGGAGCAGTCGGTCGTGAATCCCGCCGGCGTCGCGCCGAAGGACTGGATGAGGCGGGCCCAGAAATTCACCTGGGCCGCTGTGCTCGCGATTATCACGATCGCGCGCTCGGAGAAATGGCGCTTGAGTTCCTCGATCATCGCCGCCTCGAAGGCCACGGGCGTCGCCGAAATCGAGCGCGCGTAGGCCAGGGCGGCCCGCTCGGCGGCCGAAAGACTCGGCACCTCAGTGGGGGATTTGATGTCGCGCAAGGCGAGGATCTCGTCCTCCGTGATGCCCTCGCCCGAGAATTCCTTGGAGTTCATGTCGATGCAGAAGGGACAGGACACCGCGAAGGAGACCTGCATCCTGATCAGTTTGAGGAGGCGGCGCGGCAGCTCGCGGTCGTCGCCGTCGTCCCGTCCGCCGTCGCCGTTACGGCCGCCGCCGCCGCGCTTTTCGCGCCTGCCGTGGGCGACCAGGGCCTCGAGGATGCCCGAGCCCCAGAAGGCCTTGGGATACCAGGCGAGGATCCGGTTCGCGACGAGGCTCTTGCCGAGTCGCCTTTCCACGAGGGCGAGGGAGAGGCGGAGGAGGAGGGGAAGTCTCCGCGGTGGCTTGATGTAGGTTTCCATGGGGAGAGCATGGCGAGGGAGGCTCCCCCTGTCCACCGCCCGGCCGATCGGGCCGGCCATAAGGCGCCGGGGCCCCGGGCCCGATGGACCCGGGGCCGGAAGAGCCTATTTTTTCGCGACCAGGGCGCGGAGCACCGTATGGAGGATGCCTCCGTTGCGGAAGTAGTTGACCTCGACCTTCGTGTTGAGGAGGGCCTCGGCCTTGAAGGTGACGACCTTGCCGTCGGCCTTGCTCGCCTTGACCGTGAGGACCGCGCGCGGAACCATGCCGTCGGCGAGACCCTCGATGTCGACGAGTTCCGAGCCGTCGAGCCCGAGGCTCGCCGCGTTCTGGCCTTCGACGAAACGGAGGGGTAGGACGCCCATGCCGACGAGGTTTGAGCGGTGGATGCGCTCGAAGCTCTCGGCGATGACGGCGCGGACGCCCTGGAGCATGGGTCCCTTGGCCGCCCAATCGCGGCTCGAGCCGGTGCCGTATTCCTTGCCGGCGAGGACGATGACCGGAAGGCCCTCGGCCTTGTATTTCATGGCCGTGTCGTAGATCGAGGCGACCTCGCCCGAGGGTTGGTGCTTGGCCCAGTTGCCTTCCTTCGGCGCGACCATCTGGTTCTTGAGCCGCACGTTGGCGAAGGTGCCGCGAGCCATCACGAGGTCGTTCCCACGCCTCGCGCCATACTGGTTGAAGTCCTCGGGCTTGACGCCCCGGCCCTGGAGGTAGCTGCCCGCCGGGCTCGTGGCGGCGATGTTTCCGGCCGGGGAGATGTGGTCGGTGGTGATCGAGTCGCCGAGGACGGCGAGGACGCGGGCCTGGGCGATGCCCCTGATGGCGGATGGCTCTCGGCCCATGCCCTGGAAATAGGGCGGGTGGTGGATGTAGGTGGAGGCCTCGTCCCAGGCGAAGAGCTCGCCCTCGCGGACCTTAATCTCCTTCCATTCCTTCGAGCCCTCGAAGACCGAGGCGTAACGCTCGCCGAACATCTTCGTGGTGACGCTCGCGGTGACGAGATCGGCCACCTCCTTCGTGGAGGGCCAGATGTCGCGGAGATAGACGGGACCCTTCGACCCGGTACCAATTGGGTCCTTGTCGAGATCGATGTCGACCGTGCCGGCAAGGGCGTAGGCGACGACGAGGGGAGGGGAGGCGAGGTAGTTGGCCTTGACGAGGGGGTGTACCCTTCCCTCGAAGTTGCGGTTGCCGGAGATGACGGCGGCGGCGACGAGGTCGGACTCGGTGACCGCCTTGGCGACCTTCTCGGGGAGGGGCCCGGAATTGCCGATGCAGGTCATGCAACCGTAGCCCGTGACGTTGAAGCCGATCTTCTCGAGGCTGCCGAGGAGCTCGGCCTTCTCGAGGTACTCGGTGACGACCCGCGAGCCGGGGGAGAGACTCGTCTTGACCCAGGGTTTTGGCGCGAGGCCGAGGGCGGCCGCCTTTCTGGCGACGAGACCCGCGGCCACCATGACCGAGGGATTGCTTGTATTGGTACAGCTCGTGATGGCGGCGAGGACGACGGCGCCGTGGCCCATTTTCTGGCCGTCGACCGTCGCGGTCGTCGCGCGCGCCGCTTCGGCTATGTCGAAGCCGCCGTCCTTGACCGTGGCGGCGATGGCCTTCGCGAACACGCCCTTCATGTCGTCGAGGGCGACGCGGTCCTGGGGGCGCTTGGGGCCCGCCAGGGAGGGGACGACAGAGCCGAGGTCGAGCTCGAGGCTGTCGGTGAACTCGGGCTCCGGGGCGCCGGCCTCGCGGAAGAGGCCCTGGGCCCTGGCGTAGGCCTCGACCCTGTCGACGACCTCGGCGGGCCGGTTCGAGAGGCGGAGATAGCGTATGGTCTCCGCGTCGACGGGGAAGTAGCCCATGGTGGCGCCGTATTCGGGGGCCATGTTGGCGATGGTGGCGCGGTCGGGGAGGGCCATCGTATCGAGGCCGGGGCCGTAGAACTCGACGAACTTGTCGACGACCCCCTTCTTGCGGAGCATCTGCGTGACGGTGAGGACGAGGTCGGTGGCGGTGACCCCCTCCTTGAGCTTGCCCGAGAGCTTGAAGCCGATGACGTCGGGGAGGAGCATGTCCATAGGCTGGCCGAGCATGACGGCCTCGGCCTCGATGCCACCCACGCCCCAGCCCACGACGCCGAGACCGTTGATCATCGTCGTATGGGAGTCGGTGCCGACCACCGAGTCGGGGAAGGCGAGGACTTCGCCGTCGTCGCCCTCGCCCTTCCTCGCGGCGACCACGCTCGCGAGGTACTCGAGGTTGACCTGGTGGATGATGCCCGTCATCGGGGGCACGACGCGGAAGTTGTCGAAGGCCTTCTGTCCCCACTTGAGGAACTCGTAGCGCTCGCGGTTGCGCTGGAACTCCATCGTCGTGTTCTTGTCGAGGGAGCTCGCGTCGCCGAAGTGGTCGACCTGTATGGAGTGGTCGATGACGAGGTCCACGGGGACGAGGGGATTGATCTTCTTGGGGTCGCCTCCCATCTTCGCCACAGCCTCGCGCATCGCGGCGAGGTCGACGACGGCGGGGACGCCGGTGAAGTCCTGCATCACGACGCGGGAGGGAAGGAAGGGGATGCCGGGCCGGTCGCCCTTCGGGGTCCAGGCGGCGATGTTCTTCACGTCCGCCTGGGTGATCTCGACGTCGTTGCACTGGCGGAGGGCCGCCTCGAGCATGACGCGGATCGAGTAGGGCAGCTTCGCGAGCTTGACCAGACCGGCCTTTTCGAGGGCGTCGAGGCGATACATCGCGTATCGCTTGCCTTTGACCTCGAGGCTGGCCTTCGCGTTGAAATAGTCCTTCATGGCGACTCCTTGGGCTTTTAGTTGATCCGCCTCGGGCGGACGGACGACTTAGAATTGCGAATGGGCATAGGCGTCGGAGAGTTCCCTCGCCGCGCCCCTGATTTCGATCGAGAGACGCTCGAGCTTCTGCGCGTCGAGGCGCGTGGATGGGCCTGCTACGTTGATGGCCGCGATTATTCCCTGGTCCCTCGTGTCGACCGGGGCGGCCACGGAGCTCACGCCCTCGAGCCGCTCCCCGACCCCTATGGCGAAGCCGTCGCGGCGGACAGCGCGGATGCGCTCGAGGAGGGCCTCCGGGCTCAAGACAGTGCCCTCGGCGAGACGCACGACCTCGAGCGAGGAGATATAGGCATCGAGTTCCGGATCGGGCATGGCCGCGCAAAGGACCAGGCCCGAGGCGCCGATGTGGAGGGGAAGCCTTTCGCCGATCGGCGTGCGGAATCGGAGGGGGTGGGGGCTCTCGACACGCTCGACGAGGATCCTTTCCAGGCCCTGCCGTACATAGAGGGAACAGGTTTCCTCAGAAAGTTCCATCAAGGCCCGCATGACCGGCAGGGCGTTGCGGGTGAGGCCGTCCGAGGCGCGAAAGGAGCGCGCCAGATGCACGGTACCGACCCACAGAGCGTATTTCCCATTGTGCTTGCGGACGAAGCCCCTCGATTCGAGGACTTCGAGGAGTCGCTGGGCCGTCGCTTTGGGAATGCCGGTATCGGTCTCGATGGCGCGCACGCCCCGCGGCGAGCCTGTACGCTCGAGATAGTCGAGGATATCGAGGGCCTTTTCGAGGGAGCTGATGGAGTTCTTTCGTTCGGCTCCACGGGCCGCGGGCGCTGGCATGGGCGTTGATTCCCTCCCCTGTGTGCTTTGGCCGATCAGCGGAAGGGCGCAAAAGCCGGACATTGTCCCAATATCCGGGACTTTGTCTTGGCCAATTCTAGGGGCGCTTCCAGGAGACGTCAAGGGAAAACCTTGTAGGACCCTTCCTACACGCGATTCCTTGGCCTTCCTACATACGGATGCTCGGGCAGGCTCCAGACTCCCCCGATCGCGACCGGGATGGCCAGGCCATCGCGGACCCGCGCATTTTCCCTCAGGAGGACAGAGTCATGAAGAAACTTCGCTCGCTGTTCCTGGTGGCCGTGGCCGTCGCCTCGGTATCCACTCTCGCGGCCGCGCCTTGGAAGCCCATGAAAACCATCGAACTCGTGGCACCCGCCGGTCCGGGCGGCGGCTGGGACATGCTCTGCCGCGTCATCCAGAAGACCCTCGTCGACGAGAAGCTCGTGAACCAGAACGTCATCGTCACCAACAAGCCCGGCGGCGGCGGCGCCGTCGGCTGGACCTATCTCCAGGGCAAGAAGGGCCAGGGCGAGATCCTCGCCGCCACCTCGACCCTCCTCATCTTCAACAAGCTCCTCGGCACGAGCCAGCAGACCTACAAGGACTTCACCCCCATCGCCGCCCTCCAATCCGAGTGGGAAGCCCTCGCCGTCTCCGCCGACTCGCCCTACAAGAGCCTCAAGGACGTGATGGAGGCCATAAAGGCCAATCCCGGCTCGATGCCCATCGGTATCGGACCCTCCCTCGGCAACGACGATCACGTCACCATCCTCGAGCTCGCCAAGGCCTACGGCATCCCCCCGGCCTCGCTCAAGTTCATCGTCTATCCGGGCGCCGGCGGCGAGATCGTCCCCGCCGTCCTCGGCGGCCACGTCAAGCTCACCGTCATCGGCGTGGGCGAGGTCCGCGAACAGCACAAGGCCGGCAAGATGCGCATCCTCGGCGTCTCATCCCCCGACACCCTCTCCTTCCTCCCCGACGTGAAGACCTTCACGGCCCAGGGCGTCAACGTGGTCTTCCCCCACTGGAGGGGCCTCATCGGCGCCCCCGGCCTCAGCGCCGAGCAGATCGCCTATTGGGACGGGGTCTTCGCGAAAATGGTGCAGACCAAGACCTGGCAGACCCAAATGGACAACCTCGGTTCCTCGACCTTCTATCAGAACTCCGCCGAACACGCCAGGTTCCTCGCCGAGCAGTCGGCCAGCTTCGACGAACTCCTGACCGCGGTCGGTCTCAAGAAATAAGACCGCGACTCGACAGGTGAGGCTCCCGACCCGCGGCCCGAGCGGGCCGGGGGCCCCGCTTTTTCGTAGCTGCGGGAATTTGGAGGATATTGTGACCAAGAACATGATCAGCGCGATCCTGGCCATCGTGGTGGGAGTCTTCTACTTCGCCACGGCCATGACACTCCCCGCGCATACAAATATGGGCGACATCATGGGCCCCCGCCTTTTTCCCATCGTCGTGGCGGCGGCCTCTGTCATCGCCGGCATAGCCCTCGTCCTTGTCGAGCTTTTGGGCAGGCACCGGGCCAGGTCGGAGAAGGCTGATTTCGGCTTCGTCAAGAATAGGATGGTCTGGATCGACATCACCCTCCTCACGGCGGCCGGCATCGTCTACGGCATGATCCTCGACCCCCTCGGCTTCACCGTGGCGACCCTCCTCTTCATGTTCGCGGCGGCCATGCTCATCAACCGCGGGCGAATCGTCCAGAACATCAGCGTCGCGGCCATCTTCACGGTCGCGGCCTATGCCATCTTCGGCTTCGGTCTCAAGCTCAGTTTGCCCCGCGGCCTCGTCGAAAACCTGCTGCCCTTCTAGGAGACGGAACCCATGGACGTCATATTCTCCAACCTTGCCATAGGCTTCCAGACCGCCCTGACCTGGACCAACATGTTGTGGGTCTTCATCGGTGGAACCCTCGGCACCATCATCGGCATGCTCCCCGGCCTCGGGCCGGCCACGGGCGTGGCCATCCTCATACCCATCGTCTTCGGCATGAATCCGGCCACTGCCCTCATCACGATGGCCGCCGTTTACTATGGCGCGATGTTCGGCGGTTCGCGGGCCTCCATCATGATCAACGTGCCCGGCGACGCCTCGGCCATCGTGTCCTGCTTCGACGGCTACCCGATGTCGCGCAAGGGCAAGGCGGGCACGGCCCTCGCTATCTCGGCCATCGCCTCCTTCATCGGCGGCATGATAGGCATGGTTATGCTCATCATCCTCGCCCAGCCCGTGGCCAACGCGGCCCTCAGGTTCGGGCCTCCGGAGATGTTCGCCCTCCTCCTCTTCTCATTGATCGCGACCATCACGCTCTCGGAGGGAAGCCTCCTCAAGGGCCTCATCGCCATCGCCTTCGGCCTGATGCTTTCGACGGTGGGCATAGATCCCCTGACGGCTCTCACGCGATTCACCTACGGCAGCTCGACGCTTCAGGACGGCATCGATTTCCTCGTCGTCATAATTGGTCTTTACGCGGTGACCGAGGTTTTCAGAAATCTTCGTGATACCACGCCGGTCAACTTCGACACCAAGTCGATCGGCAAGGTCTGGGTAAGCTGGCCCGAGTTCAAGCAGTGCATCTGGCCGATGTTGCGCAACTCACCCCTTGGCTTTCTCGTCGGCGTCCTTCCCGGCATGGGGGGCACCATCGCCACCTTCATGACCTATGCCCTCGAAAAGGGCATCAGCAAACATCCGGAGAAATTCGGCAAGGGAGCCATCGAAGGGCTGGCCGCCCCCGAGGCCTCGAACAACGCCTGTTCCTGCGGCGCCCTCGTGCCCCTCCTCACCCTCGGCATCCCCGGTTCCGGAACGACGGCCGTCATGCTCGGCGCCTTGATGCTCCTCGGCGTCCACCCCGGCCCGACCCTCTTCACCCAGCACCCCGACATCGCCTGGGGCGTCATCGCCTCGATGCTCATCGGCAATATCATACTTATTATCATCAACCTGCCCCTGGCCATCCCCCTCGTACAGCTCCTCAGGGTCCCGCAGCGCCTCATGCTGCCCCTCATCATGGGTCTGGCCCTTCTCGGCGCCTACTTCCTCAACTACTCGGGCTCCGATCTCGTCCTCATCATGATCGCGGCGGTGGTGGGCTTCCTCTTCTTGAAGATCGGCATCCCCCTGCCGCCCCTCGTGCTGGCCCTCATCCTCGGCAGCATGACGGAGCAGAACTTCCGCAATTCGATGACCCTCTCCGACGGGAATCCCTCCATATTCTTCACCAACCCGATAGCCCTCGTCTTCATGATCCTCGCTGGCGGGGCCCTGGTCTTCGCCCTCGTTCGCAACTCGAAGCAGCAGGCCAAGGCGGCGCGATGAGGAGTCCCTCCGCCGGCGCGCTTTTCCGGCTCGCCCTTCTCGAAGAGCTCCCCCTCCAGATCGTCGGCACCCTGAACGCCTACACGGCGATGATGGCCACCCGCGTCGGCTTCAGGGCGATCTACCTTTCCGGGGCGGGAGTCGCCAATTACTCCTGCGGCCTCCCCGACCTCGGCATCACCTCCTTGGAGGATGTGCGCGTCGACGCGCGACGGATCTGCGGAGCGGTCGAAACGCCGCTCCTCGTCGACATCGACACGGGATGGGGCGGGGCCTTCAACATCGCGCGGACGATCCGAGAGATGATCGCGGCCGGCGTGGCCGCCGTCCACATCGAGGACCAGGTGGCGCAGAAGCGCTGCGGCCACAGACCCAAAAAGGCCATCGTGCCGGCCGCAGAGATGGTCGATCGCATCAAGGCCGCCGTCGACGCGAAGACCGACACGGCCTTCGTGGTGATGGCCCGCTGCGACGCCTTCCAGTCCGAGGGGATACAGGGGGTGGTGGACCGGGCCGGCGCCTACGTCGAGGCGGGGGCCGACGCCATCTTCGCCGAGGCGATGCCCGACATCGAGTCGTACTCGAAGGTGACGGGGTCGGTGAGGGCCCCCGTTCTCGCCAACATGACGGAGTTCGGCGTTACGCCCCTTTATTCCCGCGCGGAACTCTTCAGCCGCGGTGTGGCGATGGTCCTTTA
>DATKTD010000210.1:0-7019 GCA_035531315.1 Rectinemataceae bacterium
GAGCCAGTTTCCCATGGACCGATCGACGAGTACGGCGATCTATCCCGCGGATCGAGCCGGACTCCAGACCGGGGACAGGATCCTCGCGATAGATGGGAAGCCGGTCAAGGATTACTACTCGATCCAAGAAGGCATTTCGGACAATAGCCCAGGGGGAAAGCTTGGGGTTTTAGCGTGGATCGATCCCGTCGTCGCTTCCGTGCTGCCCTCAAGTTCGGCAGACCTCGCCGGCATAAAGGCCGGTGACAGGATAGTCGCCGTCGATGGGACTGCCGTCGATCAGGCCATCGCCATCCTCTCGGCCCTGCGGAATCGTCCTGAAAAGACCGTCTTCAGCATCGAGCGCGACGGTACACGGATGGATCTCCCCCTGGTTCTTTCCTGGAATGACCAGGGCGAATCGAATCTCGGTATCTCCTTCGGGACCCTCGTTCATCGCGTGCAATCGTCCTCCGCCCTCTCGGCCGTTGGCGACGGGCTTTCAGAGACCATCTCCACCTTTTCGCTGACCCTTCGTTCCCTTGGCATCGTCGTCCACCATCCCCAGCCCCACGATATGTCCCTCAGCGTTTCCAGGGCAGGTCAGACCCTGAGCCTAACGGCGAAGCCTTCGTACGCCGACGTCAATTTCGTCAACTCCCTTTCCGGTCCGGCTCGCATAACCTGGATTGTCGGCAACACGGCGGTTCAGGGTCTCGGCGAGGGGGTCGCTTCCGGCCTGGCCAAGAGTTTCGATCTTCTGGCCTTTCTCTCAATCAGCCTTTTCATCATGAATCTTCTCCCCATCCCCGCCCTCGACGGCGGACAGATCCTTCTTTGGATCGTCGAATGGTTCCGAAGAAAGCCTCTAAAAGCGGTGACCGTGTGGAGGTTTCAACTCGTAGGCGCCTTTTTCGTCCTCGCCCTCTTCGTCCTCGCCACGGCGAGCGACCTGCTTTGGTTCAGTCGCTAGGAGGACGCCGAATGAGGATAGTCACCTGTCGTTGCGAGAAGAGCTTCGACGCCGACCTGCCCGAGGAGGTCGATCTCGATAGGGAACCCGCCGTCATCGATGAGATACTCGAAGGCAACTTCCTGTCGGTACGATGTCCCCATTGCGGCGAGACGATAAAGCCGGAGATGCCGGTCGTTCTATCGTCCCGTCGGCGGGGCTTGGTCCTGCGCTTCGTGCCGGAAACCGAGCGTTCTGTTTGGCAGGCGGGACGCCTCGCCCCCATGGCCGGCTCCGAACTTCTCATCGGTTTTCCCGAACTCCGAGAGCGCGCAATGATCATCCGCGACGGTCTCGACGCTCGCTGCGTCGAGATCCTCAAGTACTTCATCCTCGCCAAGGCCTACGAGGAAGCCGATCCGGCGAGCGAGCTCCTGGTTTCGTACCGCGGCAAGAGGGAAGACGGAAGACTGAGCTTCGCCATCGGCGGGCTGCGAAATGACGAGGAAGCCTTGCTGGCCCTCCCCTTCGATCGCTACGAGAAGGCGAAGAAGGATCTACCGCGTCTCGAGACAAGCGAGCCCTATTCGGCCTTCCTCCTTGGCGGTTACCGATCGATCAGGGCGCTCGAGGCCGAGAGTTCCTAAAGTCGCCTCACCTTCTTTCGAAGAGAAGTTCGAAGTGTCCCCTGCCCGCCACCTTGGCGCGGGCCTCGAATTTTGTCTCCGGCCTCCACTGCTGGCGTTCGGCGAAACCCTCGTATTTGTTGCCGAGGCCCTGGGTGGACGAAAGGACCTCCAGCGCGTACAGGGCGTAATCCTCGATGTCGGTGACGAAATAGAAGTAGCCTCCGGGAACGAGCCGCGAAGCGATGAGCTCGGCGAGGCCGGGGCGGACCATGCGCCGCTTGTGGTGACGCTTCTTTGGCCAGGGATCGGGATAGAAGAGGTGGATGCCGGCCAGGGAGGCCGGGGGGACGCTTTTCTCCATGGATTCGACGGCGTCGTGGTTGAGGAGCCGAAGGTTGTCGATATCCCGAGCAACCATTTCGGAAAGGAGTTTGCCGACCCCCGGCCGATGGACCTCGATGCCCAGGAAATTGAGGTCCTGTCGCGCCTCGGCTATCTGCCAGGTGGCAAGGCCCATTCCGAAGCCGATCTCCATGACGACGGGCCTGTCATTGCCGAAGAGGATCTTCCAATCGAGGGCCTTTCCGTCGAAATCGACTAGGAAGCGTCGACCTTCTTCTCCTTCGAGGGCCTTTTTCTGGGAATCCGTCATCCTTCCCTGTCTGAGGACATAGGTCCTGATGCCGTTGTCGGGAGCGCTCATCGTATCGCCATCCTTGCGGAATAGGCCCCACTTCGGGAGCCGGGATCATAGCCGTAGACGCCGACCGCCGTGCTGCGAGCCGCGTCCGCCGAGCCGACTAGGGAGGCGAGGCTGCCTCCGCCTGTTTTCATGACGGCGCTGCGTATAAGGTTGCCGCCGGCGTCGTAGGCCAGGAGATAGTTCTCCGGCCAGGGATTACCCAGTTCGAGGCTGTTTCCGTTCAGGCTTACTCGGGGGGGAGCCTTCGTTTTTTTGCCCTTCTCGAGCTTGAACTGGTATTCGGCACGGTTACCCGCGAAGTCGGAAACCAGGACCCGATAGAGGCCAGGGGGAGGCGCCGAGCCGTCGGGCATGGAAAGGTCGGCGGCGCCTAACCAATCCACTCCACCAAGACTTCGCTTTGTCCATGACGAGGCATCCAGGGCCCAGGAGAGCTCGGCTCCGTCCTCGATGACCCACATTCCTTCTATATCATCGATCCCGTCGGGGTCATGGACGCTTGCGAAGACGGCAAGGCTTTCGTGTCCTCCCTCCGCGGCGCCTGGCCTTCCCGCCCAGGTCTCGGTAGTCCACTCGACGCCAAGGATCTCCGGGGGGCCGCTGGAACAGGAGCCAATGGCAAGCGAAAGGAGGAGGGTGCTCAGGGCGGAGAGCCTTCCCAGGCCGGTCTTCGATCCGCTTCGCTTCCTCACCGGCCGAGGCGTTCCCTGATCGACTCGGCGACCGCGGAAATGTTCGCCACTTCGAAGGTCTCCCTGCTCCCTAGATCCTTTACCGAAAGGACGCCGCGCTCGTCCTCGCTCGAGCCGAGGATGAGGGCGAAGGGTATCCCCTTCTTTTCGGCGTAGGCGAACTGCTGACCGAGCTTGCGTTTTTCGGGGTAGACCTCGGCGACAAGACCCATCCGGCGGAGAAGGGATGCCAACTGCTGGTACTTCGAGCCGAATTCGTCCTCGATGAAAAGAACGAGGACATCGCTATAGCTCACCCGGCCGGAGGTCTTGCCGAGGGTTTCGAGGGCCGTGAGGAGTCGGTCGAGGCCGATGGCCGCGCCGACCCCCGGAAGCTTCTTGTTCGTATAGAGGCTGGCGAGTTCGTCATAGCGACCGCCGCCGCAGACCGAGCCGATTTCGGGCATCGCGTCGAGTCGGGTCTCGAAGACGACGCCCGTATAGTAGTCGAGGCCCCTCGTGATGCCCGGATCGAGGACGAGGGTCTCTCCCTCGCTTCGGGCGTTGCCGACGGCCGCGTCGTTCCAGGCCAAGGCTATGCCCGAGGCGATGAAGGCCTCATGGATCTCCCGCAGTCTTTGACTATCGGCCCCTGGGCCGCCGGCAAGCTTCTCGAGCTTGGCGAGGGTCTCGAGGAAGCTGTCGGCCGGCTTGATGAAGTCGAGGACAAGGAGGGCCTTTTCGCGGCCGATGGCCTCTTCGAGGAGGGGCAGGAGGGCGGCCTCTTCGAGCTTGTCCTTCTTGTCGACGCTGCGGAGCACGAAGGCCGACTGTTCCTCGATTCCAAGCTTGGCGAGGAAGCGGTTGAAGAGTCCCCGGTGGTTGATCCTGATCTGGAAACCGCCCACGCCGAGGGCCTCGAAGGCGTCGCGAATGAGGAGGACAATGTCCGAATCGGCCATCGCCGAATCGCTGCCGACTATGTCGAAATCGCATTGCATGAATTCGCGATAACGGCCGCGCTGGGTATTCTCGGCGCGCCAGACCTTGGCCATGTGGTAACGGCGGAAGGGCAGATAGAGCTCATCGACATGCTCGGCCATGAAGCGGGCGAAGGGTACGGTCAGATCGAAACGCATGGCGACATCCCTGTCGCCATTGTCCTTGAATCGATAAACCTGTTTGTCGGTCTCCCCGCCGCCCTTGCCAAGGAGAATTTCCGCATATTCGAGGACGGGGGTATCGATGGGTACGAAACCGAAGGACCTGAAGACTTTTTGGAGAATTTCGGTCAGCGCGGACCTTTCAATCTCGGCCTCCGGCAGGTAGTCCCTGAATCCCTTCAGGACCCTCGGTTCAATGATGTCGGGCATTGCTGGGTGCTCCTCACTGACCGGCAGGCGCGGGCATCACCCATCTGGTCGCGTCCCTGGGCTCGGTCATGTGGACATTATGCCGGGAGCGGGGCAGGGGTTCAAGAACCGCCGGAGGGCTCCAGACTCCGCCAATCCACCTTTTTTCGTTGACATCGGAGGGCCATGCCACCATCATCCGGCAATGCTTCTCGTATTCGACATAGGAAATACCGACATTGTCGGCGGCATCCATGAGTTCGGCCGCGTGCAATCGACCTTCCGCCTCAGAAGCATCGTGAAAAAGACGGAAGACGAATATGCCGCCTCCATCTCTTCCCTCCTTGGGGAGCGCGGCGTCGAGGTCTCGGCCATCGATCGCGTCGTGATCTCCTCCGTGGTGCCCTCGCTTACCTCCACCATTGCCGCCTTCGCCAGGAACCTCTCCGGCAAGGATCCCCTCATTCTCGGGCCCGACAGCTGGGATCGCCTCCCCCTCGTGCTGCCAAGCCCGCATGAGATCGGAACCGACCTCGTCGCCAACGCCCTGGCCGTCTTCAGGAAGGCGGGGGAGTCGGCCATCATCGCCGACTTCGGGACGGCCCTCACCTTTACGGCGGTCAGGGCTGACGGCAAGGTCCTCGGCGTGGCCATCGCTCCGGGGCTCGGCACCGCGATCGACTCGCTCACGAGGAACACGGCGCAATTGCCGGCCGTCGATCTCGTGGCCCCCGACAGCGTCCTCGGCACCGATACGGTCATGGCGATCAGGGCCGGGGTGGTCCATGGCTACGCCGGTCTCGTGAGCCACCTTGTCGGAATGATGAGGGCCGAGATGGGAGGAAGGGCCAAGGTCTTCGCGACAGGAGGGCTTTGCGAGATAATCGCGCCCCTCGTGGACTGTTTCGACGTGGTGGACCGAAACCTCACCCTCGACGGCCTGGCCTTCGCCGCCGACTATCTTTGAGACCAGGACCTACAGCAAACCCTCGCCGAGGAGCTTCTGGAGTTCGTCTCCCGACACGATAGAGGAATCTGTGGCCTCGGCGGTTTCCCGCTCCGACAGGCTGCCGTCAAGATCGGCGGCGAGGTCGCGATGCTCCATCGCTATGCTCAAAATCCGCTGCGAATGGGCCTCGAGGGCCTGGCCAAGCGGTGAACGCCCCGATTCGACCCGCTCCAAGGTGGAGACGAAATCGAGGGACAGCCTCTCGAGCAATCTGAGGTAATCGTTCCTGTCGACGAGGTGGACGTTCTTGGCGAGGATACCGGCGATGGTCTTGATGGTCGAATCGATGAAGAGGATGTCGCCGAAGGCCCTGTCCCGGAAAAAATCGGCGTCGGCGTCGACGGCGAGCATCGCGTCGAGAGCCTTGATCTGCGTCGAAAGTAGGAAGAGGTCGTCGCGGTAGTGGATCATATGTGACATAGTCGCCTCAGATTGATTCTCGGCTGCCGCGGCCCTCGTCATGACAGCGAAGCTTGTCATGACGATGCCAAGAGGCTCCGAAGCCTTGTAATTCCTTATATTTCCTGCTATAAAAATCGAACCTCTTTATCCATCGCGAAGCGCGGCGCTTCGCCCCGGCAGTCCATCATCGGATGGATCGGGGCGCTGGCGGAAGGCGGACGGAGATGGGTCAAGCCCCCAAAACGGGGGATCGGCCCTCGCACGGGAGCCGAAAGTCCACAAGGAGGAAACATGAGACAGTACGAACTCACTGTCATCTACCCCACGGAAGAAGAACTCTTCCGTCTCGGGAAGGAGACGGTCGGAGCCGAGCTCGCGAAGCAGGGTGCAGCGGAGCTCAAGGAGGAGGACAAGGGGGATCGGCCCCTCGCCTACTCGATCAAGAAGCGGGACCGCGGCCATTATGTCCTGTACACGATGAATCTCGACCCCCAGAAGGTCGACCCGGCCGAGAAGGCATTCAAGCTCAACCAGAACATCCTCAAGTACCTTTTTGTGAAGGTCGAGGCCTGACAAGGGAGATCGTCGAATGGGAGACCTTGCGGTCGCTACCGTCGTCGGGAGACTGACGAGGGACGCCGAACTCAAATACACGAATTCCGGGCAGGCTATCTGTTCCTTCAGCGTCGCGACGAATTCGCGCGTCAAGAAGGGAGACCAATGGCTTGATGAACCCAATTATTGGGACATTGATCTGTGGGGCAAGAAAGCCGAATCGGTGAATCAGTACCTCACCAAGGGGAAGCTGGTCGCCGTGAATGGCGACATGCGGCAGGATAAGTGGGAAAAGGACGGCCAGCAGCGGATGAAAATTCGCATCAACGCAAATGACGTGCAGTTGATCGGCGGCGGCCCGGGCGAGGGCAGGCAGGCTTACGGCGGACAGGGCGGTGAAGGCCGACCTTCCGGCACGGAAGGCCGCGGCTTCGGTCGCGGCGACGGCGGCCCGGCAAGCGGACAGACAGGCGGGCGCCCCGGCTATCAAGGCAGGGAGCAACCGCGGCAACCCGAACGCAGCAGTCCGCCCGACAATTTCACCGACGACATCCCCTTCTAAACCTAAGGAGACTATCAATGTCCGATACCAGGGAAATGAACGATTCAAGACCCTCGCGAGGCGAGGGCGATTCCGGAGACTCCCGCCGCGAAGGCGAAGACCGCGGTCCCTCGCAGCGCCGCGGCAAGGGTTTCTTCAAGAAAAAGGTCTGTAAGTTCTGCGCGCAGAAGCTCAAGATCGATTACAAGGACGCCGACGTGCTTCG
>DATKTD010000211.1:0-12586 GCA_035531315.1 Rectinemataceae bacterium
GCCTCGTCGGCCCCGTGGTGAAGGTCTCCTTCGACCTCGACCATTTCAAGCCCGTCGTCGCTGTCGCCTCCCCTCCCGCCGGAGCCTTGGTCAGGTCGGCGATCAAGGTCACGGGCAGGGTCTCGGACGCCAACGGTATCCGCGACCTCGATCTCTCCCTCGATGGCGGATCTCGGTGGACCAAGGTCGATCTCAAGCGGGGCAAGGATCCCTCGGTCGCCGAGTTCCAGACCCTCGTCGACTCGAAGAAACTCAAGGACGGTCCCGAGGTCCTCCTGTTCAGGAGCCATGACGGCGTCGGCTCCATGTCGACGACGGCCCAGCTCCTCGTCGTGGCGAACACGAGGCCCCTCCTTTCGATCGTGAGGCCCCTCGCCGCCGGCCCGGTTCATGGAAGGGTGATGGTCGCGGGCTCGGTCAAGGATGTCGTGGGAATAAAACGCCTGGGCTACGAGGCCCCAGGCATCGGCGCGGGCGAGATCGAGCTGCGGAAGGGCGATCCCTTCTTCCGGAAGGACTTCGATACAAGGGTCATCAAGGGAGACCGCTTCCTCGTGACCCTCAGCGCCGAGGATTATGCCGGAAACGTCTCGACCTTCGTCGTGGACCGGAAGATCGACAGACAGGCCGACAAGCCCGTGACGGGCATCGTTTTTCCGCAGGCCGGCGCGACGGTGAAGGCGGGCGACAGGGTCTACGGAAAGGCTTTCGACGAGGACGGTGTCGCCCTCGTCCGCTGGTCGATCGACGGTGGGGCAGCGACCGAGGCAAGGGCCGACGGCTCCTTCGTCTTCGATTTGCCCGAACTGGCCTCGGGAAAGCATGTCCTCTCCGTCGCGGCCCAGGACAGCTTCGGCGTCGCGGGCGACCCGGCTACCGTCGCCTTCAGTTACGACAGGGGGCCGGGAAGCCTCAGCCTCGATTCCCTCGTCCCCTCCCTGGCCAAGACAGGAAGCTCGGGGGCCGGGGGGGCCTCGGGGGCCGCGGGGGCCTCGGGGTCCTCGGGGGCCGGGGAGCGGCCCTTCTCGCAGGGCATCGTCGTGAGCGTCGACGGGGGCGAGTCCCTCCTCGGCCATGTCACGACGCCGAACCCGGCCACTCGGGCCGAATGGCGCATAGGCGAGGGACCGGCGAGAAAACTCGAGCTCGCCAAGGGCTCGGGGCCCATGGACTGGGTCTGGCGCATACCCGTCGATTCGAGCTTCCCCTCCGGATTCGCGCCGATTTCGATAGAGCTGGCCGACGGCTTCGGCAATGTCTGGGGAGGGAAGGCCCTCCTGTACGTGACCGACTACGCCGTTCCGCGCGAGGATACGGGCTTCTCCTTCGACGAGGCCAGGGTCGAGGACGGAAGGGTCC
Organism: Rectinemataceae bacterium; assembly: GCA_035531315.1. Taxonomy (GTDB): domain Bacteria; phylum Spirochaetota; class Spirochaetia; order Treponematales; family Rectinemataceae; genus CAIJMU01. The sequence continues at coordinate 1,360 of DATKTD010000211.1, forward strand.
TCATCGGCAAGGGCGAAGCCTTTGTCGGGCTCTTCTGGCGCGAGGAGATCGCCTCTGTTCGCCTCGATCCGCCCACGAGCCTCGTGACCGCCACCTTCGAGGGCGAAGCCATCGGCGTAAGCGCCACCGGCGAGGGGAAGACCGGGCCGGAAAAAATAGTCGTAACTACGAAGAAGGGTCACGAGTTCTCGGGGGGGCCTTGGGTCTTCGCGACCGACCTTAGGGCGCCGACGGTATCGATCGACTCGCCGGCCCAGGGCTATCGCTCGAAGAACGCCGTGCAGGTCAAGGGCCGGGTCGCCGATGCGGGGGGTATCGCGGGCCTGTCCTGGCGGATACTCCCCTCCGGGAAGGTCACGGAGCTCAAACCCGAGGCCGGGGGCGGCTTCGCCTTCTCCGTCGACCCGAAGGATGCCGGCGGCGGCCTCGCCGAGGTCGAGGTGGACGCGACCGATGTTGCGGGCAACGTGGGCCGGGCCTTCCTTGCCCTCGGTCTCGACGCCGAGGCACCGAAGGCGGAATTCCTTTCGCCGGCCCCCGCTTCGGAGGTCTCGGGCAGACAGAGCGTCGTGGCCCGCGTCTCCGATCCCTCGGGAATTGCCTCCGTCGAATATGCCGCCGATGGCAAGAATTTCGCGCCCATGGATGCGCCGGGCGGCTGGATAGTCGCCGATGTCGACTTCCAGGCCACGCCCGCGGCGAGTTGGCGTCTGTTCGACCGGGCGGGCAATTCGGCCATCGTCAAGCCGGACATCAAGATCCTTCCAAAGCCGGCGGCTGCGGCCCTCGGTGACACGCTGCGGATCGAGCCCTCCGACAGCGAGGGAAGGATCGAGTTGTCGGGAACATCGGGGACACGCAAGGTTTCCGCACTCCTCCCCCTCCTTCCCGACCAGGCCTCCATCGAAGGCGACAGCCGCTTCGGGTCCAGGCTCCTGGTCTCGGGAAGCCTCTCTCTCAAGGGGACTGTCAGCGCCATGCCGGGGGCCTCGGGGTCGGCCCAGATCAAGGCCCTGTCCCTCAGCCTCGACGGGGGAGGCAGCTGGCTGCCCCTCGCCTCGGCCAAGGACGCGAAGAGCGCCACGGCGACCATGGCCCTGTCCATCTCCCTCGACAGCGCCAAGCAGCTCAAGGCCGGCCCGGGTCGCCTTCTCCTCCGGGTCGATGATTTCTCGGGAGCCAGCGCCTTCGCGGCCCTCGATATCCTCGTCGACAACGCGGCTCCGCGCATCACCCTCGCGGGCCCGGCTTCCGCCGGAGGCCCCGTCTTGGGCAGGATACCCCTCATCGCCCAGGTCCAGGACGATACGGGCCTGGCCTCCCTCATTTGGTCGAGCGGCACGGGCGGGGGCCAGGAACTTGGGGCCGGCGGCGGAGAGTGGTTTGCCCTCCTCCTCGACCCCGCCACGCTGCCGAAGGGCGCAAACCTCCAGGGCAGCCTGATCGCCAGGGACTTCGCCGGCAATACCGCCAGCCTTCCGGTCAAGCTCAGCCTCGATCCCGCCGCAGCCTTGCCCAAGGTTGAGATCGGCAGCCTGGCCGATGCCGCCTTTACCTCGGTCGGCGATCTGATTTCGGCGAGGGCCCTTGGGGCTGAGGGTCCCGCGGCGCTGAGCCTGTCCATCGATGGCGCTGGCGTGGCGGAATCGGCAGACGGCGCCCTTGCCGTCGCCTTGCCGGAGCTCGCTCCGGGACGGCATCGGATTTCCGCCTTGGGCACCGATGCCACGGGGAGAACGGCGACGGCGACGAAGGACATAGTGGTAAAAGGAAGGGCTCCCTCGTTCCAGGGGCTCACCCTCGGCGATGCCAAGGCGAAGAGCCCCTTCGCGCCGGGAATCCGCCTCGCCCTCGCCAAGGCCGGCTTCCTGACGGGCGAGCTCCTTTCGGAGAATGGTCTCGCCGGTCTCGAATGCAGCCTGAACGGGACGAAGGCCCCGCTGATCCTCGGCAAGCCCGCCAAGGCCGGCGATCCCATCCCCTTCTCTGTTTCCCTCGCCGGCCTTCCCTATGGCAAGGTCGTCGCGAGACTCACCGCCGAGGATTCCGCGGGATTGAAAACGGCGCGCGACTTCATCTTCGTGTCCATCCTCCCCAGCCAGGCAGGCGTCGACGACGCGGATGGCCTTCGCTTCTTCGATTCGCGCATCGATCAGGAGGGGGGAGGGCAGAGGGTCATCATGAGGCCCGGGGAAAGCCTGGTCGGTCGCTTCAATGGGCGACAAATCGCCTCGGTGGCCCTGGTCCCGCCCAATCCTTCCCTCGTGGTCGCGAACGAAGGTTCCATCGTCAGCATCTCGGCCAAGGGGAAGCTCGTCTCAGCCCCGACCAAGGTCGAAGTCCGGACCATAGACGGGGAGGTCTTCGACTGGGGCCCGGCGAGCTTTTACGCGGACGGGGGAGGGCCGACGATCGTCATCGCCTCCCCATCGGACCTGGACTGGTCGAGCGGCCGCATAATGCTCAAGGGCTCGGCGAGCGACGATAACGAGGCGATCGCGAAGCTCGAGTACTCGTTGAACGGCGGCGATTGGCAAGCCCTGGCCCGCGAAACGGCGGCGGTCGAGACCGCCCCGAAGAGCGGAGCCGCGCCGGCCCCCGGCCGATCGGGCGCTGCGGCCGGAACGCCGCCCCCTGACCCCCTCCATTGGAATTTCGATAGTCGTATCGAGGCGGCGGTGGATGACGGCAGCGTGGAGATTTCGGTCCGCGCCTTCGACCAGGTCGGGCGCCTCGCCCTGGCGAGCCGCGTGTTCACCAAGGACAGCCAAGCCCCCAGCCTCGCCCAGCTGCTTCCGGAGGAAGGCGAGGCGGTCAACGGTCTCACGACCTTCATCGGCGAGGCCAGGGATGGCGGCCGTCTGGCGAGTCTGGACTTTCTTCCCGGCGCCGCCCCCGGCGCCGCCCCCGGCGCCGCCCCCGGCGCCGCCCCCGGCGCCAAGCCGGAGCCGGTCGAGGGTCTTCTCTCCTTCTCCGGCAGCCTCGACCTCGCGAAGCTGCCCTCGCCCCTGCCCGATGAGGCGGGCTTCAAGGCCGTCGACGCCGCCGGCAATGTCGCCCTCCTCGTCCCGAAGCTCGGGGTGGACCCGCAGGCCGACAAACCCGTCGTCCAGATCAACGCGCCGACCGAGGACGAGGTGCTGAGGCAGGACTTTTCGATCGCGGGCGTCGCCTTCGACGATGACGGCATCTCGTCGATCTCCTATCGTCTCGACGGCGGCGACTGGCGGGACATGCCCGTCGACGGCATGAGCTTCTCCATGCCCGTTTCCCTCGCGGACACGACGGACAATGGCCATTCGATCGAGGTGCGGGCCACCGACATCTATGGCGTGGTGGGCGACACGGTCAAGCGAAGCTGGCGAGTGTCGAAGGAGGAGCCCTTCGCCCTCATGGTCGAGCCTCCCTCGTCGAGGGTGGTCTCGGGCAGCGTCGAGGTCTCGGGAGGGGCGAGCGACGCCAACGGCATCGCGTCCATGGCCCTGTCCTTCGACAATGGAACGAGCTGGCAGGGGGTCGAGGGCACGACGGCCTGGAAATACCCCCTCGATACGACCATTCTCGCCGATGGCCCCCATGCCGTCCTTCTCCGGCCCCTCGACTCCTACGACACGAGGGGCCTGGCGGCGGCCCTCATCACGGTCGACAACAGCCCTCCGGTCGCCGTCCTGGACCAGCCCCTCGACGGGCAAAGGGCCGCCGACAGCCTCGAGGTGAGCGGCCGCGTCTCGGACAATCTCGGCCTGGCCTCGGCCCGCCTCGAGATAGCTCCCATCGGGGCGGCCAGTCCTCCCCTCATCAAAGTCGATCTCGATACCCGGCGGGTCCAATCGCGATCGATCGACATCTCGAGTCTCGTCCCGGGCACGTATTCGGTCCGCCTGATAGCCCGCGACAGGGCCGGCAACGAGACCCTGGCCTCCCGCGTCTTCGAGGTCATCCCGAAGACCGCGGGCGAGTCGGTCGAGATCCTCTATCCGGAGCCCGGTTCCGCGCTTTCCGGCCCCTTCACGGTCAGCGGGACGGTGGCGATCAACGGGAAGGCGACGAGGGTGGACCTCTTCCTCGACGGCGAGAAGATAGGCGAGGCCCTTCCCGGCCCGGGCGGCGACTTCAGCCTGACCTTGAAAGACGGAGCGGCCACGGAGGGACCCCACAGGCTGGGCGCCAGCTGCGAGGTCGACGGGAAGCGCCAAGTCAAGGGCCTTGACCGGATCCTCCTGTGGCGGGCCCTCGGCCCCTGGCTTACCATCGACAATTTCGCGACGGGGGCCTTCCTTCCCTATCGCCCCTTCCTCAAGGGCCGCGCCGGCATGAAGGTCCAGGCCCCCGATCCGGCGGACAAGGCGGCCGTGGCGGCCTACCAGAAGACCGCCGGCCTCCGGGCGGTGAAATCGGTCGAAGTGAGCCTCGACAACGGGAGGAGCTGGGAAGCCGCGCAGGGCAGGGAGAACTGGAGCTTCCGCGTCGAGACGCAGAACTATCCGGACGGTCCCTTCTTCGCGATGGCGAGGGCGAGCTTCGGGGACGGAAGCCAGGTCTCGGTGCCGATCCGCCTGGAACTCGACAAGACGCCGCCGAAGCTCGACGTCCTGTCGCCGGAGGCCTCGTCGCGCCAGAACCAGGTCATCGACGTGGAGGGTACGGCCTGGGACGCCAACGGCATCGACTCGGTGAAGGTCCTCCTCCGCAAGGGCGACAAGTCCAATTATGAGCTTCCATCCTTCGTCCAGGGCCTCTACCTCGACGCCCACCTCTTCGGCGCCACCGAATGGGAGGTCGGCGCCGGCCTCACCTTCTTCGGCGACAATGTCAAGCTCCAGGCGAGCTACGGGCAGGCCCCGACGACCGACTGGTCGACGGGTCTCGTCTCCAGCTTCAGCGGCACGACCTTCGGGGCCAAGCTCATCGCCAATCTGTATTATCTGCCGGTCGGATCGATCCTCGGACCCGACTGGGACTGGCTGTCGATGAGCCTGGGCATCGGGGCGGACTTCACCTACTTCACCGTCGTCAACGGCGATCCCGCCAAACAGCTCATCGTGAGTTCCGTCTTCGGCCAGCTCGAATTCCCCAAGATCACGGTACGATCCCTCCCCCTGTTCAAGAAATATTCGTACTATCTGGAATATCAGGTCTGGTCGATTTCGGACGTCAGCAGCGGCGGCTTGAAGGGTCTCGCCGCCATGGGCCTCCGCTTGGGGATATTCTAGGTGGGCAGGATCGTAAAAGTCCTGGCCGTCGTCTTCGGCCTCGTCTTCGCCGGGGCGACGGCCGTCAACGCCATCCTCGTCGTGCAGAGCAGGACGGCCCTCGCGGCCGCGGGCTTCGCGGGAGTGACCAGCGCCCCCCGGAAGCCGCGACACCTCCTCGTGATACTCCCCGTCTCCGATGACACCTTTTTTTCGCACATCCTCGACGGCATCAACGCCTCGGCCGCCATCATAAAGGCCGCCGTTCAGGTGGAGCGCTACCCGGCGGCTTCTCCCGAAGAGGCCGACCATTGGTTCGAAATCGGGCTCCGCTCGGGGGTCGACGGGATCGTGATGTACGCGACACCGGGCGACGACGTGGCCAAGAGGGCCGGGATAGCGGAGGCGGCCGGCGTCGTCTACGTCGCCGTCGGCAAGGAGGCGCCGCCGGGGGTCCTGCCCTGCTTCATCGGCTCGGCACCCCTTTTCCAGGGTTTCGCCGGGGGCCGGATCATCACGGGCATTCTCGCCCAGCGGGCGAGGATCGGCCTCATACTGCCGGAGGACGTGGTCGGCCACCTCGAGGAGAATTCGCTGTACAAGGGCGTGGCGGCGGCGGTGGCGACCTATCGCGGCGCCTCCATCATCGCCACGGTGCGGGCCCAACCCGGAATATTCGCGGGAGAGGAGGCGGCCGCCGATCTCCTCTCCGCCCATCCCGAGATCAACGCCATCTGGTGCGCGACCTCGCGCGACACCCTGGGCGCCGCCCAGGTCCTGGTCGACGAGGGCCTGGCCCAGAAGATCGTCCTCGTCGGCGCCGACGAAACCCCCCTCCTTCAGCGCTATCTCGAGGAGGGCGTGGTCGCGGCGAGCATAGTCCGCGATTCGCGGAGGATAGGGATTGAGGCGGCGGAAGCCTTCGCCGACATGGAGGACGGCAAGCCGCCCCCCGGCATCATCGAGGTCGATTTCACCGTCATCACGGGCGGGTCCCCCCGATGAAGGCCCCTCGGAGCCTGCGCGGCAAGATGGTCCTCGTCGCCCTCGCCATGCTCGCCACGATCGGCGCGGCCACGCTCTACACCGGCATCGCCACGGCCGAGCTCGCGAGGAGTCTCGGCCTCCTGTTCAGCCGCAATCAGCATCTCGAGGACATCAAGATCGGCCTCGCCGCCTCCTCGACCGATCTCACCGGCTATCTTTCGACTCGCACCCCCGACGACCTTTCCTCTTTCTTTTCCAACAGCGACAGCCTGGCCGAGAGCGCCAAGGTCCTCAATCGCGCCATCCGCGAGGACGAGGGACTCCTCCTCCAGCGCGAGCTCGCCGGCCTCATCGACCGTTATCTCGAGTCGGCCAGGGCGGCCGCCGAGGCCAAGGGCAGCCGCTCGGTCGAGGTCTACACCTCGCGCTTCGAGGACAGCGAAAAGACGGCGGCCCTCGCCCGGTCCATCATCGAGCGCGTCGAGAGCAGGAACCTCGCGGCCTCGATCGACGCCTACTCGGGCCTCAACAGCCGCATCAAGGCGGTCATCGCGACCAACGCGGCCCTCGTGGTGGCGGCGGTGCTGATGGCCTTCATGATCTTTCTGAGCTACACCTGGGCCATCACCGGACCCCTTTCGAGCCTCGCGGCCGCGGCGAGGGCGATCGAGGGGGGCGACTACGAGAGCGAGGTTCCGCACGAGGGCGCCACCGAGGAAATAGCCACCATGGCTAACGCCTTCGAGCGTATGCGCAGGAGCGTCCGCGCCGCCTTCGACGAGCAGCGGGCCAAGGCCGAGATAGAGCGTCGCCTGATCGAGGAGGAGCTCAGGCTTGTCGACATGGACCGCAAGCTCAAGGACGCCGAGCTCCTCGCCCTCCAGGCTCAGATAAATCCCCACTTTCTCTTCAATACCCTGGCGGCGGGCATGCAGCTCGCCCTTTCGGAAGGCGCGGATCGCAGCGCCGATTTCATGGACAAACTCGCGGCCTTCATCCGCTACGCGCTGCGCTCCCCCTCGCGTCTCGTGGGGATCGCCGACGAGATCGAGTGCGTCGAGCTCTACGTTTGGCTTCTCAGACTGCGCTTCGGCGAACGCTTTTCCTTCTCCATCGAAGTCGATGACGGCACCCTCGGCATCGACGTGCCCGCCCTCATCCTTCAGCCCCTCGTCGAGAACTCCGTGGGCCACGGCCTCCGCGACGTCGAGACGGGAGGCATCGTGCGGATCTCCGCCCGGCTCGAGGGCGGCGAGGCCTTGCTGGAGGTCGCGGATAACGGCGCCGGCATGGAAGAGGCCGTCGCCGAGCGTCTCATCCGCGAGGCCATGGAAGCCGAGACCTCGGGGGGCGAGGGAGGCATCGGGTTGCACAATGTCATACGCCGCCTGAGTCTCGCCACGGGCGGGAGGGCGAAGGTGGAGATGGAGAGCGCGGTGGGCCGGGGCACCCTGGTGCGGATACGCCTGCCCGCGGGAAGGGAAGATTCGTGAAGCGCATCTTTGTGGTGGACGACGAAAAGCCCGTGGTCGACGGCATAAGCCTCATCGTCGAGAAGGATCTGGGCGGCGAGTTCGAGGTCGGCGGTTCCGCCTCCACGGGCCGGGAAGCCCTCGAGCGGGTACCCTCCCTCCTCCCCGACATAGTCCTCATGGACGTGCGCATGCCCGGGATTTCAGGCCTCGAGACGATCCGGGAGCTCCGCAAGCGCGGCGTCCTTTCGGCCTTCGTCCTCGTCACCGCCTACGAGCGTTTCGACATAGCCCGCGAGGCCGTGGAGCTCGGCGTCGTCGACTACCTCCTCAAGCCCGTCTCGCGCGAGGGCCTCGCGAGGGCACTCCGTTCCGCGGCCATATGGGCCGACAAGGCGCGCGAGGCGGAGAACCGCGAGGTGGCGCATCGCGAGAGGGAGGATGCCCTCGCCGCCCACGCGGAGACGGCCCTCCTCCAGGGCATCGCCCTCGGCGCCGGAGCCGCCGCCGAACGCGCGGCCATCCTCGATCTTCTCGGCATCGGGGACAGGATGGCCATCGTCGCGGCCTTCGCCCTCGCGGCTCCACCGGCCGCCGCCGATCCGGCGCGCGAACTCCGGGTCCTCCATGCGAGGCTCCGCGATACCCTCCGCTACCGGAGTCATGCCCTCGTCGGGCCCCTCCTCGCGGGGCTCTGCCCCGCCCTCGTCGCGGGCAGGGATGCCGAAGAGGTCGAAAGGAGGGCCAGGGAGATGCGCGAGGCGATCGACTCGGCCTTCGCCGACGAGATCGGCCATGGCTATCTGCGGGTGGCGTGGGGCCGACCCTCGGGAATGGAAGGCCTCGAAGAGGGCTGGTCGGAGGCCCTCGCCTCCCTTGGCCGCCCTCCCGCGCATTTCGCCCGCCCCGGCTCGACGGGCGGAATCGGGGGCCCCGGCGGCGATTCCCCCGGCGGCGAGGCCGTGGGAGGGGCCGGCGGCGAGGCCGTGGGCCTGTGGCTGGGGGAGGGCGCGCCACCCTTCGATTTTTCCGACGACGAGGACTTCCTCGCGGCCCTCGCCGCGGGTGACGAGGCCAAGGCCTCCCTCGCCTTGGAGCGGATCCTTCCCTCGCCTTCAAGCCAGGTCACGGCGGTCGAGGCCGGGCGCCTGGCCAGCCTCTTTGGATCCGCCTGCCGCCTCTTCGCCCGCCGCGGGATGCTTGATCCCGGCAAGGCCATGGCCTGCCACGATTTTTCCGACCTTTTTTTGCGGCTCGATGTCGCCACCCTCGGCTTGGCCGCCCGGGCCCGCTTCGCCTCGATCCTGTCGGCGAGCCGGGAAATCACGCGCCTTTCCCCCCCGGTGGCCAGGACCATCGCCTGGATCAGGGACAATTATCAGCGGCCGATCGGGCTCGACCTCGCCGCCGAGGCCGCCGGCGTTTCGAGCGGCCGCCTCTCGCGACTCTTCGTCGAGGAGACGGGCAAGGGTTTTTCGGATTGGCTCATCGAGTACCGGATCGGCATCGCGCGGGAGCTCCTCCTCGAGCCCGGCGCCTCGATCAAGGAAGTGAGCCTCTCCTGCGGCTATCCCGACCCGAACTACTTCGCCAGGCTATTCAAAAAGGTTACGGGGACGACGCCCTCGGGCTGGGCCGAGGGTAGGAGGGCCGGGGGCACCGAGGATTGAGGCTCGGCGCTTTCTGGATTTTCCCCTCATTGCCCGCGAGAGAATGCTAATTGGCGCCTCGCGAGACCCGGGTGGGCGACAAGGTGCGCATCTTCATCGCAAGATTCCTGCTGACCCTTTCCCGCCTGGGCTCGATACTGTCCTCCTCAGGCTGAGCAGGCGCGGGTCCAGCCAAGACTCCGGAGGAAATCAGTGAAAAAAGGCATCGCGATTACCCTCGCCATGACCTTCCTCGTCGTTTTTGGCGCGGCCCTTTCGGCCCAGTCGCAGCCCAGGATCGGCGTATGCATCTACAAGTTCGCCGACACCTTCATGTCGTATGTCCGCAACCAGCTCGAGGTGGCCGCGGTCGGCAAGGCCTGGCTCTCGATCCAGGACAGCCAGTACGACCAGCCGATGCAGAACGACCAGGTGGACCAGTTCATCGCCGAGGGCATGAAGGGCCTGGCCATCAACATGGTCGATCCCTCCGCCGTCTCCGTCATCATCGACAAGGCCATGAGCCGGAACCTTCCCCTCGTCCTCTTCAATCGCGAGCCCGAGGCCTCGGACATGGCCAGGTACGACAAGGCTTATTATGTCGGCGCCAAGGCCCAGCAATCCGGCACGATGGAAGGCCAGATCGTCGCCCAATACTGGAAGACCCACCCCGAAGCGGACCGTAACCACGATGGAGTTCTCGAATACGTGATGCTCATCGGCGATCCCTCGAACACGGACGCGAAGTACCGTACGGAGTATTCCGTCCGGGCCGTCACCGCCGCGGGCATCAGGGTGCTCAAGATCGCCGAGGATACCGCCATGTGGGATCGGCCGAAGGCCCAGGAAAAGATGGCCGCCTGGCTCGAGGCCTATGGTCGCAAGATAGAGATCGTCTTCGCCAACAACGACGACATGGCCCTCGGGGCCATCGACGCCCTCAAGGCCGACGGCTATTTTCGCAAGGGCAAGTACATGCCCGTCGTCGGCGTCGACGCGACCCCTCCCGCCCTCGACGCCCTCAATCAGGGCACCCTCCTCGGCACCGTCCTCAACGACACCGTCAAACAGGGTCAGGCAACCTTCGACCTCGTCTACGCCCTTTCCATTGGCCGGCCCGCATACACGCCGATAGCCCCCATGGCCAATGCCGACGGCTTCGCCGACCCGAAGGGCCACTATGTCTGGGTTCCCTATATAAAGGTTACCAAGGACAATTACAGGGAATTTATGAAGAAGTGAGGGCCTCGTTCGCGAAAACCTTCGCGACTCTCCAGTCCCTTTCCACCCCGAGAATCGATTTTCGCTCGAACGAGGCTTGACCCAGGGTTCCTTTGCTTATAGATTGTACTTAGTTCAGTTTTATATATCTTTCAGAGGAGAGCTACATGAAGACCTGGATCTGCTCGGTGTGTGGTTACGTGTCCATCGGTGAGGATGCCCCGGTCGCCTGCCCCCAGTGCAAGGCTCCCAAGGAGAAATTCACCGAAAAGAAGGCCGCTTCTGGCGCAGCCTTCGCCGACGAGCACCGGATCGGTGTAGCCAAGGGCCTCGATGCCGAGGTAGTCGAGGGGCTCCGCCAGAATTTCCAGGGTGAATGCACCGAGGTCGGCATGTATCTCGCGATGAGTCGCCAGGCCGAACGCGAGGGTTTTCCCGAGGTCGCCGAGGCCTATCGCCGCTATGCCTTCGAGGAGGCCGATCACGCCTCCCGCTTCGCCGAGCTCCTCGGCGAGGTCGTCCACGCAGACACGAGGACCAATCTGATGTTGCGCGCTGACGCCGAATTCGGCGCCTGCGAGGGCAAACTCAAACTCGCCAAGCGAGCCAAGGAGTTGGGCTACGACGCGATTCATGATACAGTGCACGAGATGTGCAAGGATGAGGCGCGTCACGGTTCGGGATTCCGCGGCCTTCTTGCCCGCTA
>DATKTD010000212.1:0-7496 GCA_035531315.1 Rectinemataceae bacterium
GATCGGGGGCTACCTCCTGTTTCTCGCGGTGACGGCCCAGAACAGCTATGCCTCGCGGGTGGTCGAGATCCAGGAGGGGCAGAGGCTGATCGACACGGGGCTCTATGGTATCGTAAGGCATCCCATGTACCTGGCCGCGGCCATCATGTACCTCGCGACGCCGATAGCCCTGGGCTCGTTGATTGCCCTCGTACCAATGCTTAGCTTTCCCTTCCTCCTAGGCTATCGGATCGTCAACGAGGAGAAGCTCCTCGTCGCGGGGCTCCCGGGCTACGAGGATTACAGGAAGCGGGTCAGGTACAGGCTCATTCCCTTCATTTGGTGAGCTGGGAGCGAATTCCCTCCACGAGGGCGGCCGCGTCGTCCCTGGCGATGTCGAGGTGGGTGACGAGGCGCATGGGATTGCCCGGCGTGACGAGGATGCCTTTCTTTTCGAGGGCGGCGGCGAGCTCGTGGGGCTTGGCCGTGGCGAAGCGGACGAAGACCATGTTGGTCTCTCCCGAGTGGGGGAGGACTTCGAGGCCGGGGATGCCAGCGAGGCTCGTGGCGAGGTAGGCGGCGTTGGCGTGGTCTTCGGCGAGGCGTTCGATGTTGTGCTGGAGGGCGTAGATGGCTCCGGCGGCGATGATGCCGGCCTGGCGCATGCCGCCGCCGAGGACCTTGCGCCAGCGGCGGGCCTCCTTGATGAAGGTGGCGCGGCCGCAGAGGAGGGAGCCCACCGGTGCGCCGAGACCCTTGGAGAGGCAGACGGAGATCGTGTCGTAGTGGCCGGCGATGGTCGAGGCGCTCACGCCGAGCTTGACGGCGGCGTTGAAGATCCTGGCTCCGTCGAGGTGGATGGCGAGACCGTGCCCCTTGGCGAAGGCGGCGGCTTCTCGCTGGTAATCGAGGCCGAGGACCTTTCCCCCTTGGGTGTTTTCGAGGCAGAGGAGGCGGCTGCGGGCGTGGTGGAAGTCGTCGGGTTTGATTTTCGCGGCGACCTTGGCCAGGTCGAGGCTGCCGTCGGCCTCGAGCTCGATGGGCTGGGGGACGATGGAGCCCAGGGCGGCCGCCCCTCCTCCTTCGTACTTGTAGGTGTGGGCGTCCTGGCCGACGATGTACTCGTCGCCGCGGCCGCAGTGGGTGAGGAGGGCGAGGAGATTGGTCTGGGTGCCCGAGGAGGCGAAGAGGGCGGCCTCGGTGCCGAGGAGCTCGGCGCCTAACTTTTCGAGGCGGTTCACGGTGGGGTCGTCGCCGTAGACGTCGTCGCCTACTTCGGCGGCGGCCATGGCCCGGCGCATCGCCTCGTTCGGCCTCGTGACGGTGTCGCTCCTGAAATCGGCGTGTCGCATCCTGTTCTCCTTGTCTGTGGGTCTTGGTGGCGGGCCGGGCGGCCGACGCCGGGCTCCGGCTAGGGCGCCTTCGGGGCGGCGGTCGCGGGCATGGCGGGCACTGGCCGTCGAGCGGGGCTGAGAACGACGAGGCAGCGCTCGTCGTCGAGAAAGGGAACCTTGACGGGGAGGATCTCCACCCTGTCGTAGAGTCCTTCGATTTCGCCCAACTCCGCCTCGGCCTTTTCACGCCGGCCCTTGTAGGCGGCCACGAAGCCCCAGGGGGCGCAGACGGCGAAGACCTTCTTGAAGAGTTTGCGTTCGAAGGGGCGGAAGGCGCGGAAACTGACGAGGTCGAAGGAGCCCTTGGCGTGCTCGACCTGGGCTTCGACGATGTCGGTGTTGGGGAGGGGAAGGCTTTTTTTCATCTCCTCGAGGAAGTGGATGCGGCGCGTCATGCGATCGATGAGGGCCAGGTCCCAGCCGGGGCGGGCGAGGGCCAGGGGGATGCCCGGGAGTCCGGCCCCTGTGCCGAGGTCGGCGAGGCTGGTGCGTGACCTCGCCGCCTCGACGCGGGGAGCCCCGGCGGCCCGCCCCTTGGCCGCTTCGGAGGCCAGGCGGTCGAGGTGGGCGAGGGGGGCGAGGCTGTCGAGGATGTGTTTGATTATGAGTTCGTCTCCCGAGGCGCCGACGAGGCCGTACCTGGGGTTCCAAGCCTCGATGGCTTCGATATAGGCGGCGAGGCGGGCTGGCAGCTCGCCTTGGGCGGGGAGGCCCAGTTCGAGGAGGCCGTCGCGGAGGAGTTTCGGGTTCACGGATGGAGTGTAGCGGAGAGGGCCGCGAAAAGCATAGCCGGTGGCCTCGGCTTGAAGCGGCTCCGGCCGGGCCGGACGTCGGTGGGCGGGGGTGCTCGCGATGCGCACGGGAATAAAACCGACGGTCGATGTCGTCTTCAAGAAGATTTTCGGGAGTCGTCTGCACGAGGGAATAACGCTGGATTTCCTGAATGCGCTCTTGCCCCTGGTGGGCCTGCCCGAGGCGGCGGAACTTCATATAGCCAATCCATTCAGGCTGGGGGACTTCGAGGGGGACAAGGAGATCGCGGTCGACATCCACATTCACGATCGCGAGGGTCGGGAATTCCAGATAGAGATGCAGGTACGTAGGGACAATGCCCTGGGCGCGAGAATGCTGGACAATTGGGCCAGGCTCTATTCGGGTCAGATCGCCAAGGGCCACGATTATCGGCTCCATCGTCCAGTGATTGCGATTTGGATACTGTCTCATTCCTTTTTCGAAGACGGGGATTGGCTTCACGCCTTCAGGATTTCCGATGGCAAGCGGGCTCGCGGCCTGGGCGAGGATTTCCTCATCGTGACCATCGAACTTCCGAAGGGGGAATCCTTGTCGATCGCTCCAAACCGGACTAAATTCGACAGTGGGATGGGCGATTGGCTGTGGTTTCTCTCCCATGGCCAGGACATCGATCCGGAAAGCGCGAACTTCGGGGCGCTGCGGAAGGAAATACGGGAGGCGGTGGAAATCATGAGGGTATTCACGAAGGCCTACAAGGCTCGCTACACCTACGATCGGCGACTCGAATGGGAACGGACGATCAATGCCTGGAAAAACGACGCCCGAGAGGAAGGTCTCGAGGAAGGTCGCAGCGTGGGTCGCGAGCTTGGCTTGGCGGAGGGTCGCGAGAAAGGCCTGGCTGAGGGTAAGGCTGAGGGTAAAGCCGAGGGCGAACGCGTGAAGGCGCAAGAGGATGCTCGCCGTCTGAAAGCGCTCGGGGTTTCGCTCGATATCATCTCGAAGGCAACAGGTCTTTCCGAGTCCGAGATCGAGTCGCTCTGAGGCGCCGTCGCGCCGAGGCGGCTACTACGAGAGCTGTCGGTAGAGCTGGTCGGCGAGGCCGAAGTTGGCGGTCTTGGACATGGTCTTCGAGTATTCGTCGTCGAGCATGTCCTGGTAGATGTCGCCTGCGAAGCCGCCCCCGATGATGTCGTCGGACTTGTCCACGGTGGCACGCATTTCCTTGATCATCATTTTGACGAAGATGGACTCGAAGTCGAGGCACTGGGCGTAGAGGGGCGACTTCTTGTCGATGGCTTTGTCGGGGGCGATGCGGGCTCCCGTGCCCTGGACCTGGGGGAGGCCGGAGGAGGGGCTCGTCCTCGCGGCGACTTTGGCGCCGCCACCGCGGGGGGCCATGAGGGGGCGGTTGTCGTATTGGAGCAGGGCACTGTCTATGAGCATCTAGACTACCTCTTCAGCGATGTCGCCGTTCCGAGCATGTTGTCGCTGGTCTGGATGGCCTTGGAGTTGAACTCGTAGGCGCGCTGGGCGACGATCATGTCGACCATTTCTCGGACGACGGAGACGTTGGACATTTCGAGGAACTTGTGGATGGTCTTGCCCATGCCGTTGAAACCGGGTTGGCCGGCGATGGCGGCGCCGGAGGCGTTTGAGGTCTTGTAGAGGTTTTCGCCGGTGGCGGTGAGGCCTTCGGGGTTAGGGAAGCGGTAGAGTTCGATCTGGCCGACCTGGACGGGGTTGTCCTGTCCGGGGAGTTTGACGTCGACGCGGCCGTCCTGGGAGATGGCGAGGGTGCTCGGGATGAAGCCCTGGGGGAGGATGATCTCGGGGTTGACCTTGTAGCCGTCGGCGGTGACGAGCTGGCCGTTGGAGTCGATCTTGAAGGCGCCGTCGCGGGTGTAGGCGTAGGAGCCGTCGTAGGTCTGGACGCGGAAGAAGCCGTCGCCCTCGATGGCGACGTCGGAGGTGTTTTCGGTGTTCTGGAGGGCGCCCTGGGTGAACTGGCGCTGGGTGGCGTCGAGTTTGACGCCGTGGCCCATCTGGGTGGGGACGGGGACGACGGTGTCCTGGGTGGCGGGGGTGCCGGCGATGCGGACGGTCTGGTAGAGGAGGTCCTGGAATTCGGCGCGCATGCGCTTGTATCCGGTGGTGTTGACGTTGGCCAGGTTGTTGGAAATCGTGTCCATCGCGGACTGCTGGCCGATCATGCCGCTCGCGCCGGTCCACAGGCTTCGTACCATTACTGAACTCTCCATGCCCCTCGATCGGAGCTTCTATGGGGCGACAGGCCCGTCAGGGGCCGCGCCGGTTTCGCGATCATACGCGGACGACTTCGTTGATGAGTTTGTTGAGCATGGCGTCCTCCGACTGGATGGACTTCTGGTTGGCCTCGTAGGCGCGGTTGACGTCGATCATGTTGACCATCTCGAGGACGGGGTTGACGTTGCTCGCCTCGACGAAGCCCTGGACGACCTTGGGGCGGCCCGTGTCCATGATCTGGGCGGGGCCGGAATCCTGGGTGTCGGCCCAGAGGCTGCCGCCCTGTTTGGCGAGGAAGCGTTCCTTGTCGAAGTCGACGATCTTGAGGCGGTCGAGTTTGACGGGGTGGTCCCAGGTGTTGCTTTCGGGGGAGACGAGGCGGAAGGGGTCGTTCTGGAGGTCCTGGTTGACCCAGACGCCGCCGTCCTTGTCGACCCGGAAGTTGTTGGCTTTGACCTGGAGGGGGCCTTTCTCGCCGAGGACGGGGTAGCCGTCGATGGTTTCGAGGTAGCCCTCCTTGCCGATGGTGAAGGCGCCGTTGCGGGTGTAGCGCTCGCCGTTGGGGGTGCTTACGGTGAGGAAGCCCTTGCCGTCGAGGGCTATGTCGAGGTCGGACTGGGTTTCCTTTAGGGCGCCCTGTTCGAACTGGGTGTAAAGTTCGTTGCTTTCGACGCCGGTGCCGAGCTTGCCGACGACGGGGGCGAGGTCGCTCGATCCGAAGGGGTTGAGGCGGACGCCGTCGTCGTTGAATCGACGGAGGAGGAGCTGCGCGAAGGCTTTTTCGACGGCCGTATCGCGTTTGTAGCCATTGGTATCGACGTTGGCGAGGTTGTTGGAGATGGCATCCAGCCTGACCTGCTGTGCGTTCATTCCGCTCGCGCCGGTGTACCAGCCTTGTATCATCGCAGCCTGTGCTCCTTCATGGCTTATTTTCGGCAGGCTGGGCGGAAGTGATGAGGGGGAAGAGAAGGCTTCGCGCGGAGGGGGGCGGGGAAGACGAAGTCCCCGCCCGAAGTGTGGCCTTCTTACAGCAAGGCGCGGTCGGCGGGGGGGCCGGCCTTGAGGGCATCGACGGCCTTTTTCACGTCCTGCGAGGAGCCGCGCCTCGCGATGAGGAGGGCGTCGGGCGTGTCGACGACGATGAGGTCGTCGACGTCGACGAGGACGAGGCGCTTTCCGGAGGAGAGGAGGAGGTTTCCGGAGGAGGAGAGGGGGAGGACGGGTCCGTCGGAGGCGTTGGCGTCCTTGTCCTTTGATCGGATGTCGTAAATTGCGTCCCAGCTGCCAAGGTCGTTCCATCCTATCGAGCAGGGGACGACGGCGACGCGCTCCGACTTTTCCATGACGGCGTAGTCGATGGAATCGGCGGGGATGGCGGCCATGTCGGCGGCGGCTATGGCCCAGGTGCGGGCATCGGGGCGGGGCGCGGCGGCAAGGGCGCGGCGGGCGGCCTCGAGCATGGCGGGGGCATGGCGGCCGAGTTCCTCGAGAAAGGCGCCGGCGGTGAAGGCGAACATGCCGGAGTTCCAATAGTAGCGGCCGGCTGCGATGTAGGCCTCGGCGGTGGGACGATCGGGTTTTTCTCGGAAGGAGGCGACGCGGAGGAGGGGGCCTTCGGCGCCGGACGGCGGGTCCTCGGCGATGGCGGCTGCGGCTTTAGTGATGGGGGCCGAGGCCTCGATGTAGCCGTAGCCGGTTTCGGGGTAGCTGGCTTCGAGGCCGAAGGTCGCGAGGAGGCCGGAGCGGGCGGCGGCGATGGCCCTGCGGGCGGCGGCGTGGTAGGCCGCCTCGTCGCGGATCTCGTGATCGGAGGGGCTGACGAGGACGGGCTCGTCGGCGGGGAGGGCGAGGCAGGCGAGGGCTATGGCGGGGGCGGTGTTGCGTCCCATGGGTTCGAGGATGTATTCGACGGGGCTGCCGGCCGGGGCGGCCTTTTCGAACTGGGTGGCCGCGAGGCTTTGGTGGGCGGCGCCGGTGACGATGAGCCAGCGGTCGGCAAGGGGCGCGTTCCGCGCGATGGTTCGCTCGAAGAGGCTTGGGCCGCCCAGGAGGTCGACGAACTGTTTGGGGCTGGCCGAGCGGGAGAGGGGCCAGAGTCGGGTGCCGGCCCCGCCGCAGAGGATGAGGTTGGTCATGGGCCTTATGGGTAACGGGTTATGCCAGGTGAGTCAAGGCGGTTTTTAGCGGTGCAGGAGGTCCTCGGGCTCGATTTCCTTGAGCCAGATGCGGTTGTAGCGGCCCGAATGGGCGACCTCGTGCCGCCCGGGGAAGAGGGTTTCCATCAGGAAGTACATGACGTCGTCCATGTCGGCGCTGGATTCGGAGAGGCTGTACCGGTAATAGATCTCGTCCTTGTGGCCCTTGAGTATGGCGAGGCGGCGCTCGTCGCGCTCGAGCTCGGGGTCGGAGCGTTCGCGGACGGTAGCGCGGATGCCGCCGTACCAGGAGCGCTGGAGGCCGAACTGGTTGAGGGCCCCGGCCAGGTCGCGCCAGTAGAGTTCGACGATGCCGCCGAGGGCGGGGGTCGAAGAGGTTATGCGATATTTATCGGCCCGGAAGAAGGGCGACCAGCGGAGCTCGAAGTAGCCGTCGCCCTCCCGCTCGGAGGAGCGGATGTTCCAGTCGCGGGAGGGGCTGGGCGCCGGCATGTCAGGCCTTCTTGTGGCCTTCCTCGGCGAGGATCTTCTCGTAGGTCTTCTCGTCGAGGGGATAGAACTGGACGAGGACGAGGGCGCCGAGGAGGATGACGGCGGGGAGGGGGCCGACGAGGAAGCGGATGGCGAGCTTGGCCGAGTCGGCCTGGGCGGCGTTGGCGACGAAGTGGCCCATGGAGAGGACGAGGCCGGTCATGAGGAAGGCGAGGGCCTGACCCACCTTGGAGGTGAGGAGGTAGAGGCCGTAGAAGGCGCCCTCGTTGCGTTTGCCGCTCCTGATGGCGTCGACCTCGATGGCGTCGGGAAGCATGGCATAGGGCGCGACGTAGCCGAAGCCCACGCCGATGCCTGAATATACCATCATAATAAGGAAGAATGTCGGGCCGAGGATGTGGCCGAGGAAGAAGAGGGCGAGGCTCGAGGTGGCCAGGATGAAGAAACAGATCTGCCAGGT
>DATKTD010000213.1:0-2542 GCA_035531315.1 Rectinemataceae bacterium
TGATGGCCATCGTGATCTTCCTCGTGCGCCGAGCCGTCAATCTGCCTCTAGCCGCGACGACCAAGGCCGTCGCGGCCTTTTCGGAAGGTGACTTCATGCTCTCCTCGACTCGGACTGCCGACATTGAATCCATTCGCTCGCACAAGGACGAACTCGGCGAGACCGCGGCCGCCCTTTTCGAAATGAGGGCCTCGATTTCCTCGGCGGCCGGAGAGATACGCGGGGTGGCGGGGCAGGTCGCGATCGAGTCCCGCCGCATGGACGACACGGCTCGGGACCTCTCCCAGGGAGCCTCCACCCAGGCGGCAGCGGGCGAGGAGGTCTCGGCCTCAATCGAGGAGATGAGCGCCTCGATCAAGAACACGGCGGACAACGCCGAGCAGACCCAGGGCATCGTGCGAAAGGCCGCCTCCGACGCGGTGGAGGGCGGCAAGTCCGTCGCGCGCGCCGTGGCGGCCATGAAAGACATAGCGTCTCGCATCGGGATCGTCGACGAGATATCGCGGCAAACCAATCTGCTCGCGCTGAACGCCGCGATCGAGGCCGCGCGCGCCGGTGAGTCGGGCAAGGGCTTCGCGGTGGTCGCCGGCGAAGTGCGCAAGCTGGCCGAGCGAAGCAGGGAGGCCGCGGCCGAGATATCCGCGCTCGCCGCCTCGAGCCTCGAAGTTTCGGACAGCGCGGGGAGGATAATCGAAGGCCTCGTGCCCGACATTCGCAAGACCGCCGATCTCGTGCAGGAGATCGCCGCGTCCAGCAAGGAGCAATACATCGGGGCGACGCAAATCACCAACGCGGTGTCGCAGCTCGAGGGCGTGATCCAGAAGAACGCGACCGCCAGCGAGGAACTCGCCGGCATGTCGGCTGAGCTCTCCCAGCTCTCCGATTCACTCGTGTGCGCGGTGGGGTATTTCAGGACGGACGCGGCGGAAACGTCAGAGTCTGGGCCCGTGGGCGAATCGGGGATGGCAGCCGGAGCCATTATGCTGTCAGAAGCAAAGGATTGAGGATAAGCGCATGGAGAGGCGCCCGTCTCGTCCTCGACTGAGATGGGGGTTTCGCGGGACCGGTTGAGAGTGGCCCAAAATGGGGTCGATGCCATCAGCCGGGAGCGGAGGCTGGCACGCCACCGTAGTATCGACGGTTTCTGACTTGTCGCGGCGGACTTCGCCTCGTTAGTGGGCAGTCCTCCCGAAGGTACTGCTAAATATGTCAACCTTCGGGAAGGTCGCGCTCGGAAGAAAATGCCGCCGTGTTACGCTTCGTTCGATAGTATCCCGCCGAGCACGAAGCCTTTGAAAAACTCGAGACCCTCAGTCTGAATGTCGATCGTCCCGCGAGAGATCGCCCAGTCAAGAAAGAATCCCCTCATGCAGCGAGCGGCCCACAGCGCGAGTTCCTCGGCATCTCGTTTGGCCGGAATCTCGGCTCGTTCCTGGCCTTCCGCGATGATGTCCCGAAGTATTCGTATGAGGGGACGCTCCATGCTCGTCAGAAACTTCTCGTCGTTAGCCACCGACAGCTGATTCATGTACAAAATGGCCAGGGTGCGATATCCCATTCTCGATTCGAGATACTCGAGCTGGTGGCGAGTAAAGGCGACAAGCTTCGATTTTGCGCTTTTGAACCTGCGAATCTCCGGGAGCTTGCTTTCATAAAAATCATCTATAAGGCGAAATTCCTCTTTGACAATGTCGCTCTTCGTCGCGAAATAGGTATAGAACGAGCCTTTGGAAGTACCCGCGGCTTGGGTAATCTCGTCGACGCTGACGGCGTCGAAGCCTTTCTCCTGAAACAAGGCGATCGCGCTCTCGAGAACCCTCTTGCGCGTTTCTTGGGCCTTTCGCTGTCTAGAGGTCAATCCGTCGTCATTCGCTAAAGTCATATCCGTTAAGACGATTATATCGAAACCTTCATCCACTATCAAGGTCACAGCCTTGCCGGACCCGAGCGGAATTCTCTTGACAACCCGGAAATCAAGGTGTTTCGTAGACTCTAGTCACTGACGTAGGTCAATGACTTGAGTCAATAGAATTGTATCGATACCGACAGTTTCTCGTTCGGAGCCGCGGTCCGGGGTCGGCCGCGATGGAGAAACGGAGCTAATTATGAGAAGGAGACTCAATTCTTGCGGAAAAAGACGGTAAGCGCCGAAATGGCGGTCGCGCTCATCAAATCGGGAGACACCTTGGCCACGGAAGGTTTCGTCGGTAATGGTTTCGCGGAGGAGCTCGCCCTGGCTCTGGAACGACGCTTCTTGCTCAGCGGCGAGCCGCGCGACCTCACCCTGATCTACGCCGCCGGGCAAGGCGACGGCAAGAGCCTGGGTCTCAACCACCTGGGCCATGAAGGGCTCGTCCGCAGGGTCGTGGGCGGACATTGGGGGATGGCGCCGAAACTCGGGCGGCTTGCGATCGAGAACAAGATCGAGGCTTACAACCTCCCCCAGGGCAGCATTTCCATGCTCTTTCGCGACATCGCGGCTGGAAGGCCCGGACATATCACGAGGGTCGGATTGAAGACCTTCGCCGATCCGCGCAACGGC
>DATKTD010000214.1:0-4457 GCA_035531315.1 Rectinemataceae bacterium
GTCACGAATTTCGCTTCCACCCACCCTAGAGCGCATCTGGACACAAGACTTTATGACGCCGGGCCTCGCTAGCCCAGGCCGCCCACCCGCCTTCGCTTTCGACTAGAAACGCCGGCAAGCGCTATTCTGCATTAAGCTTCGAGACACTGAAGAGCTTCTCCCGCGCGAAGCGCTCGAGCACGGGTCTCAGCGCGGGGTCGGCCGCAGCGTTGCGGAGGATGGCCTCCAGGTAGCCGCCGGGCTCGCCCGTGTCGAGGCGCTCGCCGTCGATCCTGCGGAAGGCCACCTTGCCGGCCGCGATGAGACGGTCGAGGGCGTAGGTGTGGAAATACTCGCCCGTCGTGTGGGCTCTCCAGCCCTCCTCGAGGAGATCGAAGAAATCCGGCGCGTAGAGGTAGCGGCCGATCGAGACCTCATGCGAGGGTTCGCTTCCCTTGGCGGGCTTCTCCACGAAGCCCTTCACGGTGATCCCGTCGGCGGCGGGGTCTACGACCCCGTAGCGCGAGACGTCGCCCGCTTCGAGGATCGTGGCCATCACCGACTTTCCGGTCCTCTCGTAGACCTCGATGAGCTGGGCCGCGAGGGGCGGGGAACCGACATGGAGATCGTCGGGATAGGCGACGACGCAGGGCTGTCCCGCGGCGAAGCCCCTCACCTGGAGGAGGGCGTGGCCGGTACCCCGCATCTCGGCCTGTCTCACGAAGGTTATGCGGGCCCGCGGAGGCGCGATGAGGGCGAGCTTGTCCGCCCGGCCCTCGCGCCGGAATATCTCCTCGAGCTCGACCTCGCGGTCGAAGTAGTCGTCGAGGGCCTTCTTGCGGCGAGAGGTGATGATCGCGATCTCCTCGATGCCCGAATCGACGAATTCCTCGACGATGTAGGCGATGGCCGGCTTCGTGCCGACGGGTAGGAGTTCCTTGGGAACGGTCTTGGTGACGGGGAGGAAGCGCGTGCCGTAACCGGCGGCGACTATGATGCCTTTCATGACCGGCATTCTAGCGGAAGCCCCGTCGGGTCGGGAAGCACGGAAGGCGCGCCAAGGCGGGCTCCGTTGGGGCCGGCCCCGCGCGTGGACTTGTCAGGGCGCCTTCGCCCTGAAGCCGAGACAGGTCGCGAGGACTCGTTCGATCGGGGGGAAGCCAGGGGCCGGAGGATTGACCAGACGAAGTTCTTTCCCCTCGCCGCCGATGGCCATGGAGCTCGACCCGCCTCCGTCGAAACTCATGCCGTCGACGCTGCCGAGATCGAGAAGGAGCTGGGCGGCCTCCGCCTCGCTCACCCCGGCGCTCGCCGGCCGCCTGCCCTCGATGACGGCGAGAATGAGGCCCTGTCCCCCCGCCTCCACCCCCGCGACGGTCATGGGTTGGCGAGGGCTTTTTCGCGCGATTATCTCGCCGTCGCGCAGCAGCGCGAAGAAGCCTCCGACGACTATATGCCAATTCCCGCCATCTCCCAGCTCGCCCTGCTGAACGACACTGGCCCTGCCATCGGTCGCGAAGGCGAGGGCGACGTAACGACGGGCTGGTGCGGCATACAGCTGGCCATCCACGAGGAGGACCCCGGAGAGGTAGAGGGTTTCGCCCCTTTTCCAGGTCTCAGGATAGAAGGGTGTCGCGTTGACCGCCGCGTCACAATTGAAGTCCCTCGAGAAGTCGAGGAGGCTCCGGCCATCCACCTGACCCCAGGCCTTCCCGGGTGGGGTGGCCACGACATCGACGCGGGTGAGGTCTATCCTGAGCGCGTGGACCTCGCATCTCGGGCTGCCCCAGGCAAAGGACGCGTAGTCTATGCCCGGCGACACGGCGCTCCAGAGCGCGTCCTCGATCGGCGTGCCGGCCGCATGGGCCGGGGGCATGCTCGCGCAGGAGGCGACGAGGACTCCCGCGAGCGCGGACAGTCGGGCAAGGGATCTCCGGACACGACCCATGAGCTAGGATAGCCTTTGGGCCCAAGCTTGGGCAAGAAAGACCGGGGACTGTGAAGTCGGCCCGCGATAGCCGATAATTGCCGCATGAAAGTCGTCATCACCGACAACCGCTTCGGCGATATCGAGGTCGAGCGCGATTTCCTCGAGCCACGGGGCATCGAGGTCTCCGTCGCCGCCTGCTCGAGCTCCTCCGATGTCGCGGCCGCCTGTCGCGACGCCGATGGCGTCCTGGTCAATCTGGCCCCCATCGACGCCGCGGCCATCGAGTCCCTCGCGCGCTGCAAGGTCATCTCGCGCTACGGGGTCGGCCTCGACAACATCGACGCGGCGGCCGCCGCGCGGGCGGGCATAGCGGTGAAGAACGTTCCCGGCTACTGCGACAGGGAGGTGGCCGAACACGCCCTCGGCCTCCTTCTCGCCATCGCGAGGGGTATTCCGGCCCGCGACAGGTCCATCCGCGCCGGCGCCTGGAACGTCGTTCCGCCAGGGCGCAGAGTCTCGGGCAGCACCCTCGGCATCCTCGGCTTCGGCGGTACGGCCCGGGCCCTGGCCAGAGCATCCCTCTCTCTCGGTTTCGCGAAGATCCTCGTGTGGAGTCCCCACGCGGACCAGGCGAAGATCGATGAGGTCTTCGGCCCGGCCCGACAAGGGGCCGAAGCCGCTGCGCGGGGAATGGGCAGTCCGGTCCTCGCTTCGGGCTTTGCGGAGCTCCTCGCGTCCAGCGACTGGATCTCGGTCCACCTCCCCCTCAAGCCGGAGACGAGGGGTATGATCGGCGCCGGGGCCCTCGCCTCGATGAAGAGGGGGGCCGGCCTCGTGAACGTGGCCCGGGGCCCCCTCGTCGACGAAGAAGCCCTGGCCGATGCCCTTATTTCGGGGAGGCTCGGGGGCGCTGGCCTCGACGTCTTCGACGCCGAACCACTGCCCCAGGGTTCGCCCCTCCGCTCGGCGCCCAACCTCGTGCTGACCGATCACGCCGCCTACGCCTCCGAGGAATCTATTCTCGAACTTCGGAGGAGTTGCGCGCAAAACGCCCTCGAGGAACTCCTGAGATAGCCGTCCTACTTGCCGAAGGAGAGGGCGGCGATGGTCGGATCGCCGGGCTCGGCCTTCGAGCCGACGCGCAGCACCGACACGACCCGGTCGTAGCGATCCGAGGCCTTATCGTCGTTGAGGGGATCGGGGAGAAATTTGCCCCGCCAGACAAAACAGTAGAGAGTGATGCCCGGGGGCAGTCGCAGCGAAAGTTGATAGACGCCCGGCGAGGTCTCTTCGAGCTCGTGGGTAAAGGGATCCCAGTTGTTGAAAGAACCGGCCACGGACACGGACTCGCCCGGGGGAGCCTTGAAAAGGAAGCGAGCGGTCCGCCCGTCGGCGGCGAGAACCCGGTAGAGGCCAGGAACATCCCCGGGAATCCTCGGAAGATCGACGAGGGATACCGCGAGACCGTCGGCGTCGCGGGAACTCCCGCCCGGATTGCCGGGATCGGCTATCCAGGCTCCGTCGATGTCGAGGCGATAGGCCAGGCGCGGAGTGAAGTCGACGGGTATGGGCCAGGCGAGGACGAAGACGCCCCTCTCGTTCACCTCGAAGGGGTGCACGACGGCGAAGCCCTCGTGCTCGAAGGCCGCCCCGACGAATCGATGGGCCCCGCCGAGGGAGAGGATGAGATAGCCGTCCCGGACGAGGGGAGGGACGGGATGGTCCAGGGTCTTCACGAATATATGGAGCTGCAGATTGTCGATCGTGACCGCTGCGAGATCGAGACCCGCGAGCGCGAAGGCGGCGCACAAGGCGATGATTCTCTTCATGGTGATGCTTGTTTCCTATCGGCATCCGCCGAGGGCGTCTTGAATCCAATGCGCCGGGAAGCGCCGCCCCGGGCGAGGTCCCTAGGCCATCCACGCGGGGAACGCCGATATCCGGGCCAGCGAGCGGGCGCATTTTCCTATACAAAGTCTTTGCGCTGCCGTTAATATACAAAGGCCGATTATGCCGAGCATCAAGGACCTCGAACGATTCCAGCGTGATCTCATCGCACTCGCACGCGAAGACGAGGTTCTCGCCCGGTGGGGCGAGGCCAGGGAGGCCCTTGCCCCTCCCTCGAGCGAGACGGTCGCGAAGCCGGCGCCCAGACAATCGCCATCCAAGCCCTCCGCCTCGGGCACAGCCGCGATGCCGCCCGATTTCGCCGCCCTCCTCGCCCAGGTTCCCGATGCCGCCGAGGAAGCGGAACCCGAAGAAGTCGACCAGGCCGCGAGCGATGCCGAACTCGAAGCCCTCCTCGCCCCGACGGAAACCGAAGAGGAGGCGCCCCCCGCCGGTGATTTCGATCTTGCCGCCTTCGCCGGCCTTGATCTGGAAGAAGAAACGGAGAGGCCGGTCGCAGCCGCGAGTGAAGCCGGCCAGGAAGATTTTTCCATGCCCGAGCTCGGCGACTTCGACTTCGACACTGCCGTCGAGACAGCCCCGGAGACTGCCCCGGAGGTCGCCGACCTTCCGGAGGTCGAGGGCTTCGGCGAGGCCTCCT
>DATKTD010000215.1:0-24167 GCA_035531315.1 Rectinemataceae bacterium
CCGGCCCTCGCCTTCCCCCGCGAAGGTTTCGCGCTCTTCGCCGGCTCCAGGATGGGTCGGGCCGGCGAGGGAGACCTGCGCGGCCGAGGTGTCCTCGGGGAACCGGCGAGGCCGCTCATTGTTTCCTCACCTCGATGCGTCCGACTTCGCGATCGAGGACGGACATGATGAGCACCGTGCCGTCCTGGACGGCGTAGGGCACGGCGATCTTGCCGCCCGGCGTCGTTACCCGGAAGATGACGCCGCGCTCGCCCGTGGGCTTTACCGCCTCGATGCTGAGCCTGAGCGGATAGGGATAGACGGGAAGGTCCTGGCGGAAGACGCCGGACACGAGGTTCTGGTCGGGGGAGCTGGCCGTGGCCACGAGCGAAATGCTCGACGCGGCCGCCACCTCGACGCCGGCCGCCGGGCTCTGGCTCACGATGGTGCCCGGCTTTTCGCCCTTCTTGGCCGCCCTGATGGTGGCGATGACGGGCAGGCCGGACTTCTCGATTTGGGCATAGGCCGAGGAGAAGTCGAGGCCGCGGAGCTCGGGCACCTGGGTCTTGGCCTTTTCCGGGCCCCGACTCACCACGAGCTCGAGCTCGATGGGCCCGGTGATCTCGCTGTCGGCCACCGGCTTCTGCTCGAGGATGATGCCTGGCGCCGCCTTGTCGAAGACGTAGATCGGAGGATCCTTGACGGTGACGAGGGGGCGGCCCGAGGCGTACAGGGTCTGGAGGTGGGCGCGGAGATCGGCGATGTCCTGGCCGACGTAGTTGCCCACCCTGTCGATGATGGGACCCCGCGAGACCACGAGATTGATGCGGCGGCCCGCCTTGACGATCGAGCCGGGCGGAGGATTCTGCTCGAGTATGCTCCCGCGATCGGCGGCGTTGTCGGTGATACGCAGGGCGATACGGGGATAGAGTTCCTTTTCCTGCAGGGTGACGAGAGCCTGGGAGAGCTCGACGCCCCGGACGTCCGGCACGAGGGTCTGCTCGGCGCCCTTGAGGGTAAGCCCGAAGGCGATGAGGCCCGCGAAGAGCATGAAGACGATGATCGCCACCAAGGCGATGATCGCCATTTTGTAATACCTTTTGTCGAGAGACTCGACATCCTTGAGATCGAGGGGAAGGCGGAACTCCCTGATCGCGGTCCAGGCCCGCGACGCGCTGTCGCGGATGCCTGACCAGGAAAAGGAGATCTTCGGGAGTCTAAAAGGCGTCTTCATAGAAACAATCCTCGGATGGCGAAGGAGTGGCTTGGCTCGGGTACCATGTCCCAAGGTCGCCGGGCGGGCATGTCAGGCTTCCTGCATCAGCCGAGCCGGGCTCCCATGAGGTCACGAAGCCCATTGGCGAAATCGCGCCAGGGCAGGGCCTTTTTCTGCTGAAGCTGGAGGCGCCTGAGGGCTACGAGACCGTCAATCCCTTGTACCATCAGCCCCAAGGACTTGTCCAGACCAAGGATGGTCCCCGCCGCGGCCGAGGGGGGGGCGCCGGGAGCCAAAGTCGAGGGCGGCAGCCATCCGCAGCCGGGATAGGCGACCGCCTCGAGGATGGCGAGCCTGAGCCCCCTGAAATGCGTGAAGGCCAGGGGCCAGGGATCGAAGGCCCTGACCAGGGCGTCGATGTTCGCGACGGGGGCCGACCAATCGATCAGACCATCATCCTTCGCGAGGAGCGAAGAGTGACTGGCCTCCCCCACCTGGGCCCTGGCGCTCTCCCGGCCCTCGGCTATCGCCTTCACGACTTCCGCGACAAGCTCGGCCCCGATCCGGGCCGCCTTGTCCGAAAGGCTCGCCGTCGTTTCCCTCTCGTCGAGGACGATGCGCTCCTGGGCGAGGATGTCGCCCTCGTCGATGCCCGACCCGGAAGCCCCGGGAAGGGCGATACGCTGAACGCAGACCCCGCTTTCCGCGTCGCGATGGAGGATGGCCGCGGGGATGGGCGTCGGGCCCCTCCAGCGAGGGAGGAGACTCGGATGCACATTGATGCCGCCGCGAGGAAAGACCGAAAGGAATTTCGGCCCGAAGATCCTGCCGTAGGCGAAACTGACGAGGAGATCGGGCTCGAGGGCGGCGACGGCATTCCTCGCCTCGGAACCGAGGCGCTCGAAGGAGAGGATCGGCACCCCGCCCCCGCTCGGCGACGCTTTCGCCCCGGAGGGAGCGAGGCCCCCGGCCGCGATGGCGACGGCCGTGGCTGAGGACCCCAGACCCCGCCCCTTTTGGCTTTCGGGATTGGTGAGGACGCCGACGAGTTCGGCCGCCCCGGCGACGGCCCGAAGGCTCGGAACCGCTATCTCGGGGCTGCCCGCGAATAGGACGCGCATCGACCCGCCTACATCCTGATCTTTTTCAGATAGGTCGAAAGGGCGCGTTCGCGCCGCGAGGCGCTCAGGCGGTCAATGAAGAGGATGCCCTCGAGGTGATCGTTCTCGTGGAGGATGACGCGGGCGAGGAGCTCGGTGGCGTCGAGGGTGAAGGGCCTGCCCCTTTCGTTCCAGGCCTGGATGCGCACGGAGGCGGGTCGCCGCACGTTGGTATAGAGACCGGGGATGGAAAGACAGCCCTCTTCGTAATCCACCTCCTCGGTGGAGGTCATGACGATCTCGGGATTGATGAAGGCGCGGGCTTGATCCCCCTCGACGTTGGTGACGAAGATGCGCAGGGAACGATCCACCTGCGGCCCCGCGAGGCCGATGCCCTTGCCCCGAAGCATGGCCTCGTGCATGCCCTCGACGAGGGCCTTGATGTCGGGGCCGAAATCCTTTATCGGCCCGGCCTTCTTTCTGAGAATGCCGTCGATCGCATCGTCGCCGAGCGTGACTATGTCGAGCATGCGCTACTCCGAATCGTGTCGCTTTAGCGGGTCAGGCCCGCTCTTCCGAAAGTACAGGTCCCATCATGGCGGGTCAACCTGCCATCACTGCGGAACGAGGCCCAGGGGTATCACGACCGTGTCGCCGACCTTCACCCCGGCCCTCTGGAACCAGCCCAGGGGCGCCTCGAGGGCGTAGCGCACCGAGCGTTCCGAGCTGACGGGATCGAGGGACTGGGCGGCCATGTCCGATATGCCCTTGATCACCCCGTCGGAGCCGATCCAGGCGATCGAAAGGGGCACGAAGGTATTCTTCATCCAGAAGCTGAGGACCTGGTCCGTATCGAAGAAGAAAAGCATTCCGTGACCGTCCTCGACCGTCTTCCTGAACATGAGCCCCCGCTCGCGCTGATCTTCGGTCCTCGCGAGTTCGGCCACGATGGTCGCCCCACCTATCTGGAGCCGCATCGAGGGGAGGGTCGGGTTCGGCGAGCTGGGAATGCCATTCGCGTCCTTGCCCGAAGCAGCGCAGGACGAAAGCGCGAGCGCCGCGACGACGAGGAGGGCCGCTCCCGTCGATATTCCTGTCTTTTTCATGTCCATCACTCCATTTCCGAAAAAAAAAGCCGCAGAAACCTTTCGGCTCCTGCGGTCATTCTGCCCAATTCGGGATTCGAAGGGAATCAGTACCCACCCCTGGAATCGCGGGGTTTGCGGGCTTTCTTGAGGAGCTTCCGCGCGAGGGCCTTCTTCTTGCGGTTCTTGATGGTAGAAGGCTTCTCGAAATATTCCCTCTTTTTCCACTCGCGGATAATTCCCTCTTTCTCGACCATGCGCTTGAAACGCTTGATGGCCTTCTCGAGGGGCTCGCTCTCGTCAACAACTATCTGCCTGATTGAAATCACCTCCCTTCGAAATCGGAGGATCATTGCATCGCGGCAGCCCCCGTGTCAAGCCAGGGGAAGGCCTTCACCCCCGTGGACCCGAGGAAGAAGTCGGGATCGACGGGGACCTCGCCCGCCCGGACCTCCCAGTGGAGATGGGGACCCGTAGCCAGACCGGTGACGCCGGAGTAGGCCACCACCTCGTCCCGCTTCACCAAGGAACCTTCGGGAGCGAGTCCCTTCGAGAGGTGCATCAGCACCGAATAGAGGCCCGGCGCATGCTCTATCACCATCGTATAACCCGTGACGATGCGCATCCCCGAAAAAACGACCTTGCCCGCCCCGGGAGCGTGGACCGGGGTGCCCACGGGGACGGCGAAGTCGATGCCCGAGTGCCAGGTCGAGTCGGAGCCCCCTGAGGCATAGAGAAAGCGACGCCTGTCGCCGAAACCCGCCGAGCGGCGGGCTTCGCCCACCGGTGAGACGAAGGGAAGCGTGGCCCAAAGCCCATGTTGGTCCACCCTCGCGTAAATGGCCTGGATGGAGAGAGCTTCTTCCGTCTTTTTGGGATCGGGCACGCTTCTAAGAGTGGTATTCGCCATGTCCAGGGCGATATCCTCGGACGGAAAAGCACGGGCCTCCACCACAAGGGGGGCCAGGATGACAAAGGCCTTCCCATCCCAGATTCCGCTCGCCCTCAGTTCGGCCTTGCCGGCCGAGACCTGCCAACCGAGGCCGGCAAGGGCGCCCCAGCGCGAGCCGCCGTCCTTCGCGGGCAGACTGAAGACCTTGCCCCTGGCAAGGAGATGCCCCCCTGAATCGCGAAGCTCGAATTCGAGCTTGCCGATGGCGCTTCCGGCCGCGATTTCCGCGAATACCGGATCGCCCTGCCGCGCCGTGGCGGATGAGGCAATGAAGGAAGGCGGGGCCAGGGATGCCGCCGGAGGAGCCGAAGCGCTTGCCGCCGGGCTGCCGGTCGGGGAGCTCGCCGCCATCGTGCCGGTCGGGGAGCCCGCCGCGGGAGGGCCGGAAGGGCTCGTTCCTTCCTGGGCCATCAAGCTTGCGAGGGAAAGAAGCGCGAGAAGCATCGCGCATGGAATTCGGATTCTCGCTGAACTGCTCACGAAGTCACCCTAGCAGAGAAGACCGGCCTTGTCGCCTGCGATTCGTGCGGCGGAATCTCTTCCGCTGATTGCCCAAGTGCGCTAGACTCGGCCCATATTCAGCATACCGCAGGGAGCCCTGATGCCCTTCACCATCGGAGACTTGATTACCTTGGGAATCGTCGTCGCGACCCTGGCCGCGTGGCGATTCCTCGACCGCGACAACCGAAGCCTCGAGAAGGTCAAGAAACTAGGCGACAGGCTCCAGGGCGAGCTCGGCGCCTACGTCGACCGCCGCGTCGAAGACCTCAAGCAGTACGCCATCGATCTCGATGTCAGGAACAAGTCCGCCAAGGAAGTCCTCAAGCGGCTCCAATCCGTCGAGGAGGGCCTGGTGGCCAGGGCCGAGGACATGGCCACCATCGGCAAGCGCATCGCCGAGTACGACGAGTCCCTCGCCCGTCTCATGGACATGACGGCCAGGGTGGACGAGAACCTGGCGCGCATCCAGAACGAGAGCGAATTCACCGACGGCGTCGCGAGGAAGATCGAGGCTGCCGCGAAGTCCCTCGCCTCCGTCGAGTCGGGCGTGGCCCTCCTCCGCGACGACTTCGCCCGCGACAATCTCGCCGCCCTCGAGACCGCCCGCGACGGCCTCTTCGCCGATACCGAGACGAGGATAGCCGACATTCGCGAGCTCCTGGTCAAGGCGGAGGCCGACGCCGAACTCACCGTCTCGAACGCGGCCGCCGCCAAGCGCGAGGCCGAGCGCGAATTCGCCAAGGCCTTCGAGAAGGCGCGTGGCGAGGCCGAGAAGCTCGAGGACGCGGCCTTCGAGAAGCTCCGTCAGGCCAGCGAGGCCAAGGCGGCCAAGCTCAAGGATGCCGTTGAGGACAAGTTCGCCCAGATCGCGCAGCTCGCCAAGGACAGGCTCGCCGAAACCCAGGCCCTCGCGAAGGCCTTCAAGACCGAATGGAAGGCCGAGGCCGAGGATTTCATGGGCGGCTTCAAGACGGCCATCGCCGCGGAAACCGAGGCGGCCACGCAGAAGACCAGGACCGCCGTCGCCGCCCTCGAGACGCGCATCGTCGACGCCGGCACCGGCCTGGTGGCCCTCTCATCCTCGCTCGAGGCGGAAAAGACGCGGCTGGAGACCCTCGCGGCCGAGGCCGGAGCAGCCTCCGAGACCAGGCTCGAGGCGATCGCGAAGAAGACCGAGGCGGCCGCGACTTCCATGGAACAGCGGGTCGGCGCCGTCGAGGAACTCGTCGAGCAGCGCCTCGGCATCCTCGCCAAGAAGGCCGACGAGGTAGCCCTCGGCCTCGGCGAGAAACTCAAGAGCCTCCTATCCTCGCAGAAGGATGATTTCGCCCAACGCGCCGTCGACGCGAAGGCCGCCCAGGCCGCCGCCATCGCCGAGCTCAAGACCGGCGTCGAGGCCGCGAAGGAGACCAGGGCCTCGGCCATCGCCGAGCTCAGGGCCGCCTTCGAAACGGCGAAGACGGAGAAAGAGGGGCTCCAGTCGGAGCTCGCCGCCGCCCTCGGGGCGGCCAAGGCCGAGGCGGCCGAGTTCGCCGCCAGGCTGGCCGGGAACGGGGAGGCGCGGAGCCTCGAGGTCCTGGCCGCCGTCGAACGACGCCTCGACGACTACGGCGCCGAGGTCGAGGCAAAATTCCGAAGGCTCGAGGCGGTCAACGTCGACATCGGCGTCCTCGAAGGGGCTTTGCGATCGGCCATGTCCGAGGTCGGCAACCGCGTCGAGGCGGAGTTCACGGCCTGGGGCCATGCCGTCACGGAGCGGCGGAACGAGTTCGAGAGCGGCTTCACGAAGGAGAGCGAGCGTCTCGCGGTTTCGATGCGCTCCCTCGAGGAGGAACTCGACTCCCTCAAGTCGAGGGCCTACGACAACGTCTCGCAGAAGCTCAAGGTATTCGAGGATGAATTCTTCGCCGACCTCAGGGAGCGCCGCGAATCGGCCGACGCGGCCCTCGCGGCCTGGAAGCTCGAGCGCGACTCGACCATCGCCGACCTCGACTCCACGATCGCCGAGAAACAGGAGACCCTGCGGCGAAAGGCCGAGGCGGGCATCGCGGCCTTCGCCGAGCGGGTCGGCAAGGACCTCGAGAGCGCGCGGAAGACGGCCGACGAGCGCATCGTCGCGGATATCGGAACCTGGAAGGCCGGACTCGAGAACCTCGTCTCGCGGACGAAGGCCGAATACGAGCAGCAACACGAAGCCTGGCTCGGCAAGGCGAGGGAAGAGCGCGACGGCATCCGGAAGGACATCGAACAGCTCCTCGCCCGTTCGACCGAGCTCGGCGGCAGCCTCGAAAAACGCGTGGCCGAGGCCATCCGCCACCTGGACGAGGAGTCGGGAAGGCTCTCCAAGACGGTCTCGGACATCGACCGCGAGCAGAAGGCCTTCGTGGCCCAGACCAAGATCTTCGAACGCAGCGACGAGCTCGTCGCCAAGCTCTCAAAGGCCATCGAGACGATGAAGACCGAGCTCGGCGGCATCGAGGCCAAGCGCCAGGAACTCGTCGAACTCGAGGATCGACTCGGCAAGGTTCGCCGCCTCGAGGAGGACCTCAACCAGCGCATCGCGAAATTCCTCGCAGAGAAGAAGCGTGTCGACACCCTCGAAGAGGGCTTCGCCCGCCTCGCCACGGTCTCCGAGGGCGTTGATCGCAAGTTGGCCGACATAACCGGACAGGGCGACGCCCTCACCGAGGCCCAGGCCCGCATCAGGAGGCTTCTCGAACTCTCCTCCGAGGCCGAGGCCAAGTACGACCGTCTCGAGAAGAAGGGCGAGGTCATCGACGCGACGGTGGAGATGGTCGACAAGAATTTCAGGACGGCCTCCGAGATCGAAAGGAGCGTCGTCTCCATCGGGGCCGAGCTCAAGCGCCTCCCCGACCGCATCGCCGAGGTGGAGCGCAACGTCTCCGTCCTGGCCGCCGGCAAGGAACGCGCCGACGAGGCCGCCCGCAAGCTCGGCGAACTCGATTCGATCATGGTCGAGGCCGAGCGCCGCATCGGGGAGGCCCAGAAGGTCCGCGAATGGCTTGCCCGCTCCGAGACCCGCCTCGAGGAGATCAATCGGCAGGTCGAGGAGCAGCTCAAGCTCCTTTCGACCCTCCTCAAGGACGAGGGAGGGGACAAGAAGGGCCGCGGCGCCCCGCCCGGCGGCGTACAAGACACCGTTCGCAAGCTCGCGCGACAGGGTTGGAGCGCCGACGAGATCGCCCGCGCGGTCAAGATCTCGCGGGGCGAGGTCGAACTCATCCTGGAACTGGGCGCGAAGGGCTGAGCCCCCCCTCGCCCGATCTTCCGAAAAAGAAGGCCCCGCCGCGAAGTCCGCGACGGGGCCTTTTAATGTATGCGGCCCCCGCGAGGGGGGCGACCGGCCTGACATGGCCGGTCGCGCCACCACTCAGCCGGCTGTTGTCTATTTCCGAGTGCGTGCCACCTCAGGCGAGGACGGTCTTCAATCCAACCTCGACCATGGCCTTGAACCTCGTCTCGCGCTCGGCTGCGGGAGTGGCCTCGCCTGTCACCAGATGATCGCTCACCGTAAGGATCGCGAGGGCCTCCGCTTCGAATTTGGCCGCGAGGGTGTAGAGCTCGGCGCTCTCCATCTCCACCGCCACGACGCCGAAACGGGCCCAAAGCTTCCATTGGTCGGGATCTTCTGTATAGAAGGAATCGCTCGAAACGATGGGTCCGACATGGGGCGTGAGCCCCGCCGACTTCGCGGCTTCGTGGGCCGCGGAGAGCAGACGGAAGGAGGCGGCCGGCGCGTAGTCCATGCCGGCGAAGCGGACCTTGTTGACCGCTGAATCGGTGGAGGCGGCGATACCGAGCACGAGGTCGCGAACCTTGACCTTTTCGCTGAGACTGCCGCAGGTGCCCACGCGGACCAGTCGCCTGACCCCGTATTCGCGGAGGAGCTCGTTCACGTAAATCGAAAGGCTCGGCATGCCCATGCCCGTCCCCATCACCGAAACCCTCGCGCCTTTGTAGCGACCGGTATAGCCGAACATGTTGCGGATCTCGTTGAAGCGAAGCGGCTCCTCGAGCCAGTTTTCCGCGATGAATTTCGCCCTCAAGGGGTCGCCGGGAAGCAGGATCGACTCCGCGATGTCGCCCTTCGCCGCCGCGATGTGGATGCTCATATGATCTCCTTCGCCCGTCCGGGCCTCCCGGACGCAAAAATCAAGACAGCAAGTATCGCAGATTCTCGGCGAAAGCGTAAGGCTTTTCGTGGCTCCGAAGCTATTGGACAGGTCTTTGGAGCCTTCGATCCGAAACGCCGGCGCCTAGGCGACGAGGTCGATGGTGGCCCCAGGGAGGGCCCCCCGCGAGGCCGCCCGGGCGCCCGCAGATCCTGTCTGCGCGCCCTCCTGGGCGAGTTCGGACATCGCCTGGGCCATGGCCTGGGCCATGGCCTGAGCCGCGGCTCCGGCCACGGAAAGATCGGCGGCCGAGGGATCGGCCGGCGCGAGGGCCGCGGCGCGGACGACCTGCATCTTGGCGATGGTCTCCTCGGGTTTGCCCGGAATCGGGGAAGAATCGATGCCCACCTCGCCGCCTATCGCATAGTTCGCCCCGTCCGGTCCCCGCTGGTAGCTGTAGCTCGCGCCACCGGTGACATAGGAGCCGCCCGCGGCGATGTGGGCCGACTCATGTGCCCTCACTTCCCCGTCGCGGGCCTTGAGCTGGGCCACGACGGAGGCCTGCTCGGCATTCCTCTCGGCTCCCGCCCCTGATTTTTCCCGGCTCTTCGCCGCCTTTTCGGCCTCGAGTTCGGCAAGGCGATTTTCCAGCTCGCCGCGCTTTGGCTTGCGGACTCCATTGGCATCGAAGTCCCCCGAGCTATCCCGAACCCCAAGGCCTTCCCGGCCCAGGAGGCTGGCGGCCGAGCGACGGTCAAGCTTTGGCGACGAGGCTCGGAGGGCCGAGGATAAGGCAGGCTCGGGTCGACCGACCTCGGTGTCGTAGATACGATCGCCTTGGATGGCTGCCGACGCCTCGATCGGGGCGGACCTCCCCGCAGCTCCGAGAGGCCGAATGGCGCCGACGCCGAGAAGCGAAGGCGACGACGCGATCGAAGAGACCGCAGCGAGTGCCATCGCCGTAATGATACCGCCGGATGTTTCGTCCGGCAACATCGGGCGACGAGGCTCGACCATGGACCTCGGCGACGCGCTTCGACCATCCATGCTAGCCTTCTTCCATGACAGAGAACGCCGAAGGCTGGAGCCTCGTCCACGAAGATGGAGACATCATGGTCGTCGACAAGCTCTCGCCCCTCCCCGTGCAGGCCGAGAAATCGGGAGACCCCGCCCTCCAGGACATACTCAGGGCCCATCTCGCGGCGAAGGGCGAAAAGGATGCCGCCGCCATCCTCGAGGCGGCCCATCGCATCGACAGGCGGGCGAGCGGCGCGGTGATCTTCGCGAAGACCAGGCGGGCCCTCGAAACCCTGGAGGCGGATTTCCGCGCCCACCGCGTCGGCAAGCGCTACATCGCCTGCGTCGAGAGCGAGCCACCCTCCTCGTCGGGCAAGCTCGTCAACCGCCTTTCATGGGACAAGCGCAAGAACATAGTGCGAGCCTTTCCCGCCGACTTCGAGGCTGCGGGCATGGAAGCGGGAGAGGCGCAGCTCGGCTATCGCCTCGTGTGCCGCTCCGAGCGCTACTTCTTCCTCGAAGTCGAACTGATCACCGGACGCCATCACCAGATCAGGGCCCAGCTCGCGGCGGCGGGCTGCCCCATCCGCGGCGACGTGAAGTACGGAGCCCGCCGCACCACGAAGAACGGCCTCATCATGCTCCACGCGCGCAAGCTCGACTTCACCCAGCCGCGGAGCCGCGAGGCCCTCGCCCTTGTCGCGGCCTTCCCGGCCACCGAGCCGCTCTGGGGCGCCTTCGCCGAATCTTGATCCTTCACCGCAGGTTGGCGCCCACCGGAAGCCGACCCTTGTCGAAGGCCGACATCCCGTCGATGCCGCGCCGTGGCCCGCAGCCAGATACGGCTTCGGAAGCGAAGGCCCGAGATCGGCGCTAGTCGAGGCTCCGAGAGGGGAGTCTGCCCAACAAGGCCCAGGCGAGGACGGGCGTCGCCCTCCTGTCGGAGCCGAGGACGACATCGGCGATGGCGAGGTTTTCGAGGCCGGCGCTTCCCGAGGTCAGGGCCGAGGTGCCGACAAAGCGGGCATCGGCTATGGGTTCGGCATCGCCGACGCTGAAGACGAGACTGTCGTCCCTCACGACATTGTACCAATAGGCAATTTCCTCGGCATCCGTCTGCGTCGCGTATTTCTCGGTCCATTGGGCTACGCCGTAGGCCGGCTTGGTCTCGAAGGCGCCTTTCCGGGCCAGGCTGCCACCTTGGGTGAAGAGAGCCGTGCCCGAAGGCAGATAGCGCTCGCCGAGCTTTTCGCCATAGACTTCCCTTTCGATAGCGAGTTCACCCCCGGGAAGGCGGCGATACGAGGAAGTCGAAGTCGCGGTCTTGGCGATCCAGGCGCCTTCGAAGCGCTGGAGGACGGCGAAGGGCTTCGCGAAATCGATCGAACCCGATTCCCGACGCGATAGGATGACGAGGTCCTTGCCGCGAAGCAGGCCGTAGGTCGCAAGTTCGGCAGGAGCCGCACCGGTGGCTGCGGCTCCATCCACAGCCCCTCCGCCCCGGACATATTCGGCGATCGAATCGATTCCCGCCTCTCCCTTCGAAAACACCAAGAGCCAGGTGTCGAAGGGAACGTCGGGAGACAAGGCGAGCTTCTCCGACTTCCACTCCGCCGACATGAGGGCCCCGGACTTCAGGGCCTCCCAGCGGGCAGCGGCGATGAGCTCCGCCTCGGCCGAAGCCCCGGCTCCGGCGTCGCGCCAACTCGCCATCGAGACGACAGCCCCCTCGGTCCCGGCCACCGATGCGCCCCCCCTTGCCGCGCCGTCCAGGACCCTCG
Organism: Rectinemataceae bacterium; assembly: GCA_035531315.1. GTDB lineage: Bacteria > Spirochaetota > Spirochaetia > Treponematales > Rectinemataceae > CAIJMU01. The sequence continues at coordinate 11,765 of DATKTD010000215.1, forward strand.
CCCAGGGGGCGCTCGCCCCGGCATCGAGCCAGGCTTCTTCTGCCCCGGGAAGCGAAGTGGCGCTGGCCGGATGCGATGTCGCGGCGGCCAGGACGATGCCCGCGAAGAGGCCGATGAGTCTCGGCTTGGAATAGGTCGACCTGTCTTTCATCTCTACCTCCTTGAAGTGACGGCCGGCTTTCGCCGGCCGTCGGTGGCCTCCGGTCGCGGACCCGGCTAATGGGCCTCCCACTGCCGGGTTGGCGGCCGACCCTCGTCAATCGCTGACGTGCAAAAGCTGTACCGGCCGCCGCTCGGGCCGAGTCCTTTCCGCATCGGCACGGTCGGCGCGGAGCACGGATGCGATGGCGCGATTGTCCGTCTGGCGTACCACGATGCAGCCGTTCGACCTCGAACGCTCGAAGTCCTTCACGTTCGAATGGAGGGCGTAGCCTGCGTCGCTGTAACGGCCCACGGACGCCCCGTCCGCGTAGACCCCGACCTTGCCCACGGCATCGGTCGAGATCATGTTCGGCCCGTACTTGTCCGAGGTCGCCCTGACCCCGGTGATGTTACAGGTCCCCGACGGGAATGCCTCAGGCTTCGAGGTGAGATTGGCCCCAGTCGGCACCTTGGAATTCGCGGCGGGAATGAAGGGCGCACGCGTCGTATCGACGATCCTGTTGTGGGCGTCGACCACGAAGGTCTTGAGAGGCGTCGGCCTGAGCCGCCTGAGTTCGTCGTCGTTCGTGTAGACCTTGATGGTCAGCCTCGTTCTGGCGGCATTGAGCGACATGAAGACGTCGCCGCCCTCTATCGAAGCCGCTTCCACGCCCTCGATGTCGATGCCCGGAAGGCAGACCGAAGGGGCGACCGTCCCCGGCGAGGATGCCGGAAGGGCGGAGGGGAGGACACCGGCACCGAAGACAGAGGCCGCGGCGCCGGAGATGACGAGAAACAATGCTCTTTTCATGAGCACCTCCTGCCGCTCTTACGTCGGAGGGAGGCGCGAACGCTTCAAATCCCGGCCGGGAAAATCAGAAAACCGGCGAGACTGCCGCCATGACCCCCTGGGGATGGAAATCGATTCTCCTCCAAGCCAGAAGAAGACCGGCTCCGGGCTGTGGCCTCACATCGAGTTCGCTGACCCCACAGTTGCCCATGGGGAAAAGCGGCATCCAGGTCCTGACGCCCATCGTCGCCTTGATGAGCCATTGAAGGAATCCGCCGTGGGTAAATGCCACGACGACGGAGGCGCCGCCGATCGCCTCCTCGCGGAGGAGCTCCCAGGCCCTGATGGCCCTCGCATAGAGCTCGATCGAAGCCTCGGCGCCTGGAACGCCATCCCAGCTTTCGCGGAGAAAGCCCGCGTGGGCCATCGGATGAAGTTGTGCCGCCTCATCGAGCGAAAGGCCCGTGAAAGGCCCGGTATCGAGTTCGGCGAGGAGGGATTCGAGTCTGAAACGAGGCCCCGGAGCATTGGATTCCCCGAGCCTGGCGCCGAACTCCGCACGAGCCGCCCCTCCTTCTCCCCGGGCATCCGAGTCGGAGGCGCAGGCGGCCCTCACTATCCGCGCGGTTTCCGCGGCCCTCGCCAGTGGCGAGGCGAGGATGACCGAGGGCCCCTGGGCCGCAATCCAGGGGCCGAGGGCGGCGGCCTGGGCCCGTCCGGTCGCGTCGAGGGGGAGGTCGAGGCGGCCCTGCACGATCCCGCGGGCGTTACCCTCGCTCTGACCGTGGCGGACGAGGAGAAAACGGACGGGTTTGACGAGGGGACGAAAGAATTCCGGACCGGCGAAACCGGGTTCTGCTTCGATGAAGGATGCGGACATATTCCCATGCTACACGAAAGCTGGCGGCGACAGCAGCGGTCGAAGGCCTGCTCATGCCCCTTTTTCCCGTTGCCCTGCCCTTCCTACGAGGCTACCCTGGATTCGTGCGCGCAACGACCATTCTCGCCCTCGCGGCCCTTCCCCTCCTCCTCTCGTCCTGCTACGTCACGAGCGAAGGACTCCATTATCTTGGCCTCCTCTCGAAGGGAAGGCCCATTGCCGAGGTTATCGCCGACCCCTCCACACCGGAGGCCACGAAGACCCTCTTGCGGAATGCCGAGGCCATCCAGGCCTTCGGCGTTTCCACCCTGGGCGAAAAGGCGACCCGCAACTACCGGAGGATCGTCGAGATCCAGGGCACGACCCTGGTCCACGTCGTCCAGGCCTGCGCCTCCCTTTCCTTCGATCGTTGGCTCTGGAACTATCCCTTCGTCGGTAAGCTCCCCTACCGGGGATATTTCGAGCTCAAGGACGCAGAAAAGGAGGCGGCGGCTCTGCGAGCCAAGGGCTTAGACGTAATAGTCCGCGACGCCGACGCCTTCTCCACCCTCGGCTGGCTCTCCGATCCCCTCTGGTCCTTCATGGCCGACTATAGCGAGGCCGACATCGCCGACCTCATCCTCCACGAATCCATGCACGCCACCGCCTTCCGCACAGGCGGAGGCCAGGCGGGCTCGGACGACTGGAACGAGGGCATTGCCACCTTTGTGGGTCGCCAGGGCTCGCTACTCTGGCTCGAATCGAGGTACGGCAAGGACTCGAAGGAGGTGGCCGAGGCCCTGGCGGAGCGGAAGGATGCCGAAACCTTCGCGGCCTTCCTCCGCGAAACGGCCAAAGAGCTGGAGACCGTCTATTCCTCCCCCGTCACCGACGACGAGAAGCGGATGGAAAAGGCCGCGATCATCGCCGCGCGCGCGAAGCTCTATGCGACCGACTACTCCAGCCTCTTCGTCACCGATCGCTACAAAGGCGCCGCGATGGCTCGCATCAACAACGCCTGGCTCGATCTCTACCGCCTCTACGAAGGGGAGCCGGCCCTCTATCGCGACTGGTACGAAAAGGTGGACAAGGGCGATCTTCGGGCCTTCGTCGCCGATATGAAAGGCCTTGCCAAGGCGAAGGCCCCTCCCCTTCTCGCCATGAGGCAAAGACTCGAAGCCCTCCGCTGAAGCCTTTCGCATGGCAGGCGAGGCGCCGGCCGACTACACTTCCTAGGGGAGATCCGCCATGAAACAGTACTACGACATCGTCGACGGAAAGATCCTCGCGCGGGGGGAACTCGCCCCCGCGGACGGGGCCAGGATCATCGCCTTCATTTCTCCAGATAAGGACGAAAAGAGGGAACTCATCGAAGAGCTTGGCCTCGACCCCCACGATCTGGCGAGCGCCCTCGACCAGGACGAACTGGGCCGCCTCGAGGCCGACGGCGAGCGCCTCAATGTCATCATGAAGCTGCCCCGCAACTTCACCTCCGAAAACCAGCTCCTCTTTACCGTAACCTCGGCGGGCCTCTTCCTCTCCCCGGATCGACTCATCGTCGTGACGACCGACGACGCCGATCTCTTCGAGGACAGGGTCATGAAGGTCGTGCGCACGCCCAGGGACGCCATGCTCAAGATCTTCTACGGGGCGATCGGCCACTTCCTCGGCCACCTCAAGGTCATCAACATGCTCCAGGAGGCCCTCGAAAAGCGGGTCAACGCCTCCATGGGCAACCGCTACCTCCTCGACATGTTCACCCTGGAAAAGAGCCTCGTGTACTTCGTCAATGCCATCGCCTCGAACGAGACCGTCCTCGAAAAGCTCAGGGCCAACGCCCAGAAGACCTCGAAGCCCCCCGAGGAACTGGACCTCCTCGACGACATCGTGATCGAGAACCAGCAGTGCGGGAAACAGGCCGAGATCTACTCCAACATCCTCACCGGCCTGATGGACGCCCGCGGCTCCGTGGTGAACAACAACCTGTCGATTTTAATGAAGCGGCTGACCATCGTCTCCATCGTCTTCATGCCCATGAACGTGCTCGCCGGCGTCGGCGGCATGTCGGAATTCTCGGCGATGACGACCGGCATCCCCTTCTGGGTCTCCTACCCGATATTCCTTGTCTTCCTCGTCATCACCGGCTTCGTCACCCTCTGGGTGCTGAGGCGGACGGGCCTCGATACGACCGAGAACATGGTCGCGGCCGAGGGGAAAAGGAAGCCCGCGCGCTGGTACGGCATTCTCCGACGCGAAAGGCGTGGCCAGGATCGTCGCCTCGGCGCCCCGGCGGAGTAGCTCCCGAGGCGAGGATGCGACGCCGCGGCCGGACCGACTTCACGGGGATTCCGACATAGCGATTCGGTCAGGTACCGAGTTTCGACTTGGCCCGCGATAACCCGTCGGTGGCGTCCTGCATGCCCGGCGAAAGCGACAGTGCCTTGGAATAGGAGTCGGCGGCGCGCTGCCAATCTCCCAAACGCTCGCTGACCTGGCCAAGACGAGACCACCAGCGAGCCATCGAGGGTTCGAGTCTGACCGCCGTGGTGTAGGCGATATCGGCGTGAGACCATTTGGCCTGGCGGAAATAGAGTTCGCCGAGATAGAAGTAGGCGGTCGAGATCCGGTCGCTGAACTTGCCGGATTCCAGATACTTGCCGAAGGACTGGATGGCAAGATCGTTCTTTCCCAGGAAGAAATAGGACTCGCCCATCACCTCCGCTATCCTCGGATCGAAGACGATCTTCGAGGCCGCCGCGCCGACATCTATGACGTCCTGATGGCGACCGAGCCTGAATAGACACCAGCATTTGACCGCGTAGGCATCCAGGCGTCGAGGATCGGACTTGAGTTCGCCATCGCAGATTGTTATTGCTTTATTGTATAACGATTTGGCATCGGCCGTCTTGCCGGCGTCATCAAGATTCCTCCCCTGAATATAGAGAAGAAGCGCATCGGCCTTGGGCTGGGCGGCCGGCGCCTGCTGCTCCTGTCCGGTGGGCTGGGCGACAGCAGCCTGGGAGACGGCGGCCTGGTTGGCAGGAGGCGGGGTAACGGCAGGCGCGGTAACGGCGGGCGGGCTAAGGCTTGCCTGCGAAGCGGCGGCCTCGGCCCCTGGATCGGTCTGGCCGATGATGGGCAGGGAGAGGAGGAGGGTGAGGCTCAGGGCAGCGAGGCGAAAGAAAGCGAACATGGCGGTCTCCAAGAAAATGGTCGTCGTCCTACATGGCAGCGGAACGACGGCACATTATCTATCGGAGAAGATGGAAGGGGCAAGTACAAGGGAAAAATGGCTCCAAAACAGCCTTGAATAGATCTTTTTTTATCTACTAGATGAATATCTACAGGTCTTTGCGGCTACTCCATGTTGCGAAGGAGGGCAAAGAGGGCTAACTTTCTTTTGTGGTTGGGAATGAAGGCCGTTGTTCCCGCCGCTCAAGGTAATAAAAGTATCTGCAATAAATGTAAAAAAGTGGGGGAGGTAAAAAAGAACGAGGGCGTCTCGACGGAGGCGCCCTCGTTCCATTTTTAAGCCTTCCAACGATGAGCCCAGGTCGTGATCGAGTCGAGCACGGGCGAAAGGGCTCGGCCCTTTTCACTGAGCCGGTAAAAGACCTGGGGCGGCCTGTCCCCCGAAACCTCCCTCGTCAAAATCGCCTCGGTTTCGAGTTCCTTGAGACGCTCGGTGAGGAGTCGGTCGCTGATCCCCGGGATGGCTCCGCGAATTTCGCAATATCGCGAGGCCCCACCCAACATCACCTGGACGATCGCCCCCGTCCATCGCCTACCGATGCGTTCCACCGCTTCATGGAATACCTCGCACAGATGGGGGCTAAGGACGGCTCCAGGGTTGCTCCCCGCTTCATCCCCGCCCTCCAGTGCCGGCTCGGTTTCGATAGCTTTTCCGAAGGCGGCATCCAAACTCGGTGAGGAATCGACTGGGTCTGTCAACTTACTATTCGTAACTTTCTTGACTTCGGTAAGTGTCATGGCTAGCTTCCTCACATCAGCTTACTGAAAGTAAGCAAATTATTCAAATCCGAGGTTCCTTCGCGACAGGAGGGGAGCCTCGCGATACGGGAGGTCTTCCATGGAACTTGCGGCAATCGGATCCCTGGTCATTCGCCTCGTCCTCGGCCTCACCCTGGCGGCCCATGGATCGCAAAAGCTTTTCGGCTGGTTCGGCGGCTACGGAATAAAAGGGACGGGTGGATGGATGGAATCCATCGGCATCAAGCCGGGCGCCCTCTTCGCGACCCTCGCCGGGCTCGGCGAATTCTTCGGCGGCCTCGGCTTCGCGGCCGGCTTCCTGACGCCGCTTTCGGCCGCCGCCATCGTCGTCGTGATGCTCGTCGCCATGGCAACCCTGCACATCAAGAAGGGTCTCTGGAACACCGAGGGGGGCTATGAATACAACCTTCTCATCATCGCCGCATCGGTGGCGATCGCCTTGAGCGGTCCGGGATCCTTCTCGCTCGACGCCATCCTATTCAAATAGAGCTGGGCGGAGCATTCACGCTTGGCCGATGCCGCCCGACGGCTTCTTTTCGTCGAGGCGGTAGGGTCGGGCCACCGCCGCGCCAAAGGGAGGCGCGACGGGGAGGCCCGACTAGTTCTTTTTGGTGACGACGACGCCTTCGGCGTAATTGTCGACCCAGATGCCGAAACCGAAGGTAAAGGGAGCGAGGACGGACCAGACCGAGGGCTTCGAGTAGAAGCTGATATTCGTGATCCCGTCGACCCCGGAGCCGCCGGAGGCCTTGTCGATGAGCTGTTTGTACAGGGACTCGCGGACCTTGCTCGCGTCGTAGAGGACGAAGAGGGGGGTCCAGGTCATCTCGTGTACTTGGATGATGCCATCGGTCCTGACGCCGGCGACATAATCGCCGGTGGACAGGTACATGCCGCTCGGCGCTCGTACCGAGAGCATCGTGGAACAGCCCGATAGCATTATAACAAGTGCTACCACGGGCAAGCCAAAGCGCGCGTATCTCATGATTCCTCCTAGGCAAAAGTTAAGACATCTTCACCGATCCGCCCGAAGCGGGCAAGGGAGGGCCGCATAAACGCGGCGGGCCAGGGCGACGCGGCGGTCCGCGCGCGGAGCGCTCAAGGGGAGGTCGCCGACTTGGGAGGTACCCCGGCCATCGCGTACTCGGCCAGCGCGGCTATCGAGAGCGAGGGATTGACGCCGGGATTGGCGGGCACGATGGAGCCGTCGATGATCCGGAGCCCCGGATAATTGTGAAGGGTGAAGGTCTCGTCCACCGCGCCTTCGGCCGAGGTCGACCCTATCGGCGCCCCGCCGAGGATATGGGCCGTGGTCGGCATGTTGAAGGCGTTCTCGGCCACCGAGCCGAGGTTGACGCCGTCGATGCGCTTGGAGAATTCGCGGGTCACGAGGTGTCCCGTGTCGACGCGGGCCGCGAGACCCGCCATGCCGGCCGAAGCCGCCATGCCGGCCCTTCCTGCCGCGGCCGGGGCGACATCGACGGAGGCGGAGCCCTCGGCCCCGTACTGCTCCGCCACGAGGCCTCGCCTGCCCCTCGTCATCCAGCTCCTGCCGGTCTTGAGCCTGAGGCCGTTGTCGATGTTCTGCATTATGAGAAGAATCGTCGCCCGCTTGGCCCAACCCGGCACGACCATGGCCCTGAGGAAATCCGCCGGATTGGTGAAAATCCAGGCGAAGGTGCGGAAGAGGCGGGCCGGCACGCTCGTCGCGTCGGAAATGAGGGGGGCGCCGATGAAGCGCATCAGGTCCGATCCCGCTGGATAGCGCACCGGCTCCACACGCGTCACCTCGTCGGCGTTGAAGATGGAGGAGATGGCCACCCCCTCCGACCAGTCCGTCCCACCCTTGCGCGCTATCGAGCCGAGAAGGGACTCGCTGTTGGTCCTCACCTTTTCGCCGAGCATGGGGGAGAGGGCCGGCAAGGACTTCTTCACGTCGCGCAGCTTGAGAAGGAGGCCCATCGTCCCGAGGACCCCGGCCGAGAAGATCACGTTGCGCGCGCGCACCCGCCGCGTGCCGAAGGAGGGTCGCATGGAGGCCCGGAAGCGCAGCTCGTACCTCGCGCCATCGCCGGAGGGGCCGCCGGTCCCTTCGAGGGGGCGCACATCGACCACCTTGCTGCCGTGCCTTATCTTCGCGCCGAGACGCTCGGCGAAATAGAGGTAGTTCTTGGGCAGGGTATTCTTCGCGTTGTGGCGACAGCCCACCATGCAGCCGCCGCAGTGGGTACAACCCTCGCGCTCGGGACCCTCGCCGCCGAAATAGGGATCGGGAACGCGGACGCCGGGATCGCCGAACCAGGAGCCCACCTCCGTGGCGCGGAAGCTCTCCCCGCGCCCCAGGGACTCGGCGATGTCGCGAAGGGTCTCGTCGGCCTTCCAGAGCTTCGGGTTGCGGGCCACGCCGAGCATACGCTTCGCCGTCGCGTAGTGCTCCGCGAGGACCTTGCCCCAGGGCAGGGGGGCGTTCCAGGCGGGGGTGGCGAAGGTCGCCTCGTTGGGCACCTCGAGGACATTGGCGTAGCCGAGGCTGCCACCACCCACCCCCGTACCATGGAGGACCATCATGCCCTTGAGGAGGCTTATTTCCAGCACCCCGTGGCAACCGAGCTTGGGCGCCCAGAGGTATTTCCAGAAAGCCAGGTTCGATTTGGCGAAGTCGCCGTCGTCGAGGCGCTTGCCCTTCTCGAGGACGAGGACCGAATAACCCTTTTCCGCGAGCCGCATCGCCGACACGCTTCCGCCGAAGCCCGAGCCGACGATCACGTAGTCCCAAGTCTCTTGCATGCCCACCGCCCCGCCGCCTCAGCGGCTTTTCAAACTTCGTGCCACTATGCGACAGGTCGGCCTGGGGCGCAAGAGAAAGTGAGGCGGCACAGCGCCCTCCGGACCGCGTTCCGGGACGCCCTCTCAGCTCCCGACCCGAATCCAGGCGCCGCCCTTCGCGCTCGATTCGAGGGCAGCCGTCACGAAGCGAAGCCCCGCCAGGCCGTCGGCCGAATTGGGGAAATGGCAGGCCAGCGGGTCGGGCTCCAGGCCCGCTATGGCCGCTGCGATGGCCTCGGCCGCGTCCGAGTAAAGGTTGGCGAAGGCCTCGGGAAAGCCCTCGGGATGTCCCTTGACGATCCGGGAGGAGCGCCGAGCCAGGGGATGGATGCCGGGACCATTGGGCGTGAAGGTCTGGGCCGGCGCGTCGAGCCCCTTCCACGAGAGGCTCTGGGGCGCTTCCTGCTGCCACTCGAGGCTACCCTTCGTGCCGCTGACCCTTATACGGAGTGAGTTCTCCACCCCGGCGGCGGCCTGCGTCACCCAAAAGGAACCGCGGGCTCCTCCGCCTATGCGCAGGAGGGCCCCCGCGTAATCGTGAACGCGGCGGCCGGGCACGACGGCCCCTAGCTCCGAGGCCACCTCCTCGACCTCGAGGCCCGTCACGAAGCGGAGGAGGTTGTGGGCGTGGCTGCCGATGTCGCCGAGCACGAGGGAGGGACCACCCTTGGCGGGATCGAAACGCCAGGGCTGGCCTGGGCCGGGTGGAGGATCTGTTTCGCGGGCCTTGCCTCCCTGCACGTACTCTACCTGGACGAGGCGTATCGTCCCGACTTCGCCGGCCCCTACCATCGCCCGCGCCTGGCGCACCATCGGATATCCCGTGTAATTGTGGGTAAGGCAGAAGACGAGGCCGGACTCGCCGACGAGGCGGTCGAGTTCCTCCGCCTCCCTGAGCGTGTTGGTCATGGGCTTGTCGCAGATGACGTGAAGACCCGCGCGGAGGGCCGCCTCGGAGTAGGTGTAGTGACTGTCGTTGGGCGTCATGATAGCGACGACGTCGATCTTGTCGGGCCGGGAGGATTCGGAGGAAAGCATTGCATCCACCGAGGCATAGGCCCTGTCCTCGGGCAGCCCGATCGCCCTTCCCTGTTCGATGCTCTTTGCCGGGTCCGAGGACAGGACGCCCGCCACCAGCTCGTAGCGATCGTCCATCCTCGCCGCCATCCGGTGCATGCCTCCGATGAAGGAGCCCGGCCCCCCCCCGACGACCCCGAGCCTCAGTCTCCTCCCGATCATTCCGATGATCGGATTGGCCTCACCCATGTCTGTCCTCCCGCGCTCCGCGTTCGCGCTCAGCGTTCGCGCCTCCACGTGATACCATGGCGGGGCGAGAAGGGGGAGACCCATCCACGGCGCGCCTCCTCCCGTGTTATTGTCGATGTACGAGGTGAAGCGATGGAAAGCGAAGACAAGGAAAGGACGAAGGATGGGGGCCACGCGGCCTCGGTCGAGCCGACGCCCATGGAAGGCGATCCCCGTGTCGATTCGCCAATCGAGATCAAGCTGCCGGTCCGGCACAATCCCGTCCTGTCCACGGTCGTCGAGAGGGTCAACGCCGACGAGGAGCTCTACGGCCTCTGGAAGGCGATGAACGTCAACGCCGTCGATCGCCTCGGCATGACGGACCACGGACCCGTGCATTTCCAGATCGTCTCGAACATCGCCCTCAGGCTCCTTCGTCTCCTCATCGATCGGGGCGTCGTGCCCAGCGTCGTCAAGGACCACGGCATGCGCAACGAGGAGGCCGAAGTCATCGTCGTCCTCGGCGCCCTCCTCCACGACCTCGGCATGTCCATCCAGCGGGCCGACCATGAGGTGTTCAGCCTCTTCGTCGCCCTCCCCAAGATCGACAAGCTCCTCGAGGGCCTCTATTCGCCGGGCCCCCGCGCCATCATCAGGTCGGAGACCCTCCACGCCATCATCTCCCACCGCAGCGAGGGTCGGCCGATGACCCTCGAGGCGGGCATAGTCCGCGTGGCAGACGCCCTCGATATGGCCAAGGGCCGCTCGCGCATCCCCTTCGAGGCGGGCGTCGTGAACATCCACTCCCTTTCCGCGGCCGCGATCGAGCGCATCGACATCGGCCCGGGCCAAAAGAAGCCCGTACACATCGACGTGTTCATGAACAACTCCGCGGGCGTATTCCAGCTCGACGAACTCCTCAAGGAGAAGCTCCACGGCTCGGGGCTCGAGGCCTATATCGAGGTGGCGGCCTTCATCGAGGGCGACATCGAAAAACGGCTCCTCGACGAATACCGCCTGTAGCCATCGCCCGCCCGCAGACCCCTTCCTCAGGTCCTGAAGGCCCCGATGAGCTTCGCCACGCGCGCGTGGAGCTCGGCGGCCTTGGCCGACAGGCCGTCGACCTCGGCCACGGCGACGCGAAGCTCCCCGTTCTGCTCACGCATCGTCCGGGATAGGCCGCTCGCCCCCCGGGAATCCTCGGCGGCCCCGCCCAGGCGCGCGGCCATGGCGGCGGCTATCGCGTCCACGGCCCGCGAGGTCTCCGAAACCCCGCCGGCCAGCTTTTCCGTGTCGCCGAGGAGGCCGAGGATCTCCGCGTTGCGCCTTCCCTGCTCGGACATGGCCTCCGCGATGCCCGAAGCCACGCGATTGAGCTCCTCGACCGAGCTTCGGATGTCGGCGAAGGTCGAGCCGATCGACTGGGCCGAGGCGAGGGCCTTGCGAATGAGATCGAGAATCTCGTTAAGGCTCTCCTTGCTCTGTCGGGTGTGCACCGCCGTCGACTCGGCGAGGGTCCTGATCTCGTCCGCCACGACGCTGAAGCCGCGTCCGAAGTCCCCGGCGTGCGCGGCTTCGATCGAGGCGTTCATCGCCAGGAGATTCGTCTTGGCCGCGACGGCGGAGATGAGCTTGTTGATCTCGACGAGATCGGTCGAGCGGCTCGCCACCGCGCCTACCGTCTCGATGGCCGTCCTGATGTCGGCCTCCCCCGCCCTGAAAGTGGTGACGAGCTCGGCGGTTCGTCTGCTGACCCCCTCGGATTCGCCGCCGAGCCTGCCGACCGCCCTCATCACCGTCTCCACGCGCTCCACGCTGCCCGACACGCTGGCCGACTGGTCGCGAGCCGCGGTCGCCAGGCCAGCCGCGTGGGCCGACAATTCCCTCGCGCTCTCGAGGCTACCCCTGATCGCCTCACCCTCGCCTTCGATCATGCCCAGCACCCTGTCGATGCCCCCGGCTATCTCCCCGACCGAGCTCGAGGAGGTCTTGATGCCGACGAAGAGCCTGTCCTGTATCGTCGACAGCTCCCCGTAGATCGAGCCGATCTCGCGCATATTCGTGGCCAGCGAGTCGGAGAAGGTGTTCACCATACCCGCTATCGACGCGATCTCGTCGACCGAGGCGATAGCGATGCGGCCCGAGAGATCCTTGTCGGCCGATGACAGCCTGCCGAGCTGCTCCATCACCGAGCGGAAGAGGAGGGAGGTGCTCAGATTCCACACGATCATCAGCGCGACGATGGCGGCGCAGTAGGCCGCCGTCATGCCGAGGATCCGCGGCATGAACCATCCGAAGCCGGAGACCTTCATGGCCTCGGGCGGAGCCAATCCCGCGAGGAGGAAGGCCGTGGAAAAGGCGAAGACGAGGGACATCAGCATCATGAAGACCGGTATTATGAAGTTCTTTCTTTGCTGCCTGTTCTCGCGCAGATCGTCGGGGAATCGCAACAGTCCCCTTCCGAGGAGGGTCGTCAGCGTGAGCCGGTCGGAAATCACGTAGAGAAAGGCGGCGCTCAGCATGGCCAAGGA
>DATKTD010000216.1:0-2756 GCA_035531315.1 Rectinemataceae bacterium
GGGCCGCGACGGGGCCGAGGAGGGCCATCACGCGCAGGGCGTAGGTGGTGGCATCGGCGAGCTCCCCATTGGCCGAGGCGAAGAGCCTTTCCTCACGTTCCTCGCGCCCCCAGGCCTTGACGAGGCGGACCCCCGAAAGGAATTCGCGCACTCGACCGCTCACCTTGTCGAGGGCGACCTGAACCCGACCGAAGCGACCGAAGCCGGTGCGTAGATTGATCCAAATAACCACCGAGGCGAGGGGGACGACGACGAGGAAAACCGGCGCGAGCCTCGGTTCGAGGAGGGCGGCCATGACGACGGAGCCGACCCCGATGATCGGCGCCTTCGCGAAGATGCGCATCATGCCGTTGACGAAGGCCTGGACCTGGGTGACGTCGTTCGTCTGCCTCGTGACGAGTGAGGCCTCGTCGAAGCGACCGAGGTCGCCGAAACCCATCGACAGGGTGGCGCGAAAAAGATCGGAACGGAGCCGGGAAGCGAAGTCCCAGGAGACGCGGCTGGCGATAATATTGCGCCCCACCGAGCCGATCGCGCCCACGGCCGTCACCGCGAGCATGAAGGCCCCGTAGCGAAGCACGAGGCCGAGATCCTGCGCGGCGATGCCTCTGTCGACCATCCAGGCCATGATCGTCGGCTGGAAGAGATCCGCGGCCGACTCGAGGACGAGGAAGGACAGGGCCGCGATGAAGGGGCCTGCGAAGGCTCGCGCGTAGACGCCGGAGGTTGAACGGGCCGTGGTGACGCTCCTTGTCGGATTGGCCGCGGCCGGGAGACGGAAGGCAGATCCGTATGCTCCCCCGGCCGGGCCGTTTCGAAGCCTACCCGGCAGGGAGGGCCCTGGTGAAGGGGAGACTAAATTCTTTTACATCGTTAACCTGTCGACATGCAGCATCGAGGACGAGAGCAGGGCCATGGCGCGCCGCTTCGCGGGCAGCCCCGCGTGATCTACGAGGACGGAGACATCGTCGTCCTCGACAAGCCGGAGGGCCTTCCCGTCATCGCGCCCGAAGGAGGGCGGGGAAAGAACCTCCTCGACTTCGTCACTCAAAGACTCAGGCGGAAGAACCCGAAGGCGAGGGCTGCCGTCGTCCATCGCCTGGATCGAGACACCTCCGGCGTGATGGTCGTCGCCTGCAACGCGCGGGCGAAAAAGATACTCATGGACGAATGGGCGGAGAGGGCCCGCGACAGGCGCTATGTCGCCCTCGTCGAGGGCGATATGGGAGCCGATTCCGGTCGCCTCGACTCCTGGCTCGTCGAGGCCGGAGCCTCGCGGATGCGGCAGGCCGGCCCCGGCGAAAGGGGAGCTTTGCGAGCCTTGGGCAGCTGGACCTTGATCGAAAGTTCCGGCCACTATTCCCTCGTCGAAGTGAGCCTGGAGACGGGAAGGAAACATCAGATCCGCGTACAGCTCGCCGCCCTCGGCCATCCGGTGGCCGGAGACGAGCGTTACGGTTCTCGAAGCGATCCTGGCGCCCGTCTCATGCTCCACGCGAGCATCCTGGAGCTTGTCCATCCTACGACCGGAGAGCCGATGCGCTTCGAAAGTCCAGCTCCGCCCGCCTTCGTTGCTGCCCTGAGGAGACGAGAGACGGCGCGGCCACAGGGCGAAGGGCCGCGACGGCCACAGGGCGAAGGGCCGCGACGGCACAAGGCCGACAGGCGGCCGAGATCGAAGGCCTAGGCCTCAGATCTTGACGCAGGCGGCAAGTTCGAAGGGGCCGACCGGCGTCGAGAAGTTGATCGCGATCACCGGTCCTATATTCGGCCAATCGATGTGGTGGTTCGGTCCTCGAACGACGACAGGGGGGGCGATCTCGAATTCGAGACCCCCGGCCGACGAGGAGGCGGAACCCGCGATTATATTCGACATCTCGCCGACCAGGCCGCTCTGCATCGCGCTCAGTTCGGCCTCGCTGTTCGTCTCGACTCCCGACTTCTCGAGGAGGGCCGACACGACGGAGGCCGGCAGTCGAATGGCGAGGACGCCGTGCACCTCGCCCGCGAGGCCGACGAGGGCGGTGATATCCCAGACATGTCCGTCGTTCGCCGCGAGTTCGGTGGGGGCGGAGGCTTTCACCTCCACTCCGAACATGTCCCGGAAGGTCGCCGCCGTCGAGCCGCGGAAGGCCTCGAGAAGTCTTTCATCCATATGAGGGTATCCCCTTTCTTTCCGTTTGAGTCGTCAATCAACCGGGTATAGAATAGGCGCTCAGATGGGCTCGAACAAGTGGCGTCTCCCCGAAAGTCTCCTTCTCCTATGCGGCATCCTCCTCGGCCTCTATCTCCTCCGTTTGCCCATCGCCCTTCCCTCCTTCCTCCTCCCTGAAAGAGTCTATATAGCCTTTCCCCTCGGCACGCCCATCGAAGTGCTGAGGTCCGCCGTCGGCTCGACGCACGAGGCCTTCGCCATACTTCCCGACTCGCTCTATCGCATGCCCTCCCTCAAAGCCCCCACCGCCGATTGGCGAAGACTACAGGCCGCCCTCCCCGATCGCCCCGTCTTCGACGCTTTGGAGGCCGAGCTTGCCAGGACCGACTTTCCCGCCCTCCTCAGGGTCCGTCTCGTCGCTGGCTTCGTACCGACGGCCGAGGAGATCGCGAGGCTCTCCTCCATCGCGCGCTCGAGGGGTCTGCCGCTCTCGATCAGACTTCTTCCCCCTCCCTCGAGGCCCGGCATCGCATCCTATTCCTGGCGAACCGGGGAATTGGGGGAGGCCTTCGACTTCGAGCTCCTCTTTTCTCCCGAATCG
>DATKTD010000217.1:0-21001 GCA_035531315.1 Rectinemataceae bacterium
AGGAACTGGCCTCCTCGGCCGAGGTCTTCGAGTCGGAATCCAAGGCGATGGACGAGCAGACCGCGGCCTTCGTGCTCGGCTCGACCGAGGCGAGCCCTTCCCTGCCCACCGCGATCTAGGCCGCGCCTGGCCGGGAACTCATCAGCCCGGCGCTCACTCTACAATGCGCCGGGAACTCATCAGACCGGCGCTCACTCTACAATGCGCCGGGAACTCAACAGCCCGGCGCTCACTCTACAATGCGCCGGGCTTCAACATAAAAACGCTTTTCGGGGGCTTCGCCCATGGAGAAGGTCTTGCGGGGCATAACACCGTCGCGGATGACAGTGGCGAAGAAGCTCGACTTGTCGATGGGCGGAAGGTAGAGACCGAGGTTGCCCGGCTTCATCGCGAGGGCCTCGAGGCTGCCGGTGCCGTGGATGTAGTCGATTCCCACTTCGGGATGCAGCTTGAGCCGGGCATCGAGGAATTCCTGGATCGTCCCGGCCGCGAGGCGATGGGTGGGATTCGTGAAGGTGATGCAGATGTTCGCGCCTTCGGTGACGACGCCGATCCTTTGAGCCGCCGCCGCGCCGGCATCGCCTTCGCCGCCGTCGACGCAGGCGAAGACCTCTTCCGGGCTGCCCAGGCGCCTGCCCTCGTGGGCGACGTGCCAGGACGAAAGCCCCTCGTGGATGAAGGGGACGCCGGCGCCGAAGAGGACGCGGTGGATGGGATGGAATGGAAGACCCTCATCGTAGATGTTGACGAGTTCGACGAGGGCGAAGCGGGCCGGGTGATTCTGAAGGCGGGCATCGCCGGCGGGCAGCTTCGCCTTGGTCTCTTCCCATATCGCCTTCGCCGTGGCCAGCGAATGGTTGCCGTCGCCCACCGCGAAGAGGAGGACATCGTCCTTGCCGTACTTGGCGCGGAAGGCCTCGGGATCGGCCAATTTGTCCAGCGCGGCGGCGATGCCGGCGAGACTGGCCTCATCCTTCACGTGCCAGCCGCGTATCCGGCCCGAGCCGAGCATGAGGTCGAAGTCGTAGAGCTTGGGCAGGCGCTCGCGACGCTCGTAAAGGGGCTCGATGACGCTGCGGGCCGGGTCGTCGACGAGGAGCATGATGTGGGGAAGCTCGACGGGGGCGCCGCGGCGGATGTCCATGCGGGGGGGGAGCCGCTCGACGATGGTTCCCTCGGTGGGCCGTATGAGGGACTTCGAATCCTTTCCGTATTGGTACTTTTCGAGATCGACCGCCATCATGAGGCCCTTGCGTGGCTCCTTCTCGTAGGGCGTGAAGCGCTCGACGAGGACGAAGCCCGGCCCCCTCGAGGCGAGTATCCCGCGAGCGAGGTAGTCCTTCATCGAAGCCTGGATGCGCCCCACCCTCTCCTTCTTGTCCGCGTCGTCGAGGTAGCATTCGGGGAAGACGAGGTTGAGGGTCGAAGGCGCGGCGCCGACCGCATTGGCGGCCTTTTCCCAGTAATCGCGCTCGGAGGAGTACTGGTCGCAGGCGACGACGGCCCACTTCGTCAAGTCCGTCCCCTCTGCCGGAAGAAGGACATCGGGCACGCGGACGCCGAGCCGCGCGAAGCTTTCGTTCGTTCCCATGTTCAAGCCTGCCTTTTGCCGATCCCCTGGTCCTTGTAGAAGACGAGGGTGATCGCGAGGAGAATTACCGAGCAGAAGGTGCTCATGTCGGCCACGTTGAAGGTGGGCCAACGCTCGAGGCCGAAGAGGCCGTAGAATTTGAAGGAAAGGAAGTCGACGACGCCGAGGGGCCTGAAGATCCTGTCGATGAGGTTGCCGAGGCCCCCGGCGACGATGCCGGCGATGAGCCAGCGCTGGAGGCCGGTCGGCTCGTCGGAGCGGAAATAATAGATGACGAGGCCCACGACGAGGATGAGGGGGAGGGCGATGAAGAGGACGGTGCGAAGTTGTACCCCGAGGCTGTCGCCCATGGAAAAGGCCACCCCCGTGTTCTGTTGCCGTACCAGCCAGAAGAAGTCCCCCATCGCCGACCAGGCTATGGTGCCGAGCTTGATGTTGGCGACGATCAGGGCCTTGGTGACCTGGTCGAGGGCGACGATGAGGATGGTCATGACGAAGGGGACGAGGGACTTGCGGGAGGTCGAGGCCATGCGCTGCTTCCTTGGGAGGCGTCGGATCGCCGCCCGACCGGCGGGCCGGCGACGGGCGAGGGCAGTACTATACAGGGAGGGGCCCTGCCCTGTCGACACGGGAGGGCGGCTCAGAGCCCCGTCGGCAGGTCCAGGAAAAGCGTCTCGAGCCCGGTTTCCCGGCCGAGACGAGCAGCCACCGCCTTCACGCCGTGGACCTCCGTGCCATAGTGGCCGGCCGCCAGGAAGCTGGTCGAGCTTTCCACCACGGCGGCGTAGATCGAGTGGCTCGCCTCGCCGGTGACATAGAGATCGAGGCCCTCCTTGATGGCCTCGTTGACCTCGAAGGCTGCTCCTCCCGAGATGACGGCGGCGCTGCCGATCGAGGCCGGGCCGGCGGGGATGAGGGCGAGGGCCGGGCTTCCGTCGGGCAAGACCCGTCTCCGGGCCTCGGCGAGGTCGATGGGCTCGGGAAAGCGCCCCTTGAAGCCCAGCTTGACGCCGTGGTAGAGGCCGAAGGGCTCGCGATCGACGAGGCCGAGCATGTCCGCGAGGACGGCGTTGTTGCCGACCACCGGATGGCGGTCGAGGGGTAGGTGGCAGGCCCAGAGGGCGAGATCGGCGTCGAGGAGGAGCTTGATCCTTTCGCGAAGGAAACCCTCGATGCGGAGGGGCTTGCCCCAGAACAGGCCGTGGTGAACGAAGAGGAGCTGGGCCCCCGCCTCGGCGGCGCGGCGTATGGATTCGAGGCTCGCGTCGACGGCGAAGGCTACGCGATCGAGCTCGGCGCCCGATCGGGAGACCTGGAGCCCGTTGAGTGAATCGTCGACGCCGGCGAGGGCGTCGGGATCGAGGAGATCGCGGAACCAGGCGTCGAGAAGGGATAGCTTCATGATGAGGATCTTAACACCGACATGCCATGCCGGCCATCGGTGGCGCGAGTGGGCGCGGCGGGCCCTCGTTTCAGGGCCCGCCCAGGCTCAATCAGGCCAGGGAAAAACGACCGCTACCAGGAGACCGCGTAGCTGCAGCTATCTCCGCTGGAATGCCGGCAGGCACCTTCGTGCTCAATCTTGACGACCGCGTCCGCGGGCTTGAAGCGCTTGGCCATGGCCTCGATGATGCCCCTGTCGAAATCGCAGGGATAGGGGTTCTTGCACACGATGGTCGCCGAGCGGGGCCCGGTGGACTTGAAGGAATAGGAGCCGATCTCTCCACCCTTGTGATTCATGTGATAGGCGACATCGATCGACGAAAGGGCCTTCTCGATGGTGTCGATCTCGGGCGGAAACTTCGCGTTATCCGGCACCTTGCTGCCGATGACGAAGAGGGTATTCTTCCCGAGGCGGGATCCTATCTCCTTGAACGCGTCGAGCCATTTCTGCTGGGGATACCAGCGTCCCGGCTGTGGATCCTTGATGCCCTTCTCCTCGAGGATGGCGTAGGCCTGGCGCTTGAAGCTCCCGAGCCCGTCCACCACCGAAAGAACCGTTTCTCCGTTGACCTCCACCTCCGGCGAGAATGCCTTGAACAGAGCCATCTTGACCTCCAACTTAGTGATTGTTCTTTAGCGCGCCGCCGAGAAAGCATTCCCGGCAGCGCACCCATTTACTATAAAACATCATGAACGGTCGTCAAGCGCGACCGCGCTTCGTCGATCGACCCGGGGCCTCGCCCGCGGGCTCTCAGGGAACCTTGGCTATCATTTCCTTGAGGTAGGGCTTTCGCTCTAGATCGGCGCGATCCCGTGGGATCGCGGCGACGAAGCGCGACCGCGCTTCGTCGATCGACCCGGGGCCTCGCCCGCAGGCTTTCAGGGAACTTTGGCTATCATTTCCTTGAGGTAGGGCTTTCGCTCTAGATCGCGGGCGAGGCCTTCGGCGCGGGATTTGTTCACGTAGTCGCGGGACTGGAAAACATAATTGTACTTGGTGTGAAGATCGTAGGTGCCGGCCATTATGGCGTAGGAGTCCTCGGTGATCACGAGTTCCTCGTCGGTGGGTATGACGAAGATCTTGACCTTCGAGCGCACCGAGGTGACGTCGAGTTCGGCGTTGCGACACTTGGCGAGCTCGTTCTTCATGGTGTCGAGCTCGATGCCGAATTCCTGGAGGCCGTCGGTGGCGAGCCGCCTGGTCATCGGGCCCATCTCGCCGACGCCCGCGGTGAATACTATGGCATCGATGCGGCCCAGGGCGGCCATGTAGGAGCCGATGTACTTCTTTATGCGATAGCTCTCGATCTCCTGGCAGAGTTTGGCGTTCTCGTCGCCCTTCTCCGCGGCCATCTCGATGTCGCGGCGGTCGGCCCAGCGGCCCGTGATGCCGAGGACCCCGGATTCCCTGTTGAGCTTCTTCTCGACCTCGGAGGCCTTCATGCCCTGGGAGCGCATCAGGTGGAAGACGATGCCCGGATCGATATCGCCGGAGCGAGTGCCCATCACGAGGCCCTCGAGGGGGGTGAGTCCCATGGATGTGTCGAAGGAGCAGCCGTTCTTGACGGCGTTGACCGAGGCGCCGTTGCCGATGTGGCAGATCACGAGATTGACCTCGTTGGGATCCTTGCCGAGGAGGACGGCGGCACGCTTGGTGTTGTAGAGGAAGCTCGTCCCGTGGAAGCCGTAGCGGCGCACCATGTACTTCTCGGTCCAGTCTCGCGGCACGGCGTAGGTGTAGGCCATGGGGGGCATGGTCTGGTGCCAGGCGGTGTCCATGATGGCGCACTGGGGGACACCGGGCAGGACGGCCTTGGCGGCGTCGACGCCCATGAGGTTGGCGGGATTGTGAAGGGGGGCGAGATCGCTGATCTCGCGGAAGGTGGCCATGGCCTCGTCGTCGATGAGGACGGAGCTCGCGTACTTAGGTCCGCCGTGCACGACGCGATGGCCCACGGCCTTGATCGTGCTCATGTCGTCGATCACCCCATGTTCGGGATGGGTTATGGTCTTGAGGATGAGCTCGATGGCCGTGGTGTGGGTGGGGCACTCGTAGGAGGCGGCGTACTCCTCCATCGGCGTCTCCGGGCTCTTGCCCTGGACGGCGAGATTGGCGTGGAGCCTCGGCTTATGGGTGATCGAGGAATTGCCCAGGGTCACGCGCTCGACAAGGCCGGTCGCCAGCACGTTCCGCGAGTCCCAGTCGTAGACCTGGTACTTGACCGAGGAAGAACCGCAATTGAGGGTGAGGATGACCATGGAAGCTCCTTGTCCTTTGGGCGGCTGGCGCGAATGCATTCGGCTGCCGGCGACGGGACTACGGTAACATCGACCGGCATTGCTCTTCAATATAGTATGCGAGAAGAAAAGGACGAATCGCAAATCCCAGCACAAGGCCTCGCTCGTCCCAGGCAGGGTCTGCGGGCCCTCACATCAGCGAAACCGGGTCGACGTCGATCTCGACACGGAGGCCCGGCGGCTCCTCCCAGGAGTCCAGGGCCTCTCGGACCACGCGATGGATGCCGCCAAGTTCGGGGGCGCGGACGATGAGCTGCCACCTGGCCGTGCCCGCGATCAGGGCTATCGGACACTCCGCCGGCCCGAGGATCTCCGCGTCGGAGGGCAAGAGGGGGCCGAGGGTCGCGGCGAAGGATGCCGCCGCCGCTGGGGCCCTATCCCGATCCTTGGCCCTGAAGACGAGCCTGATGAGGCGGGCGAAGGGGGGAAAGCCGAGGCTCCTGCGGGTGGCCAGCTCCTCCCGGTAGAAGCCGGCCACATCGAGGGCCGCCGCGTGGCGTATCACATGGCTTCCCGGTCTCAGGGTCTGGATGATGACGAGGCCGTCGGGGGAGAAGCGGCCGGCCCTCCCGGCCACCTGTACCACGAGGGAAAAGGCCCGCTCGGCCGCGCGAAAATCCGGAAGGTTGAGGCTGGTGTCGGCGAGAACGACGCCGACCGTGTTGACCCTGGGAAAATTGAGGCCCTTGGCGACCATCTGCGTGCCAAGAAGGAGGTCGAGCCGTCCCTCGCGAAAATCGGAGAGCACCCGCTCGAGTTCGCCCTTTTTCGCCGTCGTGTCGGCATCGAGGCGGCCGATGCGCAGCTCGGGAAAGAGCCTGGTCGCCTCTTCCTCGACCTGTTCGGTCCCGAAGCCCGACCAACCCACGTCGAGGGATCCGCATTCGGGACAGACCCTGGGTGGGGCGCTGCGATAGCCGCACCAGTGGCAGACGAGGGCGTTGCGATCCTTGTGGTAGGTCAGGGCGACGGAGCAGTGGCGGCAGCGGATCTCGGCACCGCAGGTCTTGCAGCGGAAGAAGTAGGAAAAACCCCGCCGATTGAGGAAGAGGATGGACTGGCCGCCGCGACGATGGGCCTCGCGCACCGCCTCGGCAAGGCGGGGGGAGATGGGAGAGGACTCGCCCGAGAGGTCGACGACTTCCACCTTCGGGAGGGCCCCGCCGGCCAGGCGCCTGGTCAGCGAAAGCCTCTCCACGCTGCCCTCTTCCATGAGTCGCCAGGCCTCGGCCGAGGGCGTCGCGCTCCCCATGACAAGGCGCGCGCCCTCGAGGGCCGCCCGCTTCATCGCGACCTGGCGCGCGTGGTATCGCGGAGAGTTGGAGGCCTTGTAGGAGCCCTCGTGCTCCTCGTCGATCACGACGAGGCCCAGGCGCGGAAGGGGCGCGAAGACGGCGCTCCTCGCCCCGATGACGAGGTCTGCCTCGCCCCGGAGTATCCGGCGCCATTCCGACAGGCGGTTCGAGGGGCTGAGCCTCGAATGGAGGACCGCGCAGCGCTCGCCGAAGCGCTTCCTCGCGGCCTCGACGACCTGTCCGGTCAGGGCTATCTCGGGCACGAGATAGATGACGCCCCTGCCGCCGGAAAGGGTCTCCTCCGCGGCCTGGAGGAAGACCTCCGTCTTGCCCGAGCCCGTGAGGCCGTGGAGGTACCAGAGCCCCGATGAAGCGGAAGTTATGCGATCGAGGGCCGAGCTCTGTTCCTCCGAGAGCGCGAGGGGGTGGTCGACGATGTCGAGATCGTCCGAGGCCAGGGCCGGCGGACCGATCTCGCGCCGCCCGGAGGGCAGCATCGCGGCCAGACATTCGCCCTGTCCGGCGAAGTACATGCCCGCCATCCATCGGGCGAGGGCCACGGAACCGGCCCCGAAGAGGGGATCGGCGTCGACGGTTCGAGTTATGCGCTTTATCAGGGACTTGTCGAGGTCGGTCGAGTCCGTTTCGCCGACCACCCAGCCCACGAGTTCCCGCCGACCGAAGGGGGCCGAGACGCGGAGCCCCGTCGTCGCCGGCCTCTCCTGGTCGTTATAGTAGGTCCAGGTGCCCGGGAGGGGAACGTTGAAGGCGACCTCGAGGAATTCAGCCATGGTGGAACCGGCGCTCACTCCCCATCGTCGCCCACTGCGTCGCGGGGGGCGTCGCCGACACGATCGCGGGCGGCCGCGGCCTCGCCCGGCAACGCGTCGTCGAGTCTGAACTTGAGGGTCTTGAGGTCCTCCCAGGCCGGTCGCTTCAGGCCCTCGTCGCGGAGGAGGGCGCTCGGATGATAGGTGGCGATGAGGGGAATGCCCCCCCGCTCGAACCAGCGGCCCCGAAGCCTGCCGATCCCCTCCTCGCTGCGGAGGAGGGCCGTGGCCGCCGTCCTCCCCATCGCGAGGATGAAGGAGGGCTTGAGGACATCGATCTGTCTCTCGAGCCAGGGCATGCAGGCCTCCTTCTCGTCGGGCGAGGGTTCCCGGTTCCCCGGTGGCCGGCACTTCACGATATTCGCGATGTAGCAATTGGCGTCGCGCGACAGCCCGATCGAGGAAAGCATGCGATCGAGGAGGCGTCCCGCCGCTCCCACGAAGGGACGGCCCTGCGCGTCCTCCTCGGCGCCGGGTCCCTCCCCGACCACGAGGACGAGTGGCCGCTCCGGACCTTCGCCATAGGCCGGGTGATGCCGGCCCTCGCCGAGCCTGCAGGCCCTGCAGGTCTCGACCTGGGCCCGGTCGAGATCGAGAGATGTCCCGGCCCTCGCCGCATCGGTGGCCGCCGGGCCGGAGCCCAGGTCGGAGGCCGCCTGAGCCTCGCCCCCAACCATGCGAGGCTGAACCGTGAGGTCGCCATAATCGGAGGCCGAACGGGCTCCGATTGGCCCGCCCCAGCCGCTCGCGGCATCGCCCGCCGAAAGCCAATCCGCCGCCAGAGCCAGGGCCTCACGGCCGCTCATGAGGCTGGGGACGCCCCTGTCCGCGCCGGCCTTCGCTTCGTCGCTCATCGTCATCTTCCCAACCTTCGCGAGGCCTCCGCCTCGATGCGCGCGAAGGACCTGGTTCCGAGGAAGGCGGCGATGCTGTCGGCGTCGCCAAGGCGGGCCTTCTCCACCCCGAAGAGCCGGAGGGCCACCGAGAGGTTCCTGCGCGATTCGGACTCCGGCCCCAATTTCGCCGCGAACCAGTAATAGAGGATCTGATCCTTGGCGGGGAGGAGGAAACCCGCGGCGAAGAGGTGGGCCGCCTCGGCGAGCCAGAATTTCGCCCGATCGAGGCTGCCGCGATCGTAGGAGGATTCCACGAGGATCATCAGCAGGGTGAAGGTCGGCCACCAGCTCGAATGCCGGAGACCGAGGGTCAGGCCCTCGTTCGCGCTTTCCTCGGCCTTGGCCGTGTCGCCCGCGAGGTGGCGGCAAAGGGCAAGGGTGCGCAGGGCGTCGAGCTTCTCGAAATCGTTCCTGATCTGCCCCGCCCGTATCTCCGCCTGGACGAAGGCGTCCCTGGCCTGGTCGCCCTCGCCGAGCCTTTGCGAGGCCACGGCCAGCATCGAGGCGGCCTGCGAGACGACCGACTCCGAATGGAAGCCGGAGCCGAGGAGCTCTCTGGCCGAATCGCGTATGGCGGCGAAATCGCAGAGCTGCCACTGGGCCTTCAGGGCCAGGTCGAGGGCATAGAAGCGCCCCGCGACATCCTCGGGGCCGCGCCCCGCGAGGCTCGCCCTGGCCGATTCGAGACTGCGGCGATAATCGCCGGCGAGGAGGTGGTACTCCGCGCGGGCGTCGGCCGCATCGCAGGGATCCCCGCCCTCCACCGCCTCGCAGCGGGCCACGAGGCGCCGGGCCTCGTCGAGTTCGGCCCTCTGGACCTGGGAGAGGACGAGGGAGCGGAGGAGGCTTTGGACGGAGCGCGGGGCCGCTTCGGATCTTTCGTAATAATACAGGGCCTTCCGGCCCGTGAAGACAGCCTTCTGGAAGGAGTAGGCGATCGTCGAGTAGGCCGTGATGTAGTGGTAGGCATAGCCCATGAGGAGGTCGGACTTCGCCTCGATCGCCTTGCGCATGATGAGCCTGAGCACCTCCTCCGATTCTCCCAATCTGCCTCGGTTGAAAAGGAGGGAGCTCTTCGTGACCAGGAGGGGGAAGGCGGCGTCCGAGTCGGTGCCGACGCGCCTGATGATGGCCTCGACGAGGGGGAGGTATTCCCAGGTATAGGTGCGCCCGGGATCGTCCCCGATGACGCGCGAGGCCTCGTCTATCCTGCCGGCCCGGACGAGATGGGCGACGAGCCTGGGCCTGTTCGGCTTTTCGCGCGCGAGGAGGAGGTCGGCGACGATGCCATGAAGGATGCGCTTGTTCTGGTTGAGGAGGGAGGTGTAGAGGGCCTTTTTGAAGGCGTCGACCCTGAAAAATCGATTGCCCTTCGCGTCGCCGGCGACCAGTCCGTCCGCGCTAAAGACCTCGAGGGAGGCCGCGACCCCTTCGGGATCCCCGGCTGTGGCCTCCTCGATCGAACGGGCCTCATCCTCGGTGAAGGAATGGAGAAAGACGGACAGCTTGCGGATCAGGTTCCTTCGCGCCGTGGGATAGCCCTCGATGGTGGCGAGGAAGATGTTCTGGACCCCCGAGGGAAGACTCGATGCGTCCTTGTGCCCCTTGGCCCAAAGGGAGTATTCGCGGATGAAGAGGGGGTTGCCGAGGCTCGCCTCGAGTATCCGCCCGAGCTGTTCCTTGGGGACAGCCGGCCAATGGGCCCTCGCCAGTGCCGACGCAAACTCCCCGGAGAGGGGCTGGAGCTTAAGGGAAGAGAGGCCCTCGAAGGCCTTGCGCAGATCCTGGCCGAAGTCGCGGCCGGTGAGGAGGAGGAAGGGCTTCCTGCGCGCGCTGCGCAGAAAATAGCGGAAGAAGGAGAGGGAAAAATCGTCGATGACCTGGGCGTTGTCGATGATGGCCAGGAGGGGATAGATGCCGTTGACGTCGCTCTCGACGATGGAGGTGAAGATCGAATACAGGACGGCCGTGACGCGGGGGTTCCGCGCCGCGGTCTCGACGGAGCAGCAGTGCCGCGCGAAGAGGCCCCTCGTGTCCTCGTCGAGCCCCTCGAAGCGGCGGAGGGCACCGACGATCTCCTCCTCCGACGAAGAGGCGGGCAGATGGAGGAAGTCGAGGATGAGATCGACGATGACGGGCACGGCGCCTGGCCTGTTCTTGAGCGCGCGTGCCGCGAGGATGGGGGTCCTGAAATCGGGAAAGAGCCCGAGCTTGTCGACGAGGGCCTGGACCAGTCGGGTCTTGCCGATGCCGGCCTCCCCCGAGACGAGGAAGCCCGCCGCCTGTTCCCCGTCATGGCGGAGGTAGGATTTGAGGAGGAGGTCGAGTTCGTCGCGCCGGCCCATGAAGGGGCCCTCGTCGTTGAGCTCGCGATCGGCCCGCCCCTTCACGACGAAGGCGCGGATCGCCTCGCTCTTTCCCTTGGCGAGGATGTCGCGGGCCTCGAAAAACTCGAAGTCGTGCTCGGCGGCCGCCTTCGTTTCCTCCGACACGAGGATGGTGTCCGTTTCCGCCGCGGCCTCGAGACGCTGGGCTATGCTCATCGCGTGACCGGTCACCACGTCGAACTCGCCCCGCTTTCCCGTCGTGACGAGGCCCGTATGGATGCCGGTCCTGAAGGCGAGGCCGGCCGTGGACACCCAGGTGGGGCTGGCCGCGGCATCCCCGCGGATCCGCGAAAGGAATTCGAGGGCCGCGTCGATGGCCCGGGAGGCGTCGTCCTCGTGGAGCTCGGGGACGCCGAAGACGGCGACGAGGGCGTCGCCTATGTATTTTTCGACCATCCCGCCCCTTTCGCGGATGATCTCCTCGAAAAGTCCGAAGATCCTCCCCATCAACGCGTCCATCTCCTCGGGATCGGTCTTCTCCGAAAGGCTCGTAAAACCCTTCATGTCCGAAAAGAGGATGGAGGCCGTGCGCCTCTCGCCGACCTTGAGATTGTCATGGGGATTCATCGCCGGAAGGATACACGTCGGGGGCCAGGCGCAACAAGGCCGAGCGGGGGGCGGCAGCGACCCTGGAGGCTCCCGCTGTTCCGGATCGCCCGCGGCTGCTATAAAGATGGGATGGACGTGCAGATCCTGACCCTTTGCGACTTCGCCGAGGACTTCGGCGGCAAGATGTGCATCACCGGCACCTTCGACACCCTCAGGATCGCCGACTTCGGCAGGAACCTGAGCAATTTCTCCATCGCGGCGCGGGTGGCCTTCGACCAGGGGGAACTGGGCAAGCAGGACTTCGTGTTTTCGATCCGCGACGAGGAGGGCAAGGATCACGTGCCGCCGATGCGCGGCTCCTTCGAGATCCACGAGCGCCACAGCTTCCTCGGCGCCTCCAATATCGTCCTCACCCTGAGCGGTCTCTCTTTTCCCCGACCCGGCGTGTGGTTCGTCTCCCTATCGGTGAACGGCGATCATCTCAAGTCGATTCCCTTCCGGGTTGAGCAGGCGAAGGGCTAGGGCGAAGGGCCAAAAAGGCCTCAGTCGGCGACCTTGCCGGAAACCCAGGGCCGGTATTTCCTGTCGCTCGCCGAAATGTGACGCGTGAGCCAGGATTTGAGGTACTCGACCATTTCCGCGGCGGCGGAACGGTCGCCCTCGATGACCTTGGCATGGAAGGCCGCGACCCTCGCGACAAAGCTCCGGTGCTCCTCCTTGTGAACATCCGCGTCGGGATAGCCATTCGAGGTGAAGAGCCCCTCCTCGTGGGAAAAATGCACATGGACATAGCGCACGAGCTCCTCCGCCACCTCGAGGAGGACTCGGCGGTCCGAGTCCGCCTCCCGCGCCTCGTCGAGCCTGTTTATCAGGGCAAATAGGACCTTGTGCTCTTCGTCGAGTTCCGCGTTGCCCACGGCGAGGGCGGGCATCCATTCCAGACCTGGCATACTTTTTCCTTTCCGAAGCTCAGGATAATACCACGAAAATACGGAGATTCAGGCGGACCCGTCGATATCTTGCGCCCCATTGGCATCCGTGGCATCCTCCAACCATGGATGAAACATCAAACCTTGAAAATGTCGACGACGCGAATCCCGAGGCAGCTGGTCTCCTTGCCGATCCGAGACTGGCGGGAGCCGAACTGAAATTCCCGGTCACCTTCGATCTCCGGATGATCTACGTGAAGACCGAGGGCCCGAAGATCGTCGAGGACCTCGAAGCCCTCTACAAGGCCCGCGGGGTTCCCTGCTCCCTCATTCAGGGGGTGGATATCCCGGGCTCCAAGTATGCCCGTATGGGCAGCCGCGTCACCTTCACGAGCCGGGAACAGATGTACGGCACCTATGAGGATATCGGCAAGCTACCTTACGTAAAGTCGGCCATCTGAGAGCTTGCCGCGCAAGCTACCTTACGTAAAGTCGGCCATCTGAGAGCTTGCCGCGCAAGTCTGCGCGCCGCGCTACGCGCGCCCGCTAGAGGGAGGGCTCGCTTTGGCGCGCACGCTGTTTCGCGGAGATCACGAGCATTTGGAGGCGGTTCTCGATATTGGCCAGGCTCGTGTCGGGATCGTAGTCGAGCGAGAGGATCGTGATTTTCGGGAAGCGGCGCTTCAGGGTCTTCACGAGGCCCCTGCCCGTAATGTGGTTGGGCAGGCAGCCGAAGGGTTGGACGATGACGAAGGATTCGACGCCTTCGCGGGCCCGCGCTATGATCTCGGAGGGTATCAGCCATCCTTCGCCGTTCACGTAGGTGCGGTCGAGGAGGCCGTCGATGTTCGTGACGAGGTCGTGTACCGTACCGGACTCCTCGGCGTGGCGGGCGGACCGCGACTCCTCGCGGACCCTCGATAGCACGTGCAGGTAGACCTTGTCGGTGACGTCGGCCACGAGGCCGTTCAAGGCGGGGTGGGCGAGAAGGCCGCGTCTGGATTCCTCCCCCACCCTGAGCGAGTCGCGGTGGAAGAAGTCGACGAGCCTCGGGAGCATGGCCTCCATGCCGTTCGATTCCAGCCAGCGCACGAGGTTCCAGTTCGATGTCGGGTGGTAGTTGAGAAGGATCTCGCCGATGACGAAGACCCGGGGACGGCGTCGTGTCTCCTCCATCGGGACCGAGTCGAGCTCGCGCAGGGCGGGGCCGAAGGCCTCGACGGCCGCTCGCACGCCCCGTTCCAGGGCCGCCGCGATAGAGTCGATACCACGCTCGAATACCCTGTCGGTGCTGCCCTTCTCGATCTCGTAGGGCCGGATCCGAAGTCGCATCTGCTCGAGGACGTCGCTCATGGCCAGGCCCCAGAGGGTCCGTATCTGGAATTTGAGGCCTATCCTCACGCCGGGATGGAGGTCGCCGGGCGACATGCTCGTCGTGAAGATCGGCACCTGGGGATAGCCGGCGTCGTCGAGGGCCTTCCGCGCGAGGACGGGGTACTGGCCGGCCCGGCAGTCGTCGCAGTTTTTGGCGAGGCCGCAGGCCGTGGTATCGGGGTCGAAGCGTCCCGATTCCATCGCGGCCAGGAACTCGCCGACGTTCACCTGGGCGGGGAAGCAGATATCGTTGTGCACGTATTTCTTGCCGAGGTCGATGGCGCGTTGGCTGGCCAGGGGAAGGGGCTCGGCGACGAAGCCCTCGGCGCGTATCGCGGCCGTGGCCACCTTGGAAAAGGACTCGGAGAGATTGGGGACGAGGATGGTCTTCCGCCCCTTGTCCTCGCGGTTGAATTTGACGTCCCAGGCCGCGGGGAGCTCGCGGGGCGCCTCGGGCGCCTCCCCCATCCTCTTGCCCCGCCGGGCCCTGACCGTCTCCACGAAGGATTTGACGCGGATGGCCATGGGCCCGCGGATCTCGCCCTCGTCGAGCTTGAGGACGAGGAGGGACTTGTCGGCCGTCGTCCCGAGGATGCGCGACATCTCGTCGGTGAT
Source organism: Rectinemataceae bacterium (assembly GCA_035531315.1). Taxonomy (GTDB): domain Bacteria; phylum Spirochaetota; class Spirochaetia; order Treponematales; family Rectinemataceae; genus CAIJMU01. The sequence continues at coordinate 14,208 of DATKTD010000217.1, forward strand.
GATCGCGTCGTGGCCGCAGCCGAAGCTCACCATCTGCACCACCTCGAGGTTGGGATGGCGCGCTCCGTAGATGGCCGTGGCGAACATCCGCGCGTGGAAGGTGTTGGTCGTGTCGGCGCGGACTCCCGCGAGGTCGACCTCGTCGATGCCGGGCAGGGCCTCGTTAATCAGGACGGGCACCCCGAGCCTGGTGAACTGGGCGGCCAGGCCGTGGTTGACGAGGGGATCGGTATGGTAGGGCCGCCCCGAAAGCACCACGGCGAAGTCCTCGCTGCCCTCGAGGGAGGCCAGGACGCGGGAGGATTCGGCCAGGAGGCTCGCGTCGGTCGTGGCGCTGGCCTCGTCCGCCCTGACCATCGCCGCGAGGGTGGCCGAGCGCGGGGTGCCGAAGACCTCCTTCATCCAGCCGACGAGCTGCGATTCCCGCCGCTTGTTGTCGTACCAGTGGAAGACGGGCCGATCGAAGGGGATGTCGAAGCGCCGCGAGATCTCGTGGCTCTCGTCGACCACGAGGGGATAGCCCTGGACCACGGCGCAGCTGTGCACCGAGCGGGCGCTTTCGTTCTCCTTGGGGATCTTGATCATCATCGGCATGAATATCCGGTCGACGCCCTTGGCGGCGAGATCCTCGACATGGCCGTGGGCCAGTTTTGCCGGGAAGCAGACCGTGTCCGACGGCACGAAACGGAGGCTTTCCTCGAATAGCCGGGTCGAGCTCGGGGCCGAGAAGACCACCTCGAAGCCGAGCTCCGAGAAGAAGACCTTCCAGAAGGGCGCGGAGTTCCAGAATTCGAGGGCGCGTGGTATCCCGATCCGCATGGAGCCCGCCTTCGCGGGTCTCTCCGGCTTCGTGAAAAGTAGCCTCTCCCGCATCGCCAGGAGGTCGGGCACGGCGTCGATACGCGCCTGGGCCGTCTTGAGCCTCTCGCGCACGGCCGGGTCGCGAAGGTCGCCGGTGACCTCGCCGCGTTCGCATCGATTCCCCGTCACGAACTCGCTGCCGTCCGAAAAGCGGATGATCGTCCTATTGCATGAATTGGTACAGAATTTGCAGATCGAGGAGGGCAGTTTCTCGTAGGCGAAGCCCTCGAGGGCCTCGAGGCCTATGAAGGAGGAGGGAGCTTCGGCGGCCGAGGCAGCCGAAGTCCTTGCGACCGAAGTCCTTGCGACCGAGGTCCCTGCGGCCGAGGCCGCCGCCTCCGCGATTCGCGCGTCGGCGTGCTTCTTGGCGAGGAGGGCCACGCCGATGGCGCCCATCTCGCCCGGGTGGGGCGGCCGCACGACCCTGGCCCCGGTATGCTGCTCGAGGGCGCGCAACACCGCGTCGTTCTTGAAGGTCCCGCCCTGCACCAGGATCACCTCGCCGAGGGAGGCCATGTTCGGGACGCGCACCACCTTGGTGAAGATGTTCTCCACGATGGAGCGGCAGACGCCGGCCATGATGTCCTCGGACTTCTTGCCGTTTTTCTGCTCCGTGATGATCGAGGAATTCATGAAGACCGTGCAGCGCGAACCGAGCTTCGAGGGGTCCTGCGAGGCGAAGGAGAGTTCGGCGATCTTCTCGACGGGGATGCCGAGGGAGCGCGAATAGGTCTCGATGAAGGAGCCGCAGCCGGCCGAGCAGGCCTCGTTGAGGACAATGCTCGTCACGACCCCGTCGGCCACCGAGATAGCCTTCATGTCCTGGCCGCCCACGTCGAGGATGAAGGAGACATCGGGGGCTATCCGCATCGCCGCCTCGGCATGGGCGACGGTCTCCACGGTATGGTAGTCGGCGCGAAATGCCTTGGCGAAGAGGAGCTCGCCGTAGCCCGTCGTGCCGACGCCTTTTATGACGAGCTCGGCCCCACCCTGGCGGTAGCGCTCGCGCAGTTCGAGGAGGCCCCTCTTCACCACCTCGAGAGGCTCACCCTCGTTCGAGGAATAGAAACGCCACAGCATCCGCCCCTCGTCGTCGAGGAGGACGCACTTGCTCGTCGTCGAACCGGCGTCGATGCCGAGCCAGGCCTCGACGCGGCCCCCGCGCGGCACCGGGGCGGCCTCGAAGCTCTCCACCGGATGTCGCAGACGGAAGGCGGCGAAGTCCCCCTCGTCCTCGAAAAAGCGCGGAGCGGCCCCGCCCTCCCCGGCCTCGACGCCGGCCCCCCTCGACCTGAGGGCCGTCATGGCCGCGGCGGCCCGATAGCCGCTCTCCTGGCCCTCGAACATCGTGGCCACGGCAAGGGCCGTCCCGAGGGCCACGAAGACCTCGGGCCGCTCGGGGATGATGGCCTCCCCCGCCCTAAGGCCGAGGCGCTCAACGAAGACCCGCACGAGGCTGGGATTGAAGCAGAGGGGCCCGCCCATAAAGACCACGGGCGGCCGTATTTCCATGCCCTGGGCAAGGCCGCCGATGGTCTGTTTTGCTATCGCGTGGAGGGAGGAAAGGGCGATGTCCGCCTTCGGGGCCCCCTGGTTGAGGAGGGGCTGGATATCCGTTTTCGCGAAGACCCCGCAGCGTCCCGAGATGTCATGGACGGTGACGCCCTTTTCGGCGAGGGCGTTGAAGCCCTCGGCCTTCATCGCGAGGAGCTCGGCCACCTGGTCGATGAAGGCCCCCGTGCCGCCGGCGCAGGAGCCGTTCATGCGCATATCGGTGGCGAGCATCTCGCCCCTCTCCTCGTCGTGGGTGAAGAAGATGACCTTGGCGTCCTGGCCCCCGAGCTCGATGGCCGTATTGGCCTCGGGATGGAGGGAGCGGATGGCGATGGCGTTGGCCACCACCTCCTGCACGAAGAAGGCGCCGATCGTCTTCACGATGCCCGAGCAACCCGAGCCGCAGGCCGCGACGCGGAACTCGGCCCCGGGAAAGAGGCGGTGGGCCTCTTCGAGGAGGTCGGCGGCGACGATAGCCTGTCTGGCCTCGTGGCGAAGGTAGCGGGCGTGGAGAAGTTCGCCGGAACCTGGTTCGATCACGGCGATCTTCACCGTCGTCGAACCGATATCCATGCCGACATGCAGAGTTCTCGCGCCCATTACTTTTTGCCTCCCCTTTATCGCATCAACGACCGCGGCTTAATACTTCGGCCGCGAACATTGCTACCATACGGTAACGCTTTCAAGGAGAAACGAAAAGGGCCTCAGGCCATCTTTACCAAGAACTTACCTAGGGCCTGGCCTCCGGAGCTTCTCGCCCCGAATTATCGGCCGCGATTGCGGCCACGGATGCGACTGTGGTCTCGCCCGCTGTCGCGGTCTCGCCCCGCTCCGGAAGCCCTCCAAAGCCCATCCCGGCTCCTGCGGAAAGAGCCCCCGGCGCCGCGGCGCGGAGCCTTTCCGCGTCGACCTTCTCCACCTCGCGGTCATAGGTGAGGAGGCCATTCGTCTCCTGCTCCACATCGGTCAATTGCGTGTAAACGGCCGCCGCCAAGCCCAGGGGCAGCTTCGTCCCAAGCTCCTCGCGGAAGAAGGCCAGGAGGGCCGACTCCAGGGATTCCCTGTCGGGGAAGCGCCGATAGCCGAACTCCTTTTTTCGCGGCCAGAAACGGCCCGGCATGGACCAGGTGAAGCCCCCATATTCCGAGATGAACCAGGCTCGCTTGCCGCCCTCCCGCACATCCCGGGGCGGACCGGGGAGGCGCCTGTCGTAGCGATGGATCGACGAGAAGTCGCCACCGCCCTGATCGTACCAGCCCGAGGCCTCGTCGATGGGCCGACCCGGATCGAGGGAACGGACGAGCTCCCCCATCGCCCTCGCGTCGAACTGTCCCCAGCCCTCGTTGAAGGGCGAAAAACTCGCGATGGCTGCCTCGCCCCTGAGACCGCGCACCATCTCGGCCAGCTCCCGTCGGAAATTGTCGCGATAGTCCTTGCCCATGCCGCCGAGGACGAGGCGGGTGATCGGATGCCTGTCCTTCGGCTTCGCGCTCCTGATGCCGGGCGCCCCGAAGACGAAGGGATTGCGCGGCTGGCCCCCGCTCGGCATGTCCTGGAAGACGATGAGACCCAGCCTGGCCGCGTGCCAATACCAGCGGGCCGGCTCGACCTTCGCGTGCTTCCGCACAAGATTGAAGCCGAGCCGTTTCGCCGCGTGGAGGTCGGAGACCAGGGCCTCGTCCGTCGGGGCGGTGTACAGACCGTCGGGCCAGTAGCCCTGGTCGAGGACACCGTGGAGGAAGAGGGGCCGGCCGTTGAGGAGGAAGCGCCGCGCGCCCCGACCATCCTCGCCTATGCCGAAACTTCTCCAGGCGAAGTACGAAGACACACGATCGCCGCTCGTGGTCTCGAGGGCCAGTCGATAAAGATAGGCGTCATCGGGGCCCCAGGGTCTGCCCTCGCCGAAGGGCAGGGCCAGGGCCTGTCCGAGCCTCCCGAGGCCTTCGGCAACCGCGACATGGGGACGCGGGTCACGGCCGGGGCTGCCGAAGGCCCCCGCGTCACCTCCATCCCCCTCGACCGCCTCGACACGCCAGCGGAATTCGCCCCCTGCCCCGCCGACATGGAGCTTCAGGAGCCCCGAGGCCAGGTCGGGCATTGCCTCGATGGATTCGATGGCGCCCTCGGGCCGCGGCTCGAGCCAGACCGTCTGCCAGATGCCGCTCACGGCCGTGTAGACGATTCCGCCCGGTTTGAGACTCTGCTTGCCCCGGGCTTGGCTGCCCCGATCGCTGGGGTCCCTCACCGCGACGAGGAGCTCGTGGCCGCCGGAAAGCGCGCCGAGCTCGAAGGAGAAGGGCGAATACCCCCCCCGGTGCGAGCCGAGCCTCTTCCCGTCCAGCCAGAGCTCGCAATCCCAATCCACCGCCCCGAAGTTGAGCGAGAGCGAAGGTGCCCCCCTCCAGGCCTCGGGGACCGCAAAGGAACGACGATACCAGAGGCGATCCTCGGGGCCGAGGGCCCGCATCACCCCGGAGAGGGCCGACTCGATCGCGAAGGGAACGAGGATGCCTCCCTCCCATTGACCCGCGGTGGGGGCCCCGGCCGAGGCCGGACGGATCGCGTAGTCCCAAAGGCCGTTGAGCGATAGCCAATCGGCCCGCTCCAGCCTCGGCCGGGGGTACTCGGGGAGGGGAGCCAGGGGATCGACAAGGGAGGTCCAACGTGTCGGAAGGGAGCAGCTTGTGGATTTCTGTGACATGGGAGCTAGTGTATCCTGGGCATGCCGCGTCGTCGAGATTTCGCGGAGCCTCGCCAAGGGTCGGCCTTCTCGGCCATCCTGGTCAATTCGGCCGCGGGAGGCCGGGCAAAGAGGCCGGAGAGCCCCTCATTCCGCCCCGACGCGGCCCCCCTTATTCATTCTCACAAAATAGGTATAGAATGTCTTCATCCGAGGGCACATACAGGCCCCCGCAGCCGGATGAGGCCCCGTGCCCTTCAACCGGCAAAACCCCTGCTGCAAACCGAGCGTACCGAATGGAATTCACCTCTCTCGATCTCGTCCCCGACCTTCAAAAAGGCATAGCGGAAGCCGGATTCACCACCGCTACCCCCGTCCAGGAAGCAGTCTTCCCCCACGCCCTCGCCGGCGAGGACATCTACGCCCAGTCGCAGACGGGCACGGGCAAGACTGCGGCCTTCCTCGTCCCCATTTTCAACAGGATACTTACCGTTCCCGAGCTCCGGACCCGCAAGGTCCTCGTCCTCGCCCCGACCCGCGAGCTGGCCGTCCAGATCGAGGGCGAGACCCGTAAGCTCGGCAAGTACCTCCCCGTGTCCTCGGCCTGCTTCTACGGCGGCGTCGGTTATGGGCCCCAGCTCGACGCCCTCCGCTCCGATGTCCAGGTGATGATCGGCACCCCCGGCCGCATCATCGACCTCATCCAGCAGGGCAAGATGCTCCTCAAGGACGTCGGCTTCCTCGTCATCGACGAGGCCGACCGTATGTTCGACATGGGCTTCATCGACGACCTCCGGAGGCTCATCCGCTACCTTCCCGGCCCCCACGAGCGCCAGACCTTCCTCTTCTCCGCCACCCTCGGACTCCGGGTGAAGGACCTCGCCTGGGAGTACATGGACGTCCCCAAGGAAATCACGATCGAGCCCGAGCACATGACGGTCGATCTCGTCACCCAGGAACTCCACCATGTCGGCGTCCACGAGAAGATGCGGCTCCTCCTCGGCGTCCTCGCCCGGGACAAGCCCGGCAGCGCCATCATCTTCGCCAACCAGAAATCGATGGTCGAGGAGATCTCCCGCCGCCTCCGCATCAACGGCATCGAGAACGAGTACATCATGGGCGACCTGCCCCAGTCCAAGCGTCTCGAGATCATCGAGAGCCTCAAGTCCGGCAGACTCTCCATCCTCGTCGCCACCGATGTGGCGGCCCGCGGCCTCGATGTCGAGGCCCTCGACCTCGTCGTCAACTACGACCTTCCCGACGACCAGGAGTCCTACGTCCACCGCATCGGTCGTACGGCCCGCGCCGGCAAGTCCGGCAAGGCCGTGTCCTTCGCCTGCGAGAAATTCGTCTTCAACCTTCCCGACATCGAGAAGTTCATCGGCATGAAGATACCCGTCGCGGCCTGGGATCCCGGCCTCCTCGCCGAGGACAGGAGCGAGGGCATGCGTTTCGGCCGCTCCAGCAGGGACATGCGAAGGGATGGGCACGGACCGCAGCGCCAGGGAGGGGGCCGCGACCGGGGAGGCCGGGACTTCGCCCGAGAACGCGATCGCGAGCCCCCGCGCCCCCGCGAGGAAATCAAGCGCCCCGACGATCCGCGGGTCTCCGGCAAGCCCCGAGCCCAGGTCCATGGCCAGGCCAAGACCCGCCGCGAAGGAAGCCCCGCCGAGAGCCAAAACCAGGCGCGGGCCCCGAA
>DATKTD010000218.1:0-11566 GCA_035531315.1 Rectinemataceae bacterium
ACGCTCCACGCGAGACGGGCGGCGTGGAAGGCCTGCCTGGACGTGAGCACGGAGGTGAGCCAGGCGATGCCGAAGGAACCCGCGACGCTGCGGATGATGTTGGAGATGGACGAGGCGCGCCCGATGAGCTCGGTTGGCACGTCGACGAGGGCCGCGGTCTGGGCCGGCATGTTGGCGAAGGCCATCACCGCGCCGCGGAGCATATTCCACAGCATGATCGTGCCCGTCGCGGTAACGAGATTGAGATTGTGGAAGCTGTAGGTCAGGACGGCGAGACCGAATATTCCCACGATCGCGAGGGGCCGGGGCCCGATCTTGTCGTAGAGCCGCCCGACCACGGCCATCATCGCCCCCGAGGCGAGGGCGCCGGGCATCATCAAAAGGCCGGTTTCCATGGCTCCCATGCCGCGGATGCTCTGGAGAAAGAGGGGTATGAAGAACATGCCGGCGTAGAGGCCTATCGTCGTTACGATGACGAGGAGGTTGGAAACCAGGAAGGAACGGTATTTGAACACCCGAAGGTCGAGAAGGGGATTCGGCGAGGTGAGCTGCGTGTAAACGAAGAGTATGAGGGTGAAGACGCTCGTCACGAAGAGGAGGATGGTCTTCTCGTCGGTCCAGCCCCAGTCCTCCCCCTTGGAGAGGGCGAGGAGGAGGCTGAACAGCATGATCGCCGCCGTCACCGCCCCGCCGATGTCGAGCTTGCCCGGGTGCTTCGATTGGAATTCCGGGAGGACCATCCAGGCCAGGAGGACGCCGATGATGCCGATGGGGAGGTTGATGGTGAAGATCCAGCGCCAGTTGACGTACTCGACGATGTAGCCGCCGAGGGTCGGACCGATCGCCGGGCCGACCATCAGGGCCAGGCCGAAAATGGCCATGCCCGTGCCGATCTTCTCCCTCGGCACGATGCGGAAGACCATCGACATCATCGTCGGCATGATCATTCCGCCGCCGACGGCCTGGATGACGCGGGCGATGATGAGGGAGTTGAGGTCCCAGGACAGTCCGCACAGCAGCGAACCGATGACGAAACCTATCAGGGAGACGATGTAGAGCCGCTTGAAGCCGAAGCGGTCCCCGAGCCAGCCCGACAGCGGCACCACGACGCCCTGCGCGAGGAGGTAGATCGTCGATACCCACTGCACGTCGCTCGTCGCCGCGTTGAATACATTCATGATCGTGGGAATCGCGACGTTGACGATGCTCGAGTCGAGGATGGACATGAAGGCGCCGATGAGGGCCACGAGGACCGGGGCCAGCCAATGCTTCATGTGCCCCGTGGTGTCGATGTCCCCCTGCTTGGCGGAATCGGCCGGCATCACCGGCTCGGGATCGTCGGCCGGATTATACGTACTGGTTGCTTCGCTCATTTCCTCTGGCTTTCCTCTTCTTCGAAACATCCGATGACCAGGCCGAGATCGGCGATGAGGCGGTCGACGAGGCCGCTCGGCAGGGATCGGAAACTGTTCTCGAGGTCCTTGCCCACGGAGCGCAGCGAGGTCCGCGCGAACTCCTCGAGCTTCGGCGTCGGTTGCATGATGATGGCGCGGCGGTCGTCGGGATCGGGCTCGCGGGCCACCCAGCCGCCCTCCACAAGGCGATCGAGGAGGCTCGTGAGGGTGCTTGGCGGAAGGCCGCTGGAGGCGGCTATTTCCGAGACCCGCCTGGCCCCGTGTTTGTGAAGGCGCCAGAGCACGAAGCCTTCGCTCGTCGAAAGACCTTCTCCCGCCAGGTGATGCCCGAGTCTCTTCATGATCCTACGCTGGAAGGCAACCATCAATTCGACGAGTTCGAGTCCCTTCATCCGTTTCCTACCATCCCGAATATTTCGATTTCGTAGCAAACGCGAAGATAGCGAAAATGCCATGCAAGAGTCAATGACCGCCGCTCGCAAGAGCTTCGCCGGGTCTTCCTCCCGGCCGACCCCCTTGTCCTTTTTCGACCTCGCCCCCACTATCGCCCCATGGCAGACAAGGGCGATCCGGGGCTTTTCGAGGAAGAGGAGGGGGGGCTGGGGGACAGGATGGCCTCGGCGGACAGCGTGCTCAGGGAAGTCTTCGGCTTCCCCGGGTGGAGGCCTTACCAACGCGAAATTGTCGCCGCCGTCCTATCGGGCAGAGATACCCTGGCGGTCCTCCCCACGGGCGGAGGCAAGAGCCTGGCCTACCAGATACCGGCCCTGATATTCGGAAGCGAAGGCAGCTCCTCGGGCCCCGTCCTCGTGGTCTCGCCCCTCATCGCCCTGATGAAGGACCAACTCGCCGGCCTCGAGGAGATCGGCATTCCCGCCGTGGCCCTCAACTCGAGCCTCGACCCCCAGACCTGGCGAGCCAAGGCCGCCGAGCTCCTCTCCGGACGGGCGCGGCTTCTCTATGCGGCTCCGGAATCCCTCTCCTCGCCCCGCCTCCTCGAACTCCTCGACTCGAGACCGCCCGCCCTCGTGGCCGTCGACGAGGCCCATTGCATCTCGCAGTGGGGCCATGATTTTCGCCCAGACTACCGACGCATAGCGGAGATCCCCCGGCGCTTCCCCGGGACCCCCCTCCTCGCCGTCACCGCCACCGCCACCAAGCCCGTCCGCGACGACATCGTCGGGAGCCTCGGTCTTCGGAAGCCCGCGATATTCGTCGCGAGCTTCGACCGCCCCAATCTCCGCATCGAGGTCAGGCCCAAGCGAAACGCCCTTGCGGAGCTCGTCGCCTACGCCTCGGCGAGGCCGGAGTCCTCGGGCATCGTGTATCGCATGTCGCGCGCGGCGGCCGAGGACACGGCGGCCTCGCTGAGGGCCGCCGGCATTTCCGCCCTCCCCTATCACGCCGGTCTTTCCTCGGCGGAGCGGGAACGCAACCAGGAGGCCTTTATCCGCGACGACGTGCGCGTCATCGCGGCGACGGTGGCCTTCGGCATGGGCGTCGACAAGCCCGACGTGCGTTGGGTGGCCCACCTCGATCTGCCCAAGAGTCTCGAATCCTACTACCAGGAGATCGGCCGGGCCGGCCGCGACGGCCTCCCCGCCGACTGCATCCTCTTTTTCTCGCACGGGGACGCCACCAAGATGCTCAGGCTGATCGAGAGCCCCCGCAGTTTTCAGGCGCCGGACGAGGAGACGGTGGGCGACGGGGAACGGCTCGCCGCCGAACGCGAACGTCTCTGGAAGATGGTCCGCTATGCGGAATCGCCGCTTTGCAGACGCGGACAGATACTCAACCACTTCGGCGAGACCGCCAAGCGGGATTGCGCCACGGCGGGAGGCCTACCCTGCGACGTCTGCTCGACGGGCGGTTCAAGCCTCGTGGACCTCGGCACCGAGGCTCTCAAGCTCCTCTCCTGCGTGGCCCGTCTCGGTGGGCTCAGGCGCGGTCCCGGGGAGGAGGCGCCATTCGGTTATGGAGGCTTCGGCTCCGGCCATGTCGCCGATGTCCTCCGCGGGGAGGAGACGGACAATGTCCGGCGCTTCGGCCACGCCAGGCTATCCACCTTCGGCATCGGCAAGGACCTTACCCGCGCGGCCTGGATGGAGCTCGCCAGGCGTCTCGAGACCGCGGGTCTCGTGGAACAGGCGCCGGAATTCCGCACGCTTCGCCTGACGGACCTCGCCTTCGATTATTTCAAGACGAAGGGCCCCTTCATAACCCCGCCCCTGCCCACGACCGATGGTCGCGGCAGAAAGGCCGCATCGAAGACAGGAGCTGGCGAAAGGACGGCAAAGGCCCGGCTACTCAAAAAGGGCTCGGCCGAGGCCATCGCCGCCTCGGCGGGCGGAAGCGAGGGGCTCGAAGGCTCCGCTCGCGCCCTCTTCGAGAAGTTAAGGCGTTGGCGCAAGACCGTCGCCGACGAGGCCGGGGTTCCGCCCTACGTGGTCTTCGCGGATCGGACCCTCCGCGAGCTCGCCCTCGCCCGACCGCGAAATCGCGCCGCCCTCTCCGAGGTCTTCGGCATCGGGGCGCGAAAGCTCGAACGCTATGGCGATCTGCTCCTCGCCGAAATCGAAGGAGAATAGAATAGAATAGGGGCCGCGAAGAATCGCGAAGGAGGGATCGTTCAAAACCCGAAAGGAAGGTCGGGCATGGACGCGGTCGATGACGCGGTCGGGTCGCCTAGCCGAGGAGGGCCTTCCAGCCCTCGGGGGCGTAGCCGACCACGGCCTTCCGGCCCTCCCGGACTATGGGAGTCTTGAGCAGGAGGGGGTCGGCGAGGAGCTCCTCTTCGAGGTCGATCTCCATGTGCTCGAGACCCTTGTCCCGCCAACGCCTGCCTCCGCGATCGACGATCGCGTCGAGGCCGAGGGCGGCGACCACCGACCTGAGCTCACCGGGGCTGATGCCCTTGTCGGCGAGGTCGATGAGTTGGAATCTCGCGCCGCGCTCCCTGAACCAGCGCTCGGCCTTTTTCGTGTCCTGGCACTTTTTCGTGCCGAATATCTGGATAGCCATGAGCCTGAAGAGATGCGCCGGGCGGGCTCACGATGTCAAGTCTGCCACGATGGGCCCGGGCCGCTTGCGACGCCTCATTCCTCGAGGGTCGAGATGTCCCCTTCCGAAAGCCCCTGGGCCCTGGCCTTGAGAACGCGGCGCATGATCTTGCCCGATCTCGTCTTGGGCAGCGCTTCCACGAAGCTTACATCCTCGGGTTTGGCTATAGGCCCCATTTCCCTGCCGACGTGGGCCTTGAGTTCCTCGGCGAGGGCAGCTGTCGCCGGTACCCCGTGCTTGAGGAGAACGTAGGCGTGGATCGATTGGCCCTTCACCTCGTGGGGTAGGCCGATCACGGCAGCCTCGGCCACGGCCTCGTGACTGACGAGGGCCGATTCGATCTCCGCGGTACCGAGACGGTAGCCCGACACCTTGATGACGTCGTCCACACGGCCGATGATCCAGAAGTAGCCGTCCGCGTCGCGCTTGGCCGAATCGCCCGTGAGATAGACGCCGGGATACTTGCTCCAATACTGCTTTACGTAGCGCTCGGGATCCTTGTAGATAGTTCGCATCATCGCCGGCCAAGGCCTCTCGAGGACGAGGAAGCCCTCTTCGCCATCCTTCACGGGCCGGCCCTCCTCGTCGTAGATGTCCGCCCGCTGGCCGAAGAAGGGCCTCGTCCCCGAACCTGGCTTGAGGGGCATCGAAGGCACGGGGGCTATCATGAACATGCCGGTCTCGGTCTGCCACCAGGTATCCATGATGGGGCACTTTCCCTTGCCGATGACCCGATGGTACCAGCGCCAGGCCTCGGGATTGATCGGCTCGCCCACCGAGCCGAGGAGGCGGAGGGAGGAGAGGTCGCGGCGGTTGGGCCAGGATTCCCCCCAGCGCATGAGACCCCTTATGGCCGTCGGCGCGGTGTAGAAAACGTTGATGCCGTATTTTTCTATCAATTGCCACCATCTATCGGGATAGGGGAAGGTGGGGGCTCCCTCGTACATGATGCTCGTCGCGCCGAGGATGAGGGGGCCGTAGACGATGTAGGAATGGCCGGTCACCCAGCCCGGATCCGCGGCGCACCACCAGCGGTCGTCGTCGCGGAGGTCGAAGACGTACTTGAGGGTCGTGGCGACGCCAACCTGGTAGCCGCCATGGGTGTGGACGATGGCCTTGGGCGTGCCCGTCGTGCCGGAGGTGTAGAGCATGTAGAGGGGGTCCTCGGCGTCGACTATCTCGGTGGGGCACTTAGGATCGGCGATGGGCAGACCCATGAGATCGTGCCACCACATATCCCTCCCCGTCTCCATCTGCACCTCGTGGGCAGTGCGCCTCACGACGACCACATGCTCCACGACGGCGCTGCGCTTGAGGGCCTCGTCGGCGATCTTTTTAAGCTCGACGACCTTGCCGTTGAGGAAGGCCCCGTCGCAGGTGACGAGGACCCGAGACTGGGAATCCTCGAGCCGGCCATGGAGGGCCTCGGTGGAGAAACCGCCGTAGACGACGGAGTGGACCGCGCCGATCTTCGCCACCGCGAGCATGGCGACGGGAAGCTCCGGCACCCTTCCCATATAGATCGTGACCCTGTCGCCCTTGCGAACGCCGAGGGCCTTGAGGACGCTGGCGAACTTGCTCACCTCGCGGTTGAGCGCGTGGTAGGAGTAGGTCCGGGTCTCCCCCTTTTCGCTCTCCCAGATCAGGGCGAGCTTGTTGCGCCGGGCGCTCTTGAGATGGCGATCGATCGCGTTGTGGACGATGTTGGTCTTCGCCCCGACGAACCACTTGAAGAAGGGCTTTTCCGAATCGTCGAGGACCTTCGACCAGGGCCCATGCCAGTCTATGAGCTCCCTGGCCCTCTCCTCCCAGAAGCCCACGAAGTCCCGATCGGCACTCTCGGAGAGGGCCTTCCAATCCTTCACCTGGGCCTGCGCCAGGACCTCGTCGGATGGTTCGAACCAATCGCCGTTGTTGCCGTTCGCCGTCTCGCCCATCGGCCGCTCCTTGCCCCGAGAATTCCGGAAGAGGATTCGCGTACCAGGCTGGGCGGAAATCGCCCGATCCCGAAGCGCGGCCGATCCGGGAAAACAGCCCAAGAATAGACGGGCAGGAGGGCCGGGTCAAGCAAGGCCTTGATAATTATAATTGTATTTATTTATAGATCAATAGCGAACGAATGGAAAGGATCGCGGGGAATCGGCGACACGGCGAAGGTCATGGTGGCGCATCGTCGTCCCAATTACCAAAGTTAGGCGCCATCCTGACGCCTCCGGGAGCGGCGTCGCCAGACAGGCGCGAGGCTCGGCATTTCGCCGATCCATCCTTCCGGATTTTTTCGGGAGTCGGCGCGAAAAGGGGTCGGCATCCTGCGGCGGGGTCTCGTGATTTTCCCTTCACGATTCCGCGCCTCGAAGCCCCTACTTCATCTTTGCCCTCGGAAGCCACTCGTGCTATTTTCGTACGATGAAGTCTGCACGAGAATCAAAAGAGCGGGTCGAGCAGGGTCACGGCGGCGTCGCGGAGTCGATGGCTCCTTGGCCGGCCCTCGCTCCCTTTGCGAGGAAGATGGGGGCGGACCAGAGGGACTCGCCCCGGATTTTCTATTTCGACAGCGCCCCGGGGGATAGGAGCCGTCCCGTCGTCCTCCTTATTCACGGACTCGGCGACGAGGCCGACAGTTTTCGCCACCTCTTTCCCTTCCTTTCGCGGGACTTTCGCCTCCTGGCGCCGGACCTCCCCGGTTTCGGGCGTTCCGAGTCTCCGGGCAAGACCAGCTTTCGCCTCTGCGTCGAGGCTGTCGCAGGCATCCTGGAAACCGAGGGCATAGAGGAAGCCATCGTGCTCGGCTCCTCGCTCGGCGCCTCGATAGCCCAGAATCTGGCGCTCAGACAGCCCTCGCGGGTCGGCGCCCTCCTTCTCGAGGATGGTGGCTCGCCGGCCCCCAACAGGGCTGCCACGACCCTTCTCGCGATGGCCCTGCCTTTTTTCGGCGAGCGGCGCTATCAGGGCTTCAGGGAGAACGGCGAGGCCGCCGTCGCCTCACTCGGCCCCTATTATGCCGATTGGGAGGGCCTGCCCGAGGAGGACAGGCGATTCCTGGCCCGCCGCGTCCTGGACAGGGTGAATTCGGAAACGCAGGCTCGGGCCTATTTGTCGCTCCTGCGGAGCACCATAGCCACCATGGCCACCTCCTCGGCCTCCTTCGCGCGGCAGCTCCGCTATTGGAAGAAGCCTCTGACCGTGGTATGGGGGGCCGAAGATCGCATCGTTCCCGCCGATTCCGGACGGGCCATAGCCGGGCGTGTGACTGGCGGCGATTTCCGCCTCGTGGAGGGGGCGGGTCACCTCCCCCACCAGGAAAGGCCCGCGGCGACGGCGGGAATCATCCGCGAACTCGCGGACGCGATGGCTGCCGGCAAGCCCCGCGAGGAGAGCCCCTCCAAAGGCGGAAGGGCCCGAAGGTGAAGGGAAGCCGGCTGACGAGAGCGATCCTCTTCTTTTCCCTCTTCGCCCTCCTACCGATTTCGCCGAGCGCCGACCCCCTTTCGCGCGAGTTCGACGGTTCGGTCGGCTTCAACGGCAGGCAGGTCTTCGAGGCCTTCGCCCTGGCCTGGCCGGGAAGATTCTCGAAGGTGGAGCGTCTCGACGGGGACTGGGCCGTGCGGCTCGACGATCAGTGGTTCAGCTGGTCCGGCGGCCGCCTCCTCCCACTCGGGGTCAAGGACGAAATGTCCTGGTCGCCCTGGCCCTTCTATTCCTATCCCGCCGCCCTCCCACCCGTGCGTAAGCTCGACGCGAGCGAAAGACAGGCCCTCGAAAAGGAGCTTGCCAGGAAGGATGCCTCGCCGGAGCACCGGGACTCGGCCTTCTTCAATCTCCTCTTTCACGCCCCCGACCACGAGGGAGCCTGGGATCGCATGAAGACCATCCTGCTTTTCGGCCAGGAAGTCCTGGTCAATCCCGACATCCTGGAAGAGCTCTCCGCCGTCGAAAGGGATATCCGCGCCGACGCGACGACCGACCCCGTGGTGGCCGGATGGATCAGGTCGATCGGCCACATCGACGGCTTCGCCTGGCGAAGCATCGCGGGTACCGCCTCGCGCAGCATGCACTCCTACGGAATGGCCATCGACATCGTGCCCGCGAGGTCCCGGGGCCTCGCCTGGTACTGGCTGGACGCGAGGAACATGGGGATCCAATGGTATGACCTGCCCCGCTCCCAACGCATCGCGGTGCCCTTGAAAGTGATACAGGCCTTCGAGCGCCGAGGCTTCGTGTGGGGCGGCAAGTGGTTCTACTGGGACCTCGTCCATTTCGAATACAGACCCGACATCCTCATTCTCAACGGCATGTCGGTCAACTCGCAGGAGTCCATCGATTGAAGGCGCCTGGCTCCAGGTCGCCCCGGCCCCCCGCGAGGCCCTTTTTGGCCCTTGTCGTCGCCACCCTCGCCCTTTCCCTCGCCGCCAGCGGCGCGAAGGGCCTCGCTCCGGGCTCCGGCCGGCCCACCAATCTCTCCGATCTCGGCGAGCTGTGGGGGCACGGAGTCGAAGCCGCGATCGAGTCGGCCTACCGCGACTGCTTCAGGACCTTCGTGGTCGACGGCAACCTCGTCACCATCCGCATACCCTTCGGGGAGAACACCGACCGCTCCGAGCTGGCCGGGACCGATCTCTCGATCAAGGGCGGCGGCAAGGCCGACCCCGAGGAGTTGTGGAAGGAGATCGGCGCCCTCCTCCAGGGCGAAGACTTTCGCAATTATGAGAAGGCCCTGGGCGACGGCAACGAGAAGGTCATCGTCTTCGACCTCGCCAAACGGAGCTGGGAGGTCAGCCACGACATCTTCCTCGTCGCGAGGGCCAGGTCCGGCCTCTATCCCGGCCTCCCCCACCGACCCGTCGTGCTGTCGACGGGCAAGGGCGTGGACAGGGGAGCCATCTACGACTACCTCTTCGCCGTCGGCGGCCTGGGCATGGATTGCTCCGGCTTCGTCTGGCACGCGCTTTCCACGGTAGCCAAGGCGGGAGGCGTCGACCTCGCGAGGGCACTCGGCAGGTACAGCGGGGCGCCGACCAGGGCGACCACATCCCTGTACATCGGAACCTGGTTCTTTACCCCCAACAACAAGGCCTTCGAGCTCGTGGACGATCGCATATCGAAGCTGAGACCGGCCGACATCATCGTCTTCCGCGACCAGAACGGAAAGACCGTCCACTCCTCGATCATCCAGTCGATCGACCGCAAGACCGGCCTCATCCGCTATCTCCAATCCACCGACGAGGCGCCTCGCGAGGTTCGCGGCGTCCACGAGTCCTTCATCCACTTCGACCCGGCCCATCCCGAGCTCAGACTCTCCGATCCCTCCCTCGTCTGGTCGCAGCGCCGCGAGGCCGCCTTCGACGGCGAGCCCGCCTCGGCCTTTCCCGACGACGGCTCGCGCTACAGGGCCTGGATGAACCAGGGGATCTTCGCGGGGACAGGAATGGGCGGCGGCTTCGTCGTTCGCGTCAAGGCCCTCGCCCCCGCCATCAGGAAGCTCTCGGCAGCCAACGCGAAACGCTAGGCCTCCCGAGTTCCGTCGGCGGCCTCTGCGACCGGAGTCTCCGCGCCGGGCGGGCCCTTCGGCGCGCGCCCCGACCCGCCCTTCGACCCGCCCCTCGACCCGCCCCTCGGCCCGCCCCTCGGCCCGCCCCTCGGCCCGCCGCCGATCGCCCCCAGCGCTCCGGGCAGGAGGCAGACCAAGGCGATGAAGGTCGGACTCCACCAGATCTCGGCCTCCCGATAGGCCAGGGCCGAAAAGGCGACGAGGGCGAGGGCGACGAAGAGGCCGACGGCAAAAACGCCACGGGGACTCAGGATCGCGAGGAGGAGGGAGAGGGCCAAGGCTATGGCGAGGGCTATCGGAAAGCTCGTATCGGGACCCACCGGGGCGATGAAGGAGGCCGTGAGGCCAGACCGGAAAAAGGCGGCGATGTCGCCCGAAGGATCGACCGGTGGCGCGCCTTCGATCGGCTCGAAGCCCCCCCGGGACCTATGCGGCGCCAGACCCATCACGACGAGGGAACCACCGAAATCGCGCATCATGGCCTCGCGGGCGCCACGCCAATCCTGCAAGGCCGTCGCTGCATCGGCGAAGGCCCGATCGGCCTTGTCGCGGAGGGTCTGAACACCCTCCCGCGCCGCCTCGCTCAGGCCCGGTGTGCCCGCGAGCCCCGCGAGGAGTTCGTCCATCCGCGAGCGCTCCCCGAGGGCCGCCGAGGCCGCCTCGAAAAAACCCGCCTTGGCGACCCGCCATGCCTCGAGTTCCCGGCTACGCCCGGAAGCCAGGGCGGGATCCTCGTCCCCCGAGGCGGAATCCACGGCCTCGCTCGGCGCGAGGAGGGCCTCGCCGAGGGCGGCAGCCCCCCGCCAGAGATCGGTCGGCATGGCCCGATCGACGAGGAGGCCCGCCTTTTCGAGGGCGCCGACCTTCTCGACGACCTTCGCCTCGGCGGCGCGGTAGTCGTCGAGGGTCGAGAGCGGGAGACGTCGGGGCCAGCTATCGCGAAAATCCGGGCGGCCCAGGAGGGCCTTCCCATCACGGCCGAGGGGAATGATCACATCGCGGGTCCCGCCTCGAAACACATGGGCATTGATCAGGCGAATTCCCTTCGCCTCGAGCTCGATGCCCGATGCGCCCATGTGCCGCGCCAAAACGAGGAGGGCCGGGTGGGGAATGATGTTACCGTCGTAGCTCGCCAGGGGAAGGAAGCGGCCCAGGGGAAAAATGGGGGCATGCGTCGCCCCTGCCTCGTCCCTCAGAGAAAAACCCGAACCCGAAGACCCCTTCACGATCTGGGGCGGGGGAATGTCGATACCAGCTATCTCCGGAAGCCTCACGGCCATGGGCATCGTGGCGGAGGAGGAAAGGGAACATGAGGCTACCCAGGTCGACTCGGCATCGCTCAGGCTTCCCGGCAGGGGCCTGAGCCCCAGGCCGAAGCAAACATCGGGATGGAGGGCCAGGGCCGATTCCAGGGAGGGAAGCTGGGTCGAATCGGGAGTCGATTCCTCGAGGAGGCGTTCCTTGGACGAGGCGAGGATGTCCTCGATGGCGCTGAAGCCCGACGTGGCGTCGGCGGCGCGAAGGGAACCCGAACGCAGGCCGA
>DATKTD010000219.1:0-15912 GCA_035531315.1 Rectinemataceae bacterium
TATCACGTGACGGATCCGGCTTCGGCCGGGTCCGTCACTGTCCGGATCAGGCATCCCACGATTCGAAAAGGTATTTTCAGATTTTGACACAATAGGCTGAGTCCCGCTTTTTTCGCGGGGCGCACGGGAAAGGAACGTCGGTCTTCCTTTCCCGGGAATCCGCGGTCCGTTCCGCTTGGGACTGGCGGCGGGTTCCGCTGACAGCGATTTTGCGCTGGCTGAACGAGTTCCCAAGGGGACAACACAGGGAGGCTGCATGCGAAAGTTCCTGGGGTCCGAAGCCCTGAGAGAAATACTCCTGCCATTGGGCAGGATGGTGCTTTTCGTAATCGGGGCAGGCGCGCTTTTTTCCGTCATCATGGTTGCCTTGGCATTCGTAATGAGGGGATCGAGCGTGGATAAGTTTCTCCTCGCCACGCAGAATGTCGGCGTATTCTCCTATACGCTCAGGAGCCTGCCGCAGGTTCTCATCGACGGGGTGACGCTCGGCTTCGTGTACGCGGCGATCGCCCTCGGCTACACGATGGTCTACGGCGTCCTCGAGTTCATCAACTTCGCCCACTCGGAGATCTTCGCCATCGGCGCCTTCGCCGGCGTCGAGTTCCTCATCGCTATGGGCAATCTCGGCGTCCTCACATCGAGCGGCCCCCTGGGAGCCTATCTCTATCTCATCATGGCCCTCGTCATCGCCATGCTCGCCTCGGGTCTCGTCGCGATGTTCATGGAGCGGACCGCCTATCGCCCCCTGCGCGACGCCCCCCGCCTCGTGCCCCTGATCTCGGCAATCGGCGTCTCCTTCGCCCTCCAGGACATCATCCGTCTCGTCGAGAGCCTCACGACGGGGCAGTTTTACCGGGTCATGCCGACCTTCGGTAACTTCGAGAGCCGCATCCCCCTTTTCACCATCCCGATAGGCGGGGCTCCGGTGGCGGTCAACATCCAGGTGAAGTCCCTTGTGGTCATCGTGGCGGCCGTCCTCATGCTCGTCCTCCTCAATTTCATCGTCAACGCGACCAAGGTGGGGAAGGCCATCCGCTCGGTGGCCCAGGACCGCACGACGGCGGCCCTTATGGGCATCGGCGTCAACGGCATCATCGCCTTCACCTTCTTCCTCGGAGGCGCCCTGGGCGGCGCAGCCGGCGTCCTCTACGCCCTGAAATTCACGCGGATAGATCCCTTCGTGGGCTTCATGCCGGGCATGAAGGCCTTCGCGGCCGCCGTACTCGGTGGCATCGGCAACCTGACGGGCGCCCTTCTCGGCGGCATAATCCTGGGTATGCTGGAAAGCTTCGCGGGGGCCTACCTCGGCGTGTTCACGAGGGGCAATTTCGGTTCGGAGTACAAGGACATGGTCGCCTTCCTCGTCATGATCATCGTCATCATATTCCGCCCCTCGGGCCTGCTCGGCGAGCAGGTCGGCCACAAGGCCTAAGGAGGCAGCGATGAAGTCAAAGCTGCGTGAACTGCTCGCTTCCCTCGGAGCCTTCCTCAACCGGGGCAACAACCCGCTTTGGGTTACCCTCGTCATGCTCGCTGGGAGCTTTGCCCTTGTCTATGTGAGTCCGCGCTCGATACCGGCCTTCCTCCTCTTCGTCGTGTCGGCCTCCCTGCCCTATTTCCTGAAGATGCGCGGGCCTTTCAAACTTGCCTTCGCGGTCCTCATCGCGATCATCCTTGTGCCCATCCTTGGCGCCCGGAACATCTTCTATCTGGAAGTCATATTCCAGATAGCGGTCTTCTCGGCCCTGGCCCTCGGGCTCAACATCGTCGTCGGCTTCTCGGGCCTCCTCAATTTCGGCTACATGGCCTTCTACGCGGTGGGCGCCTATCTCTGGGCCTTCTTCGGCTCGCAGCAACCCTTCCTCCTTCATGCGATACCGGGGTCCGTGCCGCCCGGAACCCCCTTCTTCATGGGGCCCGACTGGTTCTATCTCTTCATCTTCATCGGCATCATCGTCGCGGCCATAGTGGGCCTCATCCTGGGCCTGCCCGTGCTCAGGGTGCGCGGCGACTATCTCGCCGTCATCACCCTCGGCTTCGGCGAGATAGTCCGCCAGCTCGCGAACAACCTCGACAAGCCGCTCAACTTCACGAACGGACCCCAGGGTATCTCGCCCATCCAGAAGCCGACCCTGAGTCACGACGTGGTCGCCTTCTTCAACACGATCTTCCAACCTCTCGTCGGTCGGCCCGTGACGGTCGACCAGCTCTACAACATCCTCTTCTACCTCCTCGCCCTCCTCGTCGTCATCGTCGTCATAGTCGTTACCTTCAGGCTGGACGACTCCAAGATCGGCCGGGCCTGGACCGCCATCCGCGAGGACGAACTCGCCGCCGGCGCCATGGGCATCCCTTCCAACAAGCTCAAGCTGGGGGCCTTCGCGGTCGGCGCCTCCTTCGCGGGGGCGATGGGCGTCCTCTTCGCCGCGAGCCGCACCTTCGTCAGTCCCGAATCCTTCACCTTCCTCCAGTCGGTTGGCGTCCTTACGATGGTCATTCTGGGAGGCATCGGCTCGATCAGGGGCGTCATCGTGGGGGCGGGGGTCGTGATCATCCTCAACCTTCAGATCCTCCAAAGCTTCTCGCTATTCCTCGCCCAGCTCAGGCAGAGCGACGCCGTCATACCCCTCATCAATTTCCACTGGAAGGACCTTTCCAACCAGCTCGATCCATCCAAGTACCAGCGCCTCCTTTTCGGCATCATCCTCATACTCATGATGATCTATCGCCCGGCGGGCATCCTCCCCGCCGAGCGGAGGAAGCGCGAACTCAAGGGAGAGGCGATCGTGGGAGAGACGGACAGCGCTGAACGCGTAGAGAAGACCAGCGGGTCCGGGCCGGACTCGCGGGCCGCGGCCACGGGCCGCGGCGAGGGCGGGGGGGACGGCAATGCCTGATTCGAAATACATCCTCGACGCGCAGAGCGTCGTCAAGCGATTCGGCGGCCTGACCGCCGTGAACAAGGTCGATTTCGCGATGGAGAAGGGCCGGATCTACTCGATCATCGGCCCCAACGGCGCGGGCAAGACCACCTTTTTCAACACGATCTCGGGGCTCTACAAGCCCGAGGAGGGAAGCATCGTCTTCAACGGCCGCGCGATCCAAGGGATGGTGCCGGAAAAGATCACCGCCCTCCGCGTCGCGCGAACCTTCCAGAACATCAGGCTCTTCGGTTCGATGACCGTGATAGAGAACATCCTCGTCGGCGCCCACACCAGGCTCAAACAGACCGCGGTCGAAACCCTCCTCCGCACGGCTTCCTTCAAGAGCGAGGAGAAGAAGGCGGAAAAACGGGCCGAGGAGATCATGGAATACGTCGGCCTCCACAACGTGGGGAACGAACTCGCCGCGAGCCTGCCCTATGGCGGGCAGCGCCGGGTCGAAATCGCGCGGGCCCTGGCCTCCGAGCCCCTCCTCCTCCTCCTCGACGAGCCCACTGCCGGCATGAACCCCGCCGAATCCGAGGACGCGATGCACCTCTTCAGGCGCATCCGCGACGAGCTCGGCGTGACGATCCTCCTCATCGAACACGACATGAAGGTCGTCATGAGCATATCGGAGCGCATAACCGTAATGGACCATGGCGAGAAGATAGCCGAGGGAACTCCGATCGAAATCGCTTCCGATCCCCGCGTCATCGAGGCCTATCTCGGGAGGGGGGCGACCTCGGGAGAGGGCGCCGGCTCGGCCGCGAGGGTCTCCAAGCTTTCCGCCAAGGAGGGCGAATCGTGAGCCTGCTCGAACTCCACGATATTCACTGTTATTACGGCAATATCCATGCGCTGAAGGGCGTTTCGCTCTCGGTCGACGAGGGCGAGATCGTCACCCTCATCGGCGCCAACGGCGCGGGCAAGACCACCTCGCTCCGCTCCATTTCGGGGCTTCTGCATCCGAAGAGGGGCAAGGTGATCTTCGGAGGCAAGGACATCTCGAACATGCAGCCGCATATCGTCCTTCGCGAGGGCATCGGCATGGTCCCCGAGGGCCGCGGCGTGTTCCCGCGCCTGACCGTCCGCGAGAATCTCGAGATGGGCGGTTTCATACTCAAGGACAAGGCCGACATCAAGAAGGGCATCGACTACGCCTTCGCCCTCTTCCCGCGGCTCCTCGAACGCGAGGGCCAGTACGGCGGCACCCTGTCGGGAGGGGAACAGCAGATGCTCGCCACGGCCCGGGGGCTCATGTCTCACCCCCGCATCCTTCTCATGGACGAGCCTTCCATGGGTCTGGCCCCCGTATTGGTCGATCAGATCTTCGACGTCATCAAGGAGCTCAATCAGAAGGGAACGACGATCCTCCTCGTCGAGCAGAACGCCCTTATGGCCCTCTCCGTCGCTCATCGAGCCTACGTGCTCCAAACCGGGTCGATTGTCCTGTCGGGCAAGGCCTCGGATGTCGTGAACGATGAGAGCGTGAAGAAGGCCTATCTGGGAATTTAGTTACGAATGAGCCGCGCCGGAGCGACTTCCGGTGCGCGGCGCCTGACCCCGCCGCTTCGACGGGAACGGGGCCCGCCTTCGGGCGGGCCCTCTTATTTGCCCTGGTCGCGCTCGCGCTCGGCGGCTTCGCGCTCCAGCTCCGCGAAGGGATCGCGGCGGCTCTCGTCGTAGCCCTTGCGCAGGTCTTCGAGATAGCGCGCGAGTTCCTCGGTCCTCGTCTTGAGGGCGGCGAAACCGAGCGAGGCCCCGCCGACGGCGGCCTCGCCGCGACCGGCGGCCCGGACCCGGGCGATGTCCATGCGCATCTGTTTGAGTTGATTGACCGAGGAGGAGAGGCGGAGCCTGATAACCTCGCGCTGTTCGCTGAGCTCCGCGAAGGAAGCTTCCTGCTTCTCGATCTCGTCGATGTTCTTCCTGTATTCGGATCGAAGGCTCGAGCCCGTGGCCGCGGCCTCCTTGGCAAGGAGCTCGGCCTTGTCCCGGGCCAGGTCCTGCATCGGGATCGAATCGACGATGCGGTCGATGTCGCTGGCCGAGGTGGCGAGGAGCCTGATCTGCGCCACGTAGTTTTCCAGGACGGGGGCTAGGTCGCCGATCGCGGCCTCGTCGCCGCCGCTCTCGGAGATGATCGCGGCCTTCGTTCTTTCGGCCTCGCGCAGCAGCTCCGCGTAGGGGCCGAGTTCGGCGCTCGAGGCGAACTTCGCCTTGTCGTTCCGAACGGCGAGACGCCAGTTGCCCGATATGCCCAGGGATTCTCGGAAGCGTCGCTCGAGTCGCGGCTTCGAGCCGAGCCAGGCTCCGAGATGGGAGATCACCGAAATGGCCAGGGCCCCCGTCGGAATGAGGAACCAGAGGAAATGCGGGTCGGTCATGAGGTTGATCTGACCGAGGAGGACGGCGACCATCGAGGTCGAGACGATGTGCTGGACGATCGAATCGTTGGACCGATTGATCGAGCGGTAGAGCTTGAGCTGTTCGTCGTCGAGTTCGGGAAGGTCCTCGGCCTCCCGGGCCTTGATGCGATTGCGGATCATCGAGGCGAGGTTGCTGGCGAGGCCGATGCCCCAGGCGGCGCTGACGATGGCGGCCCAATGGAAACCCGCCGAGGAGCTGAGGTTGAGATACCAGAGGAAGCCGTTGACGCCGAGATAGCTGGCGAGGTGGCCGATGAAGCCCGAGCTCGCCCTGGCGGCCCTTGCCACGAGGGAATCGCGATACCGAACGAAGCCGCCCCTCGAGTCCTCGGCAGATTCCTTCCAATTCTCGTCCTCGTCGAGCTTTCGATCCCAGCGCTCCGTCTCCGCGACCCAGTCTCCCCCGAGATGTCTATCGTGGCGGCGAGCATGGCGGTCGATCCTTTCCTGGATCCTGTCGCCCTTGCGCGCGATCTTTTCCTGCAGCCGCTCGCCCTTGCCCGCGAGCTTGTCGTTGAGTCGGTCGAGCTTCGATTTCATGAAGTCGGGGACGTCACCCGATTCCATGTTGCGCTGGACGGATCTTTCGATTTCGGTGACGATGCCGTGGACGGCAGCCTCGATGGTCTTGCCTATGTCGCTCGTCGCCGCCCTCTCTTCTCGGGGCGGCACGGTGCCTCGCGCCCGCGCGAGAAGCCCCTTGTCGGCCATGGCGGCTATTACTTCCTGGGCCTCGACACCGTAGAATCCATAACGTTCGCGGGCCTCTTCGACCGTGAGACGTCGCCCCTCCTTCTTTATGTCCTCGAGGATGGCCTTGCGGATTTCCGTGAGGAGGGATCGGGAATCCTCTTCCGAATAGGAGCGGTCGGCCTCGGCCTGTGCATTGCGGCCTGGCCCTTCGCCGGCAGGTGAGCCGCTGGCGCCACCGGTCCTGGAATCAGCGCTGGTTGCGCCAGCCGAGACAGCGCTGGTGGCCCCCGCCTTGACGCCGCCGACCTCGCCGGCTGTCGAGCCAGCGGGTCGCGAATCGCCCCGCGCCGCTTCGGGGATGGCCGGCGGGCTTGGCGGGGCCGAAGGGGCTTCCTGCGGCCAAGGCCGGGCCGCTTCCAGCATTTCGGTTTTCGGCTGGACGGCGCTCGCCCAGGCGGGGCTTCCCCTCGAACCGGATACGTCCTTCGAGGCCACGGTGGACTCGCCTTCGAGCCAGACGCCGGGCTTGTAGCCAGGCCTCGGCTTGTCGCGATCGGGATCGAACTCCACGTTGGGCGTCGTTATCTCGAAGGCATGGATCTCCTTCGTGATGTTCTTGAGCGAAACCTTGCCGAGTTTCTCGGCCCTGAACTCGATCTTGTTGAGGACCTGGTTGTAGACATCCTGCGAAAAGCAGATGGAGCCGGGGCGGGCGAGGGACTGAAGGCGGGCCGCTATGTTGATGCCTTCGCCGAGGGCGTCGTTTTCGAAGAAGTAGATGTCGCCGAGGTGGAGGCCGATACGGACGAGGAGGGGGAGGTCCCGGTTTCCCTTGTTATGCGCGTAGATGCTGTCTTGGGCCTCGAGAGCGGTCTGCAGGGCCTCGACGGTGTTGCGGAAATCGACGAGGAGGGCGTCGCCGATGGTTTTGATGATAGTGCCGTGGCGTCTTGCGACGATGTCGCCGAAAAGCTCGTTGTGGAACCTGAGGAGATCGAGGGTGCCCGCCTCGTCTCGCTCCATCATGCGCGAGAAGCCGGCGATGTCCGTGTACATTATTGCGGCGAGACGATAGTCCTTCTGTTCCATGCCGCGAGTTTAGAAGTATGAAATGCTATCGTCAATCGGCCTGCCGCCTCCGGGTGCGACGAGGAGGCCGCTACCCCCTGCGCTTCACGTCGCCGCGACGGAAAGGCCGATGTCCAGGCGTGGAAGATCGATTCGAGCGACGGAGAGGGCGAGAACCTCGTTGAGGGCGCGGTTCGGGCCGAGCTTCATCTTCGACTCGAGGCCCAGGGAGGGCACGAAGACGGTCCATGCCCCCGGTCCAGACGCTCCGACGATGTGTCCCTCGGCCCTCCATTCGGGGTGGGCGAGGAGCCAGGCGAGGGTCCAGTGGGATTCGGAGTCGCGCTCGGCCTGGCGGTTGGGGGCGGCCGCGGCCTGGGCGAGGGCGGAGCGTCGCATGACCTCGTCCTCTTCCAGGGGAGGCCTGCCGGCGAGGAAGGCCCGGATCTGCATGTGGGCGAGGAGGTCGGCATAGCGACGCAGGGGGCTCGTCGCCTGCGAATAGAAGGGGAGGCCGAGGCCGCGGTGCGCGCTCGGGGTCGGCCCGGTGATGCCCGCGCGCATCAGACGGCGCTTGGCGAATTCGCCGGCGAGGCCCTCGGGGACGGAGGAGGGGTCGCCAGGCGCTTCCTGGCTGTAGTAGGGGAAGGGGAGGCCGCGCTCGAAGGCCCAACGGGCCGCCGCCTCGCCGGCGAGGAGCATCATCTCGCGGACTGTTCCGCTCGAACTGGTATCGGGGAGGCTTTCCACGGAAACCTGTCCATCCCTGACGAAGACCCGAACCTCGGGGATGTCGATGTCTATCGCCCCGTTGGCGAGTCGTCGCTTTCTGCGGAGTTGGGCTATCTCGCCGAGTCGGCGGAGGCCCGCAGCCCCAGGCCCATCGCCCGAGGCGATGGCGTCGGCTTCGGCATAGTGGGTCCGGCGCACGCTGAGGCTCGAGGCGCAGATGTCGACCGACTCTATCGCTCCCTCGGGATCGAGGAGGACCCGGAAGGAGAGGGCCTTCGATTCGTCCGTGAGGCCGAGCCCGAAGCGCTCGAGGGCCTCGGGGGGGAGGAGGGTCGAGGTAAGCTCGGGCAGGTAAAGGGTCATGCCGCGGCCGAGAGCCTCGCGATCCGCCGGCGAGTCGGGGACTATGGCCGCGGCGGGATCGGCGACGTGGATCCACACAGCTTCCCCATCCCAGGCGATGGCGTCGTCGGGATCGTTGCTCCAGGCATTGTCGATAGCCCAGGATTCGAGGTGACGGAGGTCGCGACGAGGCAGGTCTTCGAGATCCCTTCCGATCTCGACCCGGGGCGATGCGAGGGGGCAGCCCGAGCGTCGGGGGTGGGGGTTGACCGAAGCGTCCCAACGGCCCACGGCGAGAAGCCAGGCATGGGCCTCGGCCGGCCCATCGCCGATGCCGATGTCCGCGGCGAGCCTCCCCTTGGGCGCCTTGCCGAAGGCCTGGGCCTCGATTTCGAGGAGGAAACGTTCGTCTTCTTCCACGAAGGCCGCGGCCGCCCCCTTGCCTCGCGCCTTCCTGGCCCGCTCCACGAAGGCTTCGCGGGCAGCGGCCTCGCCGGCCTTCTTGGCTCGTTTTTCGGCTTCCCTGGCCCTTTCGAGCTCGGAAAGGGGAAGGAGGAGGGGGCCTTCGCCCTTGAAAAGGGCCCCGTCGATGCCTGCTGCCCATGCGGCAAGGGTCTCTGCCGGGCCCGAGGAACCGAAGACCAGTTCTGCGATCTCCCGCGCGGGGAGGGGGGCTGGCGATTCTCCCTCGGCCGGGGCGAGGACGGCCCAGGCCGTCTCGAAGTCGCCGCCCTCGGCGGGCGGAGGCAAGGCGGAAATCGGGCCGGGATGGAGTTCCTCGAGATCCTTGTCGCGCACCCTGAGACTCGAGCCGTCCTCGAGGCGGATTTCGAGCTTGTCATCCCTTCTTTCGACGACGAAGGCGGGACGATTCTTGTAGAGGGCCAGGGATTTTGGGGCGATCACGTAGTCTCCTTGTCGAGTTGAGGACTATACCTTTTGCCCAGGGACGAGGTAAGGGGCTTCGCCGGCGTTATCGGCTGGCCGGCGTCACCGCGGTCGCCGGCGGCGGCGATTCGCCTCCATTGCCACGCGTCGACATTTTCGTTACAATTCGTTTTCAAATCCATGCTTGGAGGGAAAGTCATGCTAGCATTGATCGTCGGCATCCTCTTCATCGCATTTGCCGTGTTTTCCGTGCTTCCCGCTCCCATGGGCTGGTGGCCGGATGTGCTCGTCTTCCTCAAGGGAGCCCTTCCCGTCCTCGCCGTCTTCGTCGGCCTCGTCGCCATCTTCATTGGCATCGCGGACATCAAGGACCGCGCCGAGGCGAAAAAAGAAGAGGAGGAAGAGGCGAAGGCCAAGGCCGAAAAGAAGGAATAGGGCCGGATTCATCCGGCGAAGCTGTGTTTTGGCGAGCCCCTCGGGGCCGCAGACGATAGTGGAAGTGACCGAGGCGGCAACAACCGGCCGCCGGCGACAGCAGGGTTTCGGCTCCCCAGCCCCGGAGGCGCCGATTCCCGAGGTTTCTTCCGCATGGCCGCGCGGAGGCCGCTTCGACCCTGTCGTCTTGACATGGTCGGGACTTTGTGGGATTATCGCTCCCGCGTTTATCCGCGAATCAACGCGAAGGTGAAGGTAGACATAGATGAAGACCGTATTCGTGACGGCGGAAACCGCAGAGCGCGGCTGGTATGTGATCGACGCCGAAGGCAAGCCCCTCGGCCGCGTCGCCGCCAAGGTCGCGTCGATCGTCCGCGGCAAGACCAAGCCGACTTACACTCCCTCCCAGGAGACCGGGGATTTCGTCGTCGTGATCAACGCCGACAAGATCGCCATTTCCGGGCGCAAGCGCAACGACAAGATGTACTACCATCACACCGGCTATGTCGGTGGCATGAAGTCGTTCACGTTCAAGGCTCTCATCGAGCGCCACCCGACCGAGCCCCTCGAACTCGCCATCAAGGGCATGCTTCCCAAGGGACCCCTCGGCCGCAAGCTCCTCAAGAACGCCAAGCTGTACGCTGGTCCCAAGCATCCTCACGAGGCCCAGCAGCCCACGGCGATCGAAATCTAAGGAAGGCACAAGAATGGTCAGCAATCTCGGTATCGGTACCGGTCGTCGCAAGTGCGCCGTGGCTCGTGTCTTCCTTCGCGAGGGCTCGGGCAAGATCCTCGTCAACGATCAGGAGCTCGGCGCCTATTTCAAGCTCGGCGAGCTCCAGTATGTCGTCCGCCAGCCCATGATGGTGACGGCCACCGAAAACAAGTATGACGTCGTCATCACCGTGAACGGCGGCGGCCCCAACGGCCAGGCCGGCGCCTGTCGCCATGGCATCGCCAGGGCCCTCGCCCAGGTCGATCCCGCCAACCACGCCTCGCTCAAGTCCAACGGCTTTCTTACCCGCGACCCTCGAATGGTCGAGCGCAAGAAGTACGGCCAGCGCGGCGCTCGCAGGCGCTTCCAGTTCTCCA
Source organism: Rectinemataceae bacterium (assembly GCA_035531315.1). GTDB lineage: Bacteria > Spirochaetota > Spirochaetia > Treponematales > Rectinemataceae > CAIJMU01. The sequence goes on from DATKTD010000219.1 coordinate 10,604, forward strand.
AGCGCTGAGAATCCTATTTCGAATGGAAAACCCGGCTCATCTGGAGCCGGGTTTTTTTTGTCATGGCCTCGGGTATATGCTTTCGACATGGTCATCGAGAAGGTCGAGAAGGGCCGCTCCGGCATCGCCAAGTTAGTCGGGGAGGGACATAGCCTTTTTGTGCGGCTCGTTTTTTGGGAGGCCCTCGGGCGAGACGAGGGCAGGCTTGGGCAGGGCGTCGAACTCGACGAGGATGAAAGCGTCGATCTCGCGATCGCGGCCCAGGCCACGGAGGCCGAGGCTCGAGGCGCCTCCTTGCTCGGTCGCGCGGAGCAACCGCGCTACCTCCTCCGTATAAAGCTCCTCGAGAAGGGCTATGCCGATCGGGCCACTGCCCTGGCCCTCGGGCGTCTGGAGGAGGAGGGCCTGCTTTCGGATAGGCGTTATGCCGCGGCATGGCTTCGCGCCCGCGTAGACCGCATGCTGAGGAGCGCGCAGGGGGGACCGAGACCGGGCGGGCCTCGCGCGGAAGGTCCCTCGAGCCTGCTTGTATCCCTCCGTTCGCGAGGCGTCGACGAGTCGACCGCCAAGGCGGCCCTCGCCGAGGTCCTCGATTCGGACACGAGGAAGAGTCTTCTCGACGCGACCATCAGCCTGATCTCCGCCGCCGCAGGCAAGGGCCGACGAAGCGAATCGGAGGGCCTCAGGGCCGAACTCCGCGGCCTCGGCTGGAAGGGCGAGGAAATCAGGGAAGCCATCGAGGGTCGCGGGTTCTCGGCTTGAGTTTCTGCGATGGACAGTCTTCGAATTCGGTACTAAACTACGGCTGCCATGGCTACGGTCGCGCTCGTCGAAGCGGTGGGCTTCGCCGAGCCCCTCGTCATTACCCCTCCTCAGTGGAGGGGCACAGGGCCAAGAGGAATATCCAGGAGACAGTCCGATCGCACGGGCCCCCTCTTCCTTCTTCTTCTTATAGTTATCGCCTTTATTCCCTCCGTGCTGGGAGAGTTCGATCGGGGCAATCTCTCGACAGTCCTGCGTATGGCCGTCGCGGCGAAGGTCCCGCCCTCGCCCCTTTTCACGAGAGAGGCTCCCCCTTCGCGGGAGCTCGACATATTTTGCAGCCTGCCGGTAGTGTCGGACGCTCCTCCCTCCCGAATCGATGGGAAGGTCGAGACCCCCTCGGTCGTCTTGCTCTCCACGTCGCGGGGGCCCTCGTGGTCGCTTCGACAGGGCTGCTGCGCATCTTCCCCCCGCGGTCCGCCGCCCATCGCGGTCTGAGACTTCGGGGCCGACGCGGCAGTCAACTCTGCTCCGCGCGGCCGAAATCAGGCCGAAACCCCGCCTTGTATGCGGAGGTCGGCGCGATATCGGGAGACTAACTACATGCAATTCGACAACGCGAGCACGGCATTCATGCTCATCGCCGCGACCCTCGTCATGTTCATGACGCCGGGACTCGCCTTCTTCTACGGCGGCCTCGTCGGCCGCAAGAATGTCCTCACCATCATGTTCCAGAGCTTCGCCTCGCTCTGTGTCACCACGGTCATCTGGTACATCTACGGCTTTTCGATGTGCTTTTCGGGCAGCTATGGCCACGGCGACTTCTTCGGCATCATCGGCAACTTCAATCAATCCTTCCTGGTCGGCGTTACCCTCACCGACCCGAGCCCGATGAACCCCAACGTGCCTCTCTTCGTCCAGTTCGCCTACCAGATGATGTTCGCGATCATCACCCCCGCCCTCATCACGGGAGCCTTCACGAACCGGGTGCGCTTCCCCGCCTTCGTCATCTTCCTCGTCGCATGGCTGACCTTCGTCTACTTCCCCCTCGTACACCTCATTTGGGGCGGCGGACTTCTCGCGGCCTGGGGCGTCAAGGACTTCGCCGGCGGCATGGTCGTCCATGTCTCGGCAGGCTTCGCGGCCCTCGCATCGGTCATCTTCGTCGGCAGAAGAAAAGTAGAGGACCAGGGCATGCACAACCTTCCCTTCGTGGCCCTCGGCACGGCAATCCTCTGGTTCGGCTGGTACGGCTTCAACGCGGGAAGCGAATTCGCCGTCGATCCCATCACGACCTCTGCCTTCATCAACACCGACCTTGCCGCCTCCTTCGCGGGCCCGACCTGGCTCCTCCTCGACTGGGTCTTCAAGCGCAAGCCGAAATTCTCCGGCTTCCTCACCGGCATGGTCGCGGGTCTTGCCTGCGTCACTCCGGCCGCCGGTTTCGTCACCCCCTCCTCGGCAGTCATCATCGGCATCCTCGCCTCCGTGGCGAGCTACATCGCCGTCACCATCAAGAACAACGCCGGCCTCGACGACGCCCTCGATGTCTTCGGTGTCCATGGCGTGGGAGGCTTTCTCGGCACGATTCTCCTCGGCGTTCTCGGTACCCAGGCCGTGACCTTCGCCGGCCACGATCCGGCCGCCCTCGCCTCGGGTATCATCGACGGCCATGTCGACTTCTTCTGGAAGCAGGTCGCCTCCGATCTCCTCGTCGCGGCCTGGGGTTTCCTCTTCACCATGGGGATGTTGTGGATCATCAATCGCATAACTCCCGTCCGAGTGAGCGAGAAGGAGGAAATGGAAGGACTCGATCTCATCGAACACGGTGAGGTCGCCTACCTCTGACCATCGGGGGCCGGCAATGGCCGGGCGGTAGTAGGCTGCGAGCCGAAACCACCGGCCGCGCCGGCCTTCCTTTTCCCGTTCGCCAGTTGCGGCCTTCGCCGCCAGCCGCGGGCTTCGCTGCCAGCCGCGGGCTTCGCTGCGGCTCCCTCTCCGCCGGGGGGCGTCATAAAGCGCTTGGAGTGCTAGACTCCCCGCGATATGAAAGGTGGATACAAACTCGGCGTGGACGTGGGTTCCACGACCGTAAAGACCATGCTTCTTGGTGGGGACGGGGAGCCCCTTTTTTCGCGCTACGCGCGTCATCGATCCGATGTTTCGGGTGCCCTTTCCTCCCTCCTCGCCGAGGCCGCGGGTCATCTCGAATCGCTCGCGCCGGGCGCCTCGACCTCATTGATGGTGACGGGCTCCGCTGGCATCGGCGCGGCGAAGCGCCTGGGCCTGGCCTTTGTCCAGGAGGTGGCCGCCTGCGCCCGGGCGGTGGAGGTCCTCCTTCCCGAGACCGACGTCGCCATCGAGCTCGGCGGCGAGGATGCCAAGATCACCTATTTCGGCGCCACCATCGAAGAGCGGATGAACGGCTCCTGCGCCGGAGGCACCGGCGCCTTCATCGATCAGATGGCATCCCTCCTCGACACCGATCCTTCCGGTCTCGACCTTCTCGCTGCCGGGGCGAACATCGTCTATCCCATCGCCTCGCGATGCGGCGTCTTCGCCAAGGCGGATGTTCAACCCCTCATCAACGAGGGGGCCAGGCGCGAGGACGTCGCGGCCAGCGTCTTCCAGGCCGTCGTCAACCAGACCATTTCGGGCCTCGCCTGCGGTAGACCGATACGGGGTCGAGTCGCCCTCCTCGGCGGACCCCTCCATTACCTCCCCCAGCTCCGGAAGCGCTTCGCCGATACCCTGAAGCTCGCCCCCGATGCCCTCCTCCTCCCCAAGGACGGCCGCCTCGTCGTGGCCACCGGCGCGGCGCTTTCGGTCGACAAGGCTGCCGCGAGAGGGGAGGCCTCCCCCACCTACACCGTCGCCGAATTGCGCGAACTCGCGGTCCGCGCGGCCCAGGCGCCGGCCGGCGAGGAAAGGGCTCCACGGCTTCCCCCCCTCTTCGCCGAGGACCGCGAGTTGAGCGAGTTCCGCGAAAGACATGCCTCGGCCTCACTGCCGAGGGCCGAGCTCGCCTCGCATCGCGGCCCCCTCTTCGTGGGCCTGGACGCGGGCTCCACCACCTCGAAGCTGGTGGCCGTCGATGAAGAGGGTCGGGTACTCTTTTCGAGCTACGCCAGCAATCGCGGCCATCCCCTCGATACCATGGGTGCCGCCCTGGGCGCACTCTACGCCGCCATGCCCGAGGCTTCGCGGGTAGCGAACTCCTGCGCCACGGGCTACGGCGAGGGTCTCGTCCGGGCGGCATTCGGGGTCGACGAGGGGGAGGTCGAGACGGTCGTTCATTGTCTTGCGGCCTCCCGCCTGGCTCCCGACGTGGATGCCGTCCTCGACATCGGCGGCCAGGACATGAAGTTCCTCAAGATCGAGGAGGGAGTCATATCTTCCATCCTCCTCAACGAAGCCTGCTCCTCGGGCTGTGGCTCCTTCCTGGAGACCTTCGCCAAGTCCATGGGACACGGCGTCGAATCCTTCGCGGCCCTGGCCCTCGGCGCCGTATCGCCCGTCGACCTCGGGAGCCGCTGCACCGTCTTCATGAATTCGCGCGTGAAGCAGGCTCAGAAGGAGGGGGCGACACCGGCCGACATCTCGGCCGGCCTCGCCTACTCGGTGGTGAAGAACGCCCTGCAGAAAGTCATCCGCGTCCGCGACCCCCGCGAGCTCGGGAAGCGGGTCGTCGTGCAGGGAGGGACCTTCGCGAGCGAGGCGGTACTCCGCGCCTTCGAGAGAATCGCGGGTTTCGAGGCGGTCAGACCCGCCGAGCCCGGCTTGATGGGCGCCTGGGGCGCCGCCCTCCTCGCCATCCAAAAGGCGCAGCGGAGGCCCTCGGGTCTGGTTGCCTCCTCGAGTCTCGTCGGACCGGGGGGACTCTCCTCTTTTTCCGCCAGCAGCGAATCCCTGCGATGCAAGGGCTGCGGCAACGCCTGTCTTCTTACGGTGACGCGCTTCGACCGACCCGGGGCCATTGAAGGCGGGGCCGCTTCGGCGGCGAAAGACAGTTTTGTCAGCGGCAACCGCTGCGAGAGGGGGGCACAGCTCGCCCTTGCCTCGCTTGCCTCCAGCGAGGCTTCCCCGGGGCCCGCGCGGCCCAGGGTTCCGGAGGTCGATGGTCAGGTCGAGCGATCCGGGGAGGGGGCGGAAGGGACCGACTCGCCGCCCGACCTCTACGCCTGGAAGTACTCGCGGCTCTTTCGCTACGCGCCGACCCCCCTGGCGGAGGCTCGCCGGGGCAGGATCGGCATGCCGCGGGTCCTCAACTTCTACGAGAACTATCCCTTTTGGTTCACCCTCTTCACGAGCCTCGGCTTCAGGGTCGAGCTCTCTCCCCGCTCCACGAAGGCCCTCTTCGAATCGGGCATGGAATCGATGCCCTCGGAGTCGGTCTGCTACCCGGCCAAGCTCGTCCACGGGCATGCCCAGTGGCTTCTCGGCCGCGGCCTGCCGGCCATCTTCTATCCCTGCATCCCCCGCGAGGAGCGCTTCGTCGAGGGCACGAACGATACCTACAATTGCCCCATCGTCACCTCCTATCCCGA
>DATKTD010000220.1:0-19928 GCA_035531315.1 Rectinemataceae bacterium
GCCTCGGCAGCCTGGCCGGCCAGGGCAATTCCGAGGGCGTAGCCGGGAAGCAGGGCCAGGAGGAAGGAGGCCGCGCCGAACTTCAGGAGGAGGTCGGCAGCCTCCCCCCGACGGCCTTCGTAGATGAGATCCGCCGAGATCCGGACAAAGATGTAGAGCGGGGCCGAGGTGCTTATGAGAGAGAGGGCCAGGGCCCATACCATGCCGCCCGTAAAGGCAAGGGCGACCTGTGGCACCGAAAAGACGGGGAGGCGCTGGGCCAGGGCTATGCTCGCGGCCGAGACGATCCAAGGCCCGGCCACGACGAGGGCCCCGGAGACGGCGGCCCCGAGGAGGCCCGAGAGGGTCCGGGAGCTGACCAGACGGCGGAGTTCGAAGCCGATGCCCGCCATCAGCTGTCCTCCCCCCCCTCGTCAGGCCGCCCCATCGCCGGGTCGATCGGCGCGAAGCGGTCGTAGAGGGAGCCGTAGCGGGCGAGGAGTTCCTTCTTTTCGTAGGTGGCAGTCACCCGCGCCCGATTCCTTTCGACGAGATCCTTCATCTCCCTCGGATGTCCGAGGACGTACAGGATGCCCCTCGCTATGCCCTCGGCGTCCTTCGAGGGGGCGATCAGGCGGCTGTCGCCTTCGAGGAGCTCCGAGACATTGCCGACATCGGTGGAGACGCAGGGGATGCCGGCGGCAAAGGCCTCGAGTATCACGAGGGGCTGGGCCTCCCTGACGCTCGTGAGGACCAGGACATCGAGGAAACCGTAGTAGTCGAGGACGTTCGCCCGCCCGACGAAATGGAGATACTTGGCGATGCCGAGATCCTCGGCGAGGCGGTGGCAGTCCTCGGCATAGTCCGGGTCCTCGTCCTCGGGCCCTACGAGGTGGAACTCGGCGTCGGGAACGCTTTCGAGGACGATCTTGGCCGCTCCGATGAAGGTCTTCACGTCCTTGATCGGCACGATGCGACCCACGAAACCGACATGTCTTCCCCTGGCCCGAGGTCGGCGCTCCACGGCGAATCGCGCGGTATCGACGCCGTTCGGAATGACCACGGTTCGTTCCGGCGTGGCGCCGAGTTCGAGCTGGTAGCCGCGGTTTTCCTCGAAGAGGGAGGTGCAGAGTCCGGCGTTCTCGTAGCAGAGCCTGGCGATCGAATTATAGATGCCAATCCAGAGATCGCGCTGATAGCCGCGGACGAAGGAGGCCTTGCGAATCTCTATCTCCCTCTCCTTGTGGTAGAGCCCGTGCTCGGTGAGGATGAAGGGCTTCCCATGCCTTCTCGCGGCGGCGAGGGCGGCGAGGCCCGCGAAGCCTGTCGAGAGCGAATGGTAGATGTCGGCCTTCGGGGGTACGGCTCCGAGGGCGTTGAAGATGAGGTCGTGGGAGCTCTTCCAGGCCCAGAAATAGTCGGCGAAGGCGTAGATGGGGTTCCTCGAGCGGTTCTGCCCGATAATGAATCGCCAGGCCGTGCGGTCGAGAACCGATTCCCGCCTTATCGAGACGCCCTCGGGTATCTTCCCGACGAGGGCGGCGAGATCCGGGGACCTCTTCTCGAACATGTCGCGGTGCGCCTCGAGGATGCCGCGGACGCGTCTACGATCGTTCTTGAGCCCCACGCTGCCTTGGGCCTTCGTGAGCACGACATCCACCGTCTCTTTGACATTGGCATGGAGGGTGTAGCGCGGCTGCTGGTCGGCCTTCGGCGACATGGTGAAGAGCGAGAACTCGATGTCGGGCAGCCCGCCGATCAGCTCGTGCACCCAAGATGAGACCCCGCCGGTGATATAGGGGTAGGATCCCTCGATCACGAGGCATACGCGCATAGCTAGGCCTGCCAGAAGGAAAGAATGCCGCGGACTCCCTCGTCCAAGGCGAGGCCGTCCAGGTCCTTCCCATGGAGAAGTTCCGCGATGCGGTGGACATCCTTTCGAAGATAGGCGATTTCGACGGCGAGGGCGAGGACTTCCCCGTCGTCGCCGCGGCCGAGTCCCGGGGCGAGCCGAGCCTCCGCCTCGTCGAGCTCGCCGAGCCGAACGAGGCAGCGGATGAGGAGGGCGAAGGCAGGCCCAGCGGTCCCCGATCCGAAGACCTCGTCGAGGAAATGGAGGGCCTCCCTGAGGTAATGATCGCGGATGGCCGCGGTCCGCCCCGCGACGAGGGCGCGCTCGTAGAGGCTGCGCCCGAGAAGGAAGCTCCGCTCTGCTCTTTCCCCTGCCGCATGCCTGCGCGCCTCGTCGACCTTGCGCGCCCAACGGTCCTCGAGGGAGGTCAGGCTCTCCGCGGCGAAGAGGGCCCTTTCCTTGTCGCCTGCCCTCGTCATGGCCACGAAGATCTCCGAGAGCATCATCGCCCCGGCGAAATCCAGATTAGGCTGGGCGAGGAATTGCTCGAGGTCGTCGAGATCGTAGGGCTCCTCGAAAAGCGGCTTGACCGAGGCGGCCTTGTAGGCGAAGGCCTCTATCGGCAGGATGTTCGCTTCCGCCGCCATGAGGGCCGCCCGGGGAGTCCTCGGCGAATAGAACTCCCGCATCGAACTGATATAGTGGAAACCCCTCATTCGCCTTCTCCCTGCCGCGAGTGAAGGGCGAAGACGCTCTTTGAAAGGCCGAGCACGTGTTCGGCCTCGCCGATGAGACTTCCAACGACGTCCTCAGCTTGTCCGATCGGCCCCCCCGCGAAGGATGAGAGCCCGAAGGCGATTTCCACGCTTTCCGAGCCGAAGGCGGCGTCGGGGGCGGCCTTCCCCGCCGATTCGGAGAGTTCGAGGCAGAAGAGCGAGGCGCCGTTCCTGTCGATGTCCGGAAGGATGAAGACGAGCTGCGCGTCCTCCCTGAAGTGGAAGGCGAGGCAGCGATCGCCGGCCGAGGCGACCTCGGCGAGACGCTTGAGGGACAGAAAGGCGTCCTTCCCCGAGCGGTCGAAGACGATGTCCCTGAATCCGAGGATCTCCGCGATGACCACGGAGACGGAGATGAGGCGTCCCGCCCTCAGCGCGACCTCCTCGCCGAGGACACGAAGGAAGTCCGCGTAGCCGGGGAGACCCGTCACCGCGTTGCGGGGATGGCTGAGCACGCGCTCGCGGAATTCCACCGCCTTCCGGAGATAGGCTGAGGCGAGATCGACGATGATGGCGATGTCGTTCTCGGTGTTCGGATTGTATCGATAAAAGGGCATCTCCCTGATGTTGAGGACTCCCCAGGGAAGCTCGCCGGCTTTCACGGGAAAGGCGAGGACGCTCTTTTTCGCCTCCGTCCTCGAAAGACCGAGATAATCGTCGATGGACCTGAGGGTAAAACGGGTGTTGCCGCGGAAGACCCAACCCTCGAGGCTTCCTTCGAGGGGGAGGACGGGCTCGGCGTCGGGCCCCGTCGTGGCCGCGAGGAGGAGCTGGCCGGAGATGGGATCGAATTCGTAGATGAGGGCCGAACTCGCCTGGGAAAAGGCGACGGCGGCGTCGAGGAGGCCCTTCACCACGGTGGCCATATCGAGGCTGTCCATCTTTCTGATGCGGGCGTAGAGGGCCGGAACCGAGTCTCTCTGGCCCGCCACGCGCTTATGGAGTTCGTCGACGAGTTCGGCGAGGGCCTCGTTGGTCTTTCTGGCGTGCAGCTCGCGGCGCACCAGACTTCTGATCCGTTCGAGGAGATTGCGGACCGACTTGGCGTAGGAGTCCCTGATGGTTCCCGCGACGAAGATCGCCGCCATGCCGAGGGCCAGAGGCAGGCGCGCCGCCTCGAACCATGCCCCGTAGTCGATGTTGACGCGGCTGAGGCCGATGAGATGGGCGATGGAGGGAAGGAGGGCCGTCCCGAGGGCAGCGGCCACGATGGCGACCGCTCCGGCGGCCGAGCCGTGAAAGGATGCGACGGCGACCGCGACGAGGACCTGGGGCATGAAGTTCGACGAGGCGAAGCCCGGATCGCCCTTGTCGAAGAGTCCGAGGAGCCCCACCGCGAAGCCCGCGACGGCGGCTTCGGTCGATCGAAGGGCAAGGGATACACGCATCCTTCACTTTTATCGGCAGTGAGGGAGGCTCGGGCGAGGAGTATCGCCGCGCCTGAATCAGGGATTGAAGCGGTAGCCCAGGCCCCGGATGGTGACGATGTGGCGGGGGGCCGGCCCCGAATCGCCGAGTTTTTGCCTGAGCCAGGCGACATGGACATCGACGGTGCGCGTGGAGACCGGGCTGCCATAGCCCCAAACGGCCTGGAGGAGCTTTTCGCGCGAGAAGAGCTCGCCGGGATGGGCCGAGAGCCAGGCGAGGAGCTTGTACTCCTGGGCAGAAAGGGACTCTTCGACCTCTCCCCGGATTACGAGGCCCCTCGTGAAGTCTATCGAGAAGCCCTCATAGTCTATCCTGCCCCGTGTCGAGGGGTCGGCTTCATCGCCCCCTTCCTGGCCTGGGGCGCCGCTTCCGCCTGCCAGCGGAGGGCGCCGAAGAAGGGCCTCGATGCGCGCGAGGAGTTCGGAGGTCTCGAAGGGCTTGCAGAGGTAGTCGTCCGCGCCGAGCTTGAGGCCGAGGACCCGGTCGAATACGAGACCGCGGGCCGTCAGCATGAGAATGGGACCACGGAGCCCCTCGGCCCTGAGATCGCGGCATATGTCATAGCCGTTCTTGCCCGGCAGCATGACGTCGAGGATAAGGAGGTCCCAGCCCCCTTGTTTGGCCTTCGCGAAGCCCGCGCTGCCGTCGGTCGCCGCGTCGAAGCGGTAACCCTCGGCCCGGAGCCGGTCGCCCAGGGTCATGACGAGACCTTCTTCGTCCTCGACAAGGAATATTCGGGCCTCAGGCCTTTCCATCGTCCCGTCCTTTCTGCTCGATCGGAAGCGTCACGGTGACGCTCGTACCGAAACCCTCGGCCGATTCGAGGGTTACGCCGCCGCCGTGGGCCTGGGTGACACGTTGCACCAGATTGAGACCGATGCCCGAGCCCGGCTCCTGCTTGTCGCGGGCGAGCCTGCCGCGAAAGAAGGCCTCGAAGACGGCCGATCTCTCCCGCCGCGGGATACCCGGCCCCCGATCGTCGACCCTGACGGCGATGAAGTCTCCGTTCCGGCGACGGGGCGATTCCTTCGCCACGAAGACGCCGAGGTAGGCGCCCTTGGCGGCGTGGACGATGACATTCGCCACGAGGTTCGAAAGAACCAGGCGCAAGGCGTTCTCGTCGCCCTTCACGAAGAGGGCCTCTTTCGGCAGGGACTTCTCCACGCGGAAGCCCAGGGCCTCGAGTTCGGGGCTCCGCTCGGCGATGACGGCGTCGGCGAGGGCGCCGATGTCGACGCTGTCCTCCCCGGCCACCCTCGTCGCCCCGAGTCTCGTATAGAGGAGGAGCTTATCGATCATCGCGACGAGACGTCGGGTTTCCCCTCCGATCGTCGTCCCATAGCGCTGCATTCCTTCCCTGTCGCGGACGATGCCATCGGCAAGATTGGCGGCGGCGGAGCCGATGACGGCCAGGGGCGTCTTGAGCTCATGGGTGACGGAGGCGACGAATTCCTCTTGTCGGGCGGCGAGGGCCTGTGCCCGCCGGTTCGACAGGGCGAGAACGACGATGGCCACGGCGAGGAGGAGGAGGATGCCCGTGCTCGCGAGGAGGTTCCTGATGATGCTGGCCCGGACGATGTCGGCGAGGGAGCCGTTTCGATGCACCGCCTCGATGGTCCAGACGGAATCGCCGAGGAGGCGGTCGTAAAAAGCGGCCACCTGCTCGTCGCGTTCCTTTTCCCTCGGGCCGCCCGTATCCTGGAGGGCGATGGGCTTGGACTCGGCCCCTCCCGCGTTACGGATGCTGGTGACGAGGCTGTCGGGGCTGCCGAGATTCAGCCGGAAAAGACCCATGCGCAGATCGGGTTGGTCGAAGCCCGCATCGCCGCCCTTGGGATCGGTTCGGTACAGGACCTCCCCGCTCTCGCGATCGACAATCCTGAAGCGATAGTCCGTCATGGCACCGAGATGGAGGTCGGCCAGGCGAGGCAGGACCTTGTCGATAAGGGTCTTGAGGTCGTAGCGGATGACGAGGATGAGTCCGTGCTCCTCTGGTACGGGAACGATGTCCCATTCTTCGTCATCGACGCGGATGAGGTCGGAATCGCCCAAGCGTCTTCCATCATCGGCTTCGAAGGCCGAGCGGATGCTTTCGGCAAGCCTCGCGTTGGACTCGATGGAGAAGCTGTGCCCGTTCCAGCTCCGGATTATCGGCCTTCTCCCGGGGTGGAGCTGCACGAGGTGGACGGCGGCGACGATGTCGGGATCGAGGGCGTAGTTCTTCCATCCCCGCCAGCGTTCGGCGAAAAAAGACCAGTTGCCCGAGGCGAGGGCGGCTCCATAGGCCGCGACGGGCTTGGACCTGAGAAGCGCCTCCGAGGGCTGAGCTGCTTCTTTAGAAGGCGTTGCCTCTGTAGGAGGGGTCGCCTTTGCAGAAGGCGTCGCTATCGCGAGGGGCGCGAGAAGGAGCTCACGCTGGAAGGCCGAAACGAGCTCCCCCCCCGCGACGAAGAGCCCCTGCCTGAGTCTGATACGCTCGCGTTCCCCCATCTGCCTGATCCAGTCCTGTTGGAGGACAGCGAGGAGGATGACGAGGGGGATGAGGGCGGCCGCGAGAAGAAGGGCCCAGTTCCGGCGGAGGAATTTCACGCCTTCAATGTATACCAGAGCCTCGGGCTCCGCGCCGCCCCCGGCGGCAGGGGGGGCAACTTTTACCTTCTTTACAAATGGCCCGAGGCCGCGGCTGAGGGGGTCTCAGAGGTCGAGAAAGAAGTCTATGCCCCTTCTTTCTATTCCCGGCAGCAGCTTTTCGGGTTGCGGCGAGGTCACCGTATCGAGCCAGATCACGAGGGCTTCGGGAAAGGCGCGACGGAAGAGATTGACGTTGGCCGGCTCGTTGTCGACCGTCGCCACGAGGCTGCCCATGGAGCGGATGCCCTCGCAGACGGAGGCCTTGAACTCCGCGTCTCCCATTCCGAAATCCGGTTTGAAGAAGAAGTGTTCATCGGCTCCGGCCGGCAGGCCGTGGTCGAGGAAGCTGCGACGCGTGCCCTTTTCCATGCCGGGGCTGTGTCGGCCCGTCAGGTAGGCGAGGGTGAAGCCCTCGGCCTTGAGGTTCTGGAGGAAGGGCGCGACCCCAGGATAGGGCCTGTCGTGGCTCAGCCACTCGTCGGTGAAGAAGCGTTCCCGCCAGAAGGCCTTGACGGCGGCATGCAGAGCCTCGTCACCGAGACGCGAGCGTCGGAAGGGTTCGAGGACATCCCAGAAGGGCTCGGAGAGTTCCAGGCGGGACCATAACTCTTGGAGGGCCGGCGTCTCGGCGCGGGCAGCCTCGAGAATGGCCAGGTTCCGGAGTCCCGTGTCCATCAGGGTCGAGTCGATGTCGAAGAGGAGGAGCCAAGGCTCATGGAGGCCTTCGGCTTCCATGAGCCGGCGACGCGCGAGGAAGGGATGCTCGGCTCTCATGATTCCCACTCCGAGGGGGCCACGACGATGGCGTGTCTCGTCCAAAAGCGAAGCGCGGCGGGAAGTTCGGCGAGGGGGAGCTCGGGATCATGGATCTCCCGTGGCGCCCTTCGTCCCGGATAGAGGGTATGGAGGACGAAGACCTTGTCGCTCCGCCAGAATCCCCAGACGCAGAGCCGCCTCGTGGGGCTCTTTTTCCCGACGATGAGGTGGGAGGGAAGGCTGCGACCCCTGCGCCTGGCCCAGAAGTCGCCGCGGGTCCAGGGGCGGAGGGTCCTGAGGCCGCCCAGGCCGGCCCTTTTCGGCGCCTCGAAATCGAAGTGCTCCCAACCTTCGCGCCGCTTCGAGGCCTGGAGTCTCTGCCTGGCCCAGCCGAGGGCCTCCTCGAGTGGGACCGCGAAGTCGCCGAGGTGGGCGCGAAGATGGGCCTCGTCGCGCATGATAATGGTAATTGTCTCGTTCATTTTATTCCCGAGGAGACGTAGCCCCTCACGAACTGCTTCTGGAAGACCAGGAAGAGGGCGAAGAGGGGGAGGGTCACGATCATCGTCGCCGCCGAGAGGAGGCCCCACTGGGCACCGATCTCGCCCATCTGGGTGAAGCGGACGAGGCCGGCCGTGAGGGGCCGCACCGAGTCGGATTGGGTGATCACCAGGGGCCAGAGAAAATCGTTCCAGTGGAAGGAAAGCGAGGAGAGGACGATGGCGGCCAGCGAGGAAGTGGCGTTTGGAAGATAGATGTGGCGGAGCTCCTGGTCCCAGCGACAGCCGTCGATGGCTGCGGCGTCACCGAGGTCGCGGGGGAGCGAGAGGAAGCTCTGCCTGAGGAGGAAGGTGGCGAAGGCCGAGCCGAAGAAGGGCAGGGCTATGCCGGGTATCGTGTCGTAGAGGCCGAGGAAGCGGATGGTCGAGAAATTGGGCACGAGGAGGGCGGCCGTGGGGATCATCATCTGGAGGAGGATGAGGGTGAAGAGGATAGTGTCTCCCGCGAAGCGGTAGCGGGCGAAGGCGAAGGCCGCGAGGCTCGCGGTGAGGAGCTGGACGCCGATGATCATGCCGACCTGCATGAAGGTGTTGAGGTAGTAGCGGGCGAAGGGGGCCAGGGAAAGGGCCTTCTCGTAGTTGGCGAGGCTGAGGTGGGAGGCGAAGAAGACGTTGCCGAGGGCGAAGGGGACCTCGGGTGGCCTGAGGGAGGCCGCCATGGCCCAGGCCAGGGGTGTTAGCATCAGGGCGGAGAGGACGGCAAGGACGAGGAAACGCGCGCCTTTTGCCATGCCCCTCATGGGCGCGAAGCTCCTGGCCGAGGCCGTCCACGCAATCGGGGCGCTTTTACTTTTCATTGCGTTCGCTCACGAGGAAGTTGCTGACCGTGAAGGTCAGGAGGACGAGGATGATGATGACCGTGACGGCGTTGCTGCCGCCTATGTCGAGGCGCTCGAAGCGCATCTGCCAGAGATAGTAGAGGAGGAGGGCGGAGGTCTCGCTCGGCCCTCCCTGGGTCAGGACGAAGACGTGATCCACGGTCTGGAAGGCCCCGATGAAGGCCACGGTGGTGACGAAGAGGGTCTGGCGCCTGATCAGGGGGAGGATCACCTTCCTCACCAGCCTGAGGCCGCCGGCCCCATCGAGGCGGGCCGCCTCGACCACCGAGCGGTCGATGTTCTGCAGGCCGGAGAGGAAGAACAGCATGAGGTAGCCGACGTTTTTCCAGAAGGCGGTCAGGATCAGCGAGAAGAGGGCGAGGCCTGGATTGCCTATCCAGTTCTGGGGTCCGTCGTAGCCGAAAAGATGAAGGGCCTGGTTCCATAGCCCGTAGCCCGGGGTGAGGAGAAACATCCAGATGGTCGCCGCGCTGACCATCGGCAGGATGGTGGGATGGAAGGCCGCCAGGCGGAAGAAGCCTATGCCGCGCATCTTCCCCTCGAGGAGAAAGGCGAGGCCGAGGGAGGCGACGAGGAGGAGGGGAATGAGGATGGCCACGTAGATGCCGGTGTTGGCCAGGACCTGGAGGAAGTCCGGGTCGTGGAAGAGGCTGACGAAGTTGCCCCCTCCCACGAAGACCGGATGCTGGAATCTCGGGATGTTGAGCTTGTGTTTGAAAAGCGAGCCTACCAGGACCTCCCCGAGGGGGAGGAGGGTGAAGGCCGTGACGAAAAGGAGGGTCGGCGCCACGAGGAGATAGGGCAGGATCTTGTTGCGTCTCATGGCGCCTTCCACCTCAGCCGATCAGCGGTAGTCCGCGAGGGCCGCGTCGGCTTCCTTCTGGGCGGCGTTCATCGCGTCCTGGGCGCTCATCGCCCCGTTGAAGGCCGACTGGAGATACTTGTTGAAGATGGTCTTCACCGCGTTGAGGTCCTGGGTGGCGAGTTCGGGCTGGGCCGCTTCGAGGGCCTTCATGGCGTCGGCGGCCTGTGGCACGTCCTTGAGCCAGGCCTTGAAGACGGAAGTATCCCGGGCGGCGACGCGGTTGGGAATGTAGCCCGTGGCTCTGCTGAACTCCGCGACGCGGGAGGGATCGAGGAGGAACTGGGCAAAGGCGAAGGCCGCCTCGCGCTCCGCCTGGCTATGGCCGGCCGTGAGATAGAGATTGCCGCCTCCGGTGACGCTCGCCAGACTGCCTTCCTTTTCGCCGGGTACGGCCATCACGCCGACCTTGAAGCGGGCGCCTTTGAGGATGCCAGCCAGACTGCCGGTGGTGTGGATGATCATCGCGGTCTTGCCCGCGGCGAAGTTCTGGGTTGAGGTGCCCCAGCTCGACTGGACGCCCGCGGGGGTGGCACCGTACATGTGGCTCAGGTCGATATAGAACTGCACGGCGTCGACCACCTGGGGCGCGTTGAAATTGACCGTCGTATCGTCGCTGTAGACGTTCTTTCCCGCGCCGATGGCCAGGGGCTGGAAGGTCCAGTAGGGGTTCTCGGTGGGGATCTCGATGCCCCAGCGGCCCTTGCCTCCATCGACTGTCAGGGCCTGGGCGTCCTTGCCGAGTTCGGCCCAGCTCCGGGGTGCCTTGAGACCCTTGGAGGCGAGGAGATCGGCATTGTAATAGAGGACGACGGCCGAGCGCTGGAAGGGTAGGCTCCAGAGCTTGTCCTTATAGGTTGAATTGCCCATATAGGCGGGGAGGAAGTCCTTGACGAAGGCCTCTCCGCCCGGGGCCTTGGCCACGAGGTCGTCCAGGCTGTCCACGTACTTGGCGTTGACGAGGTCGTAGACGTCGGTGGCGAGCATGACGGCCAGGGTGGGGGCCTTGGCCCCGCCCTGTATGGCCGTGCCGACGGCGGTCTTCACGTCGGGATAGCCGCCCGAGAAGATCAGGGTCACCTTGACGTCCGGGTTCTTGGCCATGAAGTCCTGGGCCCATCCCTTGAGCATGGCCGTGATCGGGGCGTCGACCGCCACGGGGTAGGCGAGGCTGATCTCCACGGGCGGGGCCGCGAAGGCGGAACCCAGGCACAGGGCGAGGGCCGCGGTCAGAAGGGCGAGTCTTCTCATGATACCTCCTCTTTCGCGCCGGGGCCGAAGTCCTTGCGGACCGACTCCAGCTTTCTCAAGCGTTCCTGCAGCTCAGTCCCCCCGAGGAATTCCACGGTGAGGAGCAGAATCTGGGCGAAAATCATGGGCCCGGCCATCGAGTTCTTGAAGTTCCACCGTCCCCGCGGGACGAAAAGGTGGAAATCGCTCCGGCTGTATAGCTCCGGGTCGGGTGCGCCGGTCACGAGGGCAGTCCTTGCCCCCCTTGACCTGACGAGATCGAAGAGCCCTTCGACCACCTCGTGGTCCTGGGTGTAAAAGAAGGTGAGGAAGAGATCGCCGGAGCCGAGGGGCCCGAGGTCGTCGAGGAGGTGGGGCCTGTCGCTGCCGACGAGGAGGGCCGGGATGCCGCAGCGCCTCAGGCGTTGAAATAGATAGTGGGCCGGTTCGAAGCCCGAGCCCTCGGCGAAGAGGTAGGGAACTCTCGCGGAAAGGATGGCGCCGGCGAGGGCCTCGATCTGGGCGGGGATCAGGTGGCGGCGCAGGGTCTCGATGGTGGCCGCCTCGACGTCCAGGGCCAGGGCGACGAGGCCCGAGCTGTCCGCCACATCCTTGAGGGCGGCCGAACTCGCCTGGGCCGAATCGATCTGACCTGCGTAGAAACCCCTGATTCCCTCGAGGAATTCCTGATAGTCGGCATAGCCGAGGCGGCGGAAACAGGAGATCACGACAGGCTTGCTCACGCCGACAAGGGCGCACAACTCGCTTTGCTTGAGGAAGCAGGCGTCGAGGGGACGCGAGGAGATGAACTCAATTATGTCCACCTCCCGCCTCGTCAGGCTGGATCGGCCTTCGGTCAGCCTTTCTGCCCAGTTTTTCTCCATTTCACCCTCTGGTCAAAATATAAGCTTGAAAATTGACCAAATCGAGCGAATATTAGGCATGCAATCCATATATAGTCAAATTAAAAAAAGATAATTCACCAAGATCTAACATTGGCAGGACCAAAAGCCCGGTCTTTTGCGCGATACAGGCTGGGCCGATCATGGAATCGCCTTGACAGTCAACGAAAAACGGGCGAGCGTAGGGTCGTTCCGCTCATTCGATATTTTCAGCGCGACCGTGGAGGTTTTCGCAGTGATCAACAAGGTGGTGGCCTCGGCCGACGAGGCGGTATCCGGCATACGGGACGGGATGACCCTGGTGGTCGGGGGCTTTGGCCTCTGTGGCATTCCGGAGAACTTGATAAACGCCCTCGTACGCCTGGGGGCGAAGAACCTTACCTGTGTGTCCAACAACGCGGGGATCGACGACTGGGGCCTCGGCCTCCTTCTCAAGACGCGGCAGATCCATAAGATGGTGGCGAGCTACGTCGGCGAGAACGCCGAGTTCGAGCGCCAGTACCTCGCGGGAGAGCTCGAGCTGGAGTTCGTGCCCCAGGGGACCCTGGCCGAGCGCATGCGCGCCGGTGGAGCGGGCATACCCGCCTTCTATACACCAGCCGGTTACGGGACCCC
This sequence comes from Rectinemataceae bacterium, assembly GCA_035531315.1. Taxonomy (GTDB): domain Bacteria; phylum Spirochaetota; class Spirochaetia; order Treponematales; family Rectinemataceae; genus CAIJMU01. The sequence continues at coordinate 12,431 of DATKTD010000220.1, forward strand.
CCTGGCCGAGGGCAAGGAGACGAAGGAGTTCGACGGCAGGCGCTACGTCATGGAGCGAGGCATTATCGGGGATTACGCCCTCGTCGCCGCCTGGAAGGCCGATCGCATGGGCAATCTCGTCTTCCGCAAGACCGCGCGGAACTTCAACCCGATGGCCGCGACCGCGGGTAAGATCACGATAGCCGAGGTCGAGGAACTCGTCGAAGTGGGCGAACTCGACCCCGACCAGATCCATACGCCGGGAGTCTTCGTCCACAAGGTCGTCGTGGCGCCGCGCGAAAAGCGCATAGAGCGCCGCACGACGAGGGAGGGAAACTGAAGATGCCGCTCACACGCGAACAGATCGTCAAACGCGCCGCGAAGGAACTCCGCGACGGCTTCTATGTCAACCTCGGCATCGGCATACCCACGATGGTCGCCAACGCGATCCCGGAGGGCATGGAGGTCATCATCCAGTCCGAGAACGGACTCCTCGGCATGGGGCCCTTCCCCCGCGACAGCGAGGTCGACGCCGATGTCATCAACGCGGGCAAACAGACCGTCACCATGACGACAGGCGCCTCGATCTTCTCGTCCTCCGACTCCTTCGGCATGATCCGCGCGGGCAAGATCGACCTATCCATCCTCGGGGCCATGCAGGTGTCGGAAAAGGGCGATATCGCCAATTGGATGATTCCCGGCCAGCTCGTGAAGGGCCCCGGCGGGGCCATGGACCTCGTCGCCGGCGCCCGTCGCCTCGTCGTGACCATGGAGCACGTCTCCAAGAAGGGCGAGCCCAAGATCCTCAAGAAATGCAATCTGCCGCTTACCGGCGTCGGCTGCGTGCAGCGCATCATCTCGGACTATGCCGTCATGGACGTCACGCCCAAGGGCCTCAAACTCGTCGAAATCGCCCCCGGCCTCACCGTCGCCGAGCTGCAGGCGAAGACCGAGGCCACCCTCATCGTCGAGGGAGAGGTGCCCTTCATCGAAGTCTAGGGCTGCGGGGGAAGGCGCGGTGGGGGCGGAGCTCGAGCGGATCGGCGAGGCGGTATGGATCATGCCCGCCGATCGACGGACGGATCGGCCGATCCTCGCGGCCGTCGTCGGGCGCGAGCGCTGCCTCCTCATCGACGCGGGCAACTCGCCCGCCCATGCGGCGCTGTTCCGGGAGGCGCTTCTCGCCCGGGGAATTCGCCTCCCGGACTTCCTCGTCCTCACGCATTGGCACTGGGACCACAGCTTCGGCATGTCCTCCTGGGAGGCTCCGGCCATTGCCTGCGAGGACACGGCCCTGGCCCTCGAGGTCCTCTCGAAGCAAAGTTCCTGGGACGACGAATCCATCGACGGACTCATCGGCGCCGGCCTTTGCAGCGAGGGCAGCAAGCGGGATATCAGGGCCGAGTACGGGGAGGACAGATCGTCGATCCGGATAGTGCTGCCGACTATCCGCTTTACTTCGAAACTGAGCGTCGATCTCGGTTCCCTGACCTGCGTCATCGAGAGGGTCGGCGGGGACCATTCTCCCGACTCCTGCTTCGTCCTGCTTCGCGAAGAAGGCATCCTCTTTACCGGGGACGCGCTCGGCCCCTCGGTCTACGGAGGACCCCGAAGCTACACCAGCGAGAACTTCCTGCGTCTCATCCGATTGGCGAGCGCCCGGGACCTCAAGATCATCGTCGAATCCCACGGCGCCCCGATGTCCCGCGATGCCTTTGTGGCCGATATCGAGCCATGGGCCGCCCTTGCCCGCTCGGCGCGGCGGGCCGGAGCCGACAGGGCGAGACTCCTCGAAGATTTGGCCCGCGAGATCGGGCCGGGGGGCGTCTCGGAGGATCTCGAACAGGCCGCGGATTGGTTCATCGCGGGGCTGCTTCCCGAATAGAGGGCTCCGCGTCCATGCGCGAGCTCGCCCGCGAGCGTCAATGTGCGAGCTCGCCCGCGAGCGTCCATGCGCGAGCTCGCCCGCGAGCGTCAATGCGCGAGCTCGCCCGCGAGCGTCAATGCGCGAGCTCGCGAGAGCGCTTGGCCGCCGCGTCGACCGCGTCCATCACAATTGAACGGAAGGCGTTGCGCTCGAGGCTGTGGATGCCGGCCATCGTCGTGCCAGCCGGGCTGGCGACGATGTCCTTGAGCTCTCCGGGGTGCTTGTCGGAGTCGAGGATGATCCTCGCGGCGCCGAGGACGGTCTGGGCGGCGAATTCGTAGGCGAGTTCGCGGCTCATGCCGTTGAGGACGGCCCCGTCGGCCAGCGACTCGATGAAGAGGAAGGCGAAGGCCGGGCCTGAGCCCGAGAGGGCGGTGACGGTGTCGAAGAGGCGCTCCTCGACGAGGCTCGCGCGGCCGGCGACGGCGAAGAGCGCACGGACCTCCTCCACGAGTTCGGCGGGGACGGCAGGGTCCGCGCAGAGGGCCGTCATGCCGATGCCGACGGACATGGGCAGGTTCGGCATAATGCGGACGATCCGGGGCGGCTTGGGGAAGTAGCCCTTGATCTTGTCGGTGCGGACGCCGGCGGCCATCGATACGAGGACGCGGTCCTCGCGGACATGGGGGGCTATCGCCTGGAGGACTTCGGCGACGGCATGGGGTTTGACCGCGAGGAGGAGCCAGTCGCTCCGCTCGGCGAGCTCGGCGACCGTGTCCGCCACCGCTATGCCGAATTCCGCGGATAGCTTTTCCGCCCGCGAGCGAGTGCGGTTCCAGACGAGGATGTTGCCGTAGCCGATTGTTGGTCCGATGGCCTTGAGCATGACTTCGACGATCCTGCCCGCCCCGATGAATCCAATGCGTCTGTCCATTCCGCCTCCTGCCATTGCTATTGTGCGGAGTATCACAGGTTTCGGGAAGAAAGGCAAATGTTGAAGGGGCGCCAAGACTCGAAGCGCATTGAAATGGCCTCACCCGTCCTTGCACCGAATGGCGTTCTTTCCTATCATTCTTTGCCATGGTCGCCGCCGCCTCTGTCTCCTCGCTTCGCCTGACCCCCTCGGGCCATCTCCTCCCGATCGCCGGGCGGATCGCTGAAGACCCGGATGTACGCCGCGTTATGGAGGCCTTCGAACTGGGCGAGGCGACCGGCCTCTTCGAGCTGGTGGCCCTTCCCGCGGCCGCGATTCTGCCCCCCGACCTCGCCTATTGGCGCGACTTCGCGGGTCATTATCTGAGCGCGCGTTGTCGTACGCCGAGGGGCACGGAGAGGGTCGAGGCCATCGAGCCCCTGTCGGATGCCGAGCTCTTCCCCCTTCTTCTCGGCGCGCCTCCCATGGAGGGAGCCGAATACCTTGGCCCCGATTCCCTCCGCGGTCTCTGGCTTTCCCTCGACGAGTGGCTTCGCGCCGAGGCGGCCTCAGCCGGTGGCCTCGGCGCCTTTCTCGCCAAGCGGGCGCCCCTCTGGCACCAGGTGGGCCGGGTCTGCTTTCACCTCGCGGAGAACAAGAAGGACCCCGAGTATCCCTTCGCCTTTCTGGTCACCTATGCCCCGGGGCTTTCCGCTTCCAATAAAGTGAGCTATCAGCCGCTTTCCCGCGCTCTCCAGGAGTTCGCCGGCGAGGGCAACCGAAGGGCCCTCGCCAAACTCCTCACTCCCATCCACGAGGCCGCTGGCAAAAGCCCTCTTATCAAGGATCTTCTCGACTCGAAGGACATCTATCACCCCCTCGCCTGGACTCCCGAAGAGGCCTACCGATTTCTCCGCGAGATACCGCTTTTCGAGGAGAGCGGAGTCCTTGTGCGCGTTCCCGACTGGTGGGCCAAGCGGCCCCGGCCCCGGGTGTCAGTCAGCATCGGTTCGCGCGGCAAGGGAATCCTCGGTCTGGAATCGATGCTCGACTTCGACATCGGCGTCGCCCTCGGCGACGAAGAGCTCGGCGCGAGGGAGCTCAAGGAACTCCTCGCCGGCGGGGCGGGCCTCGTCTTCCTCAAGGGCAAATGGGTAGAGGTCGACGCGGAGCGCCTCTCCGAAGCCCTGGAACATTGGAAGAAACTCGAAAAGCGGGCGGGCGAGGAGGGCATCTCCTTTATCGAAGGCATGAGACTCCTCGCCGGCGCCTCTCGGGACCTCGCCCAGCCCGTCGATGAAGATCTCGCAGCCTGGTCCTTTGTCGACGCCGGTCCCTGGCTCAAAAAGACCCTCGAAGGCCTAAGGTCGCCCGAGAGCATCGAAGTCGCCATGCCCGGCGCCGAACTCAAGGCAAAGCTCCGCCATTACCAGGAGGCAGGACTCCGCTGGCTCTGGCTTCTTTCGCGCCTGGGTCTCGGCGCCTGCCTGGCCGACGACATGGGCCTCGGCAAGACCATCCAGGTTCTCGCCCTCCTTCTCGTCGAAAAACGGGCGGCGGGAAAATCGGCCGGGAAGAAGCGCGCGAAGTCGGAAGCGGGCGACGATGCGGCAGGCGGCAAAGCCGCCACGTCTCCCTCCCTCCTCGTCCTCCCCGCCTCCCTCCTCGCCAATTGGAAATCCGAGATGGAGCGCTTCGCACCGAGCCTCGCGTTCCGCTTTATCCATCCCTCGATGAAGGCTGCCGATACGGCGGGTGCAGCGACCGGGGCCGGTCCATACGGCGGCCACGATTTCGCGGGCGTCGACCTTGTCGTGACCAGCTATGGCATGTTGGCTCGCCAGAGCTGGATCTCCGAACGCGAATGGAATCTCCTGATTCTCGACGAGGCACAAGCCATCAAGAATCCGGCATCGGGTCAGTCGCGTGCGGTGAAGAAGCTCCGCGGCCGCGCGCGAATCGCCCTCACGGGGACGCCGGTGGAAAACCGCCTCTCCGATCTCTGGTCCCTCTTCGATTTTCTTAACCCCGGCCTCCTCGGCTCGGTGGCGCGCTTCAAGGATTTCGTCACGGCCTTGGAAAAGAAGGATGGCGAGAGCTACGCGCCCTTGCGCGGCCTCGTCCGGCCCTACATCCTCAGGCGGCTCAAGACCGACCGATCGGTCATCGCCGACCTGCCGGAAAAAACCGAGGTTCGGGCCTTCTGCGGCCTCGGCAAGGCCCAGGCGGCCCTCTACGCCTCGATAGTCGAGGAGCTCGCCGCGGCCTTGCGCGATTCGCGGGGCATGGCTCGTCGCGGCATCATTCTCTCGTCCCTGATGCGTCTCAAGCAGGTCTGCAACCACCCCTCCCAGCTTTCGGGCGACGGGGCCTGGGAGCCGGGCGAAAGCGGGAAATTCGAGCGCCTCGGCGAGCTCTGCGAGGAGATAGCCTCACGCCAGGACCGGGTCCTCGTGTTCACTCAGTTTCGCGAGATGACTGAGCCCCTGGAATCCTTCCTCGCCGGGATCTTCGGGAGGAGGGGCCTCGTCCTCCACGGCGGCACGCCCGTAGCCCGGCGGCGTAAACTCGTCGAGGACTTCCAGGGCGAGGACGGGCCGCCCTTCTTCGTCCTCTCCCTCAAGGCGGGGGGGACGGGCCTCAATCTCACCGCCGCCTCCCACGTGATACACTTCGACCGCTGGTGGAACCCCGCGGTGGAGAACCAGGCCACTGACCGCGCCTTCCGCATCGGGCAAAAAAAGAATGTGTTGGTACATAAATTCGTCTGTCGGGGGACCGTCGAGGAGAAGATAGACAGGCTCATCGAGGAGAAGACCGGCCTCGCCAGGGACATACTCGAAGGCGGCGCCGAGGCCTCGCTTTCGGAGATGTCCGACGAGAGGCTCCTCGAGACTTTGAGCCTCGACCTGGACCGGGCGAGGGACTGGTGAGGCCCACAGGGCCTGGGGGAGAAGGGGATGGGATTTGGATGGCAGCCCTATGTCAGCGTGGCGGAAAGGCGGCGCAAGGCCGAGCGCGAGATGGCGAAGCTCGCGAAAAAGGGAGAGCTCGCGAAGCCGGTCCGCATAGAGGGCAAGGCCATCGCGAAGAGCTTCTGGGGTAAGGCCTGGTGCAAGAACCTCGAGGGCTACAGCGATTTTTCAAATCGTCTGCCTCGTGGCAGGACCTACGTCAGGAACGGCTCGGTCTGCCACCTCGAGATACTTCCGGGCGAGGTGAGGGCCAGGGTCTCGGGCTCGGAACTCTACACCGTCACCATCAAGATCAAGCCCCTGGGCCCCAAGGCCTGGAATGAATTCAAGGACAGATGCACAGGAAAGATCGCCTCGATACTCGACCTCCTGGGCGGGAAGTTGGCCGACGGCGTCATGGCCGAGGTGACCGACCGGCAAACCGGTCTCTTCCCCAAGCCCCGCGAAATATCCCTCAATTGCAGTTGTCCCGATTGGGCCGACATGTGCAAGCACGTCGCCGCGACCCTCTACGGCGTCGGCGCCCGACTCGACGAGAATCCCGAACTGCTTTTCGTCCTCAGGGCTGTCGACCACCAAGAGCTCGTCTCGGCCAAGGTCGAGGAGGCGGTGGCGGCTGTCGTCAAGGGCGGATCGCGAAGACGTCTTGCCGAGGAGGATCTCGCCGAGGTCTTCGGCATGGAGATCCAGGAAGGTCCCGCGCCGAAGCGCCTTCCTGTGGGCCTCAGGGCCCTTCCCGCGGAAATCACCGGGCGAGCGGTGCGCGAGCTCCGGGAGAGGCTCGGCCTTAATGGCAGGGACTTCGCGGAGCTCCTGGGCGTGTCGGGTGGCGCGGTTTCATCGTGGGAAAGGAAGGGCACTGTCCTCAAACTGCAGGAAAGGACCCGTAACGCGCTGGAGAAGGCCTGGAATAAGGCCGCCCGGCTCGAGGCTATGAAGACTCCAAAGACGAAGGCCAAAATTACCGCGAAACCCAAGGCCAAAAAGGCCGGCCCGACGAGGAAGAGGCCCTAGCTGCAAGCTCGGTCCTGGCCTTCCCCCTCATCCTTCCCGCGGCCTTCCCGCCCGCGGCCGCTTGACTCACTTTAGCCCCCCTGCTCGGCCTAGCGGGCCGAAGGCCGGGCCTGCAAAATTCCTTTGACGCTTACTGTAAATAACAATATCATGCTTACAGCAGTAAGATGTTTATTGCAGCTTTCCACTGAAATCAAAGGAGGCAGGCATGGGATTGGATGGCCATCGCGAGCCGGGAGCTCGGGGAGGACGAAAGGCGCGAGGGGGCGACTGCCCGGAGTGGGGTCGAGGAGGAGAAAAATGAAGGCCACCGTCGCGGCCGAGGGGGGAAGGGGCGCCCTCCTCACCGCATTCTTCGTGTTCTGCGGCCTGAGCGTTGCGTCGAATCTCTATACCCTCATCCCCGTCTCTGCCCTCATTTCGACGGAATTCCTGGTGTCGCAGAAGAGCGCCGCCCTCGCCAGCAGCCTCTTTCTGGTCGCCTACGCCGCCGGCTTCCTCCTTCTCGCCAGGGCTCTCGACGCCGTTTCGAGGCGCGGTATGCTGGGGGCCGGCCTCGCGATCCTCGGCCTCCTCACCCTGGGCGTCGGATTTTCGGCGAATTTTCCGGAGCTCCTCGCCCTCAGGTTCCTCCAGGGGCTGGCGGCCTCCGTCGTAGCGCCGACGATTCTCGCCTTCGTGATGGAAAGCTATCCCGATCGACGCAAGGCCACGGCCCTGGCCTTCGTGACGGCCGGATTCCTCATGGCG
>DATKTD010000221.1:0-3677 GCA_035531315.1 Rectinemataceae bacterium
TCGGTCTCGCCGAAGGCCAGGAGGGCGGGGTAAAAGGCCGTCCTATCGAGGGCGAGTTCGCCGAAAAGGTAGTTTAGCGGCTTGAAGCGCTCACGGACAACCGAGGCGTGGAGGCGGGCGCCGATGGCGAGATCGGGGGGATCCTTGGCATCCATGATCTCCCTGGGCAGGTCGGCCTTCCAGACGACTTCGACCCTCCATCGATTCTGTTCCTGGTTGAAGAGCTCGGCATAGAGGGCAACCTCGGGGACGTCGGTCCAGACCCTGACGAGGGATGAGTCCGCGAGGCCGCAGGAGCTGGCCAGTAGCATCGCAGCGAGGGTGGACAGGACCATGAGGGCTAGGGAGCGGAAAGGCCTGGCTGTTTGTCGCATGACCGGGATAGTGTTACCGGCCCCGCCAGGTTTGAACAAGCCTCAGGAAGGGCCCGCCATGCGGGATTCGAGATCGAGGAGGACCTTTTTCCTCCAGATCCCCCCTCCATAGCCGCCCAGCCCCCCATCGGCGCCGATGACGCGGTGGCAGGGCACGAGGATGGCGATCCTGTTCATGCCATTGGCCCTCGCGACGGCACGGGTAGCGCTCGGTTCGCCGATGGCCTTGGCGAGCTCGGCGTAGCTCCAGGTGACCCCGCAGGGAATGCTCCGCAGGGCCGACCAGACCCTTTCCTGAAAGGGGGTCCCCGGCTCATGGAGGGGCAGGTCGAAATCGCGGCGCGCCCCTGCAAAGTACTCGGCCAATTGGGCTTCGAGACTGTCGAGATGGGCATTGCGCCCGGGGGCGATGGGCAGGGAAAGCCTTCGGGCAAGGGTGAGGGCTTGGGCTTCCATCATGCGGCGGTCGCTGAATTCCAGGAGGACGATACCCCGATCGGTGGCTCCCGCTATGAGGGGGCCGAGGGCAGACTCGATCCAGGCGATTCGCACGAAATCGCCCTTCCCCTTTGCGATCTCCCCCGGCGTCGAACCGAAGAGCCGGGAAAAGGCCTCGCGGAAACCGGCGTGCGATTCGTAGCCGTGCTCGAAGACGGCATCGTCGATCGAGGACCCGCCCTTGATGTCTTCGAAGGCCGCGGCGAGGCGCCTGGCCCTCTGGAAGGCATTGAAGCTGAGGCCGAAGCGGGACATGAAGCGTCGTCGGACGGTCGCCGGGTCGAGACCCCTTTCCCTGAGTTCGGCCTCGCGGATGCGACGTGAAGGCTCGGCCTCGACCTCGGCCACAAGTCCGGCCACCCAGGCGGGATCCGAGCTCGAGGAGAGCGGAGTGCAGCGTTTGCAGGGACGATAGCCGGAAAACAGGGCCTCGGAGGCCCTCGCGAAGTAGACGGCATTGCCAGGCAGGGGTTTCTTGGCCGGGCAGGAGGGGCGGCAAAATATGCCCGTCGTCGTCACGCCAGTGAAAAAAAGACCATCGTAACTGGCGTCCCGCGAAAAGAAGGCCTTCTCCATTTCGGCGAGGGGTATCGCCGGGGCGGAATCCTCCTCCCGTGGGAAAGATGCGTCGTCGTCAAACAGCGTCTGGTTCATGGGGCTAGGATACGCCTCGCGTGTCGCTTCCTTCCACCGGAAAAGCGACAAGGAATTCGCCGTCTTCGCGGCGCGGGCGACTCGGTTCAAGTCCCTCCTTGGTGATTTGCCGGCGGAGGGACTTGCCTTACGCTCGCGATCGTCCTGATCGCTCGCTCCAGGCCGCCTCGTCGCCCTGTCGCACGCGTCCTGCGCGCTTTTCGCCGCTATCGCGGCGCGGGCGACTCGGTTCAAGTCCCTCCTTGGTGATTTGCCGGCGGAGGGACTTGAACCCTCATGCCCGTGAGGACAGCGGATTTTGAGTCCGCCGCGTCTGCCGTTCCGCCACGCCGGCTCGAGAACGATTGGTCCTTGTACTATGGGGGCGCAAAGGAGTCAAGGACGAGGCGCCTCGGTGGCTTGTCCCTCACTCGAAGGCGGGCTAGAGTGGCCGCCTCGCGCGGAATTCGAGGGAGGTGGAGATGAACGGTATTCTTGCTTGGGGTCTGGACTTCATCAGGGCGGTCCAGAGTCTTGGCAACCCCGGAGTGACCCTGGTCATGAAAGGATTCACGTACGTCGGCAGCGCCCCCTTCTACATCCTCGCCATCCCCCTCATTTATTGGACGATAGACAGAAAGCGGGGCCTGCGCATCCTCCTTTTCTTCCTCGTCTCCACCTTTGCCAACATGTGGCTCAAGGATCTCTGGGGGCAACCCCGCCCCTTCGAGCTCGACAAGGCCATCGCGATGATGCCCGAGCTTGGCCACGGCCTGCCATCCTTCCACGCGCAGACAAGCGTCGTTTTCTGGGGCATGAGCGCCATCCTCTTCCCGCGGCCCTTGGGCCTCGTGCTTTCCATAGCCATGCCCCTCCTCATCGGTTTCTCGAGAATCTACCTGGGGGTTCATTTCCCGACCGACGTCTTTGTCGGCTGGGGCCTTGGTCTCGTTCTTGTGCTGACCGACAGGCTCGTCAGCGATCGCTTCGAGAAGCTCCTCGCGATCCTCGGCGGACGATGGCGTCTTATCTCCATGGCCGTCGTCGCCCTCCTGATGAACGCCCTCTATCACGCCGACCTCTCGATGTCGGGGGCCTTCCTCGGCGCCGGTATGGGATTCGCCTGGGCCGACGACAAGGCGCAATTCTCCGTGGAGGGCAGCCTCCTGGCGAAGATCGCCCGTGTCGTCCTGGGCCTCGCGACCACGGTTGGGGTCTATTTCCTTTTCAAGCTCATTACGCCCGGCCGCGAGGCGGAGCTCTTCAACCTGGCCAGCTTCCTCAGTTTCGCCTTCGTGGGCTTCTGGATAGCCTTCGCGGCGCCTTGGTTGTTTCTCAAGCTCAAGCTGGCTAGGGCGGCCTGATTCCGGAGGCCTGGTCCGGCAGGGAGCCTCCCTGCCGGGTCCCGGACTAAGCGGCTTTGACCTCTATGGAGGCTGGCCTATTCCGAGAGTTTCCAGTCGGTCGAATCGCTGAGCTGGAAGTTCTTGTTGGCACCAGGGGAGAGCCAGACCCGGCCATCGTCGCCGACGAAGATCGCCTCGACTCCAGGGGTCTTCGCGACAAGGGCCATGCCCTTTTTCAGACCCAGGATGAGGAGGGCGGTGTCGATGCCGTCGGCGAGGCTGCTCGTGGCGGCGATGACGGTGACCGACTGGATTCCCGAATCGGCAGGTCGTCCCGTCGAGAGGTCGAGGATGTGGTGGTATCTCACCCCGTCCTTGATGAAGAAGCGCTCGTAGGTTCCGGCCGTCGTGACGGAATCGCCGAGGGTGGTAACGATGCCCATGTAATCGCCCCGGGGCCTGGCCGGGTCCTGGATGCCGATCTTCCAGGGTCTGCCATCCCGCTTCGAGCCGAAGACGAAGATGTTGCCGCCCAGGTCGATGATGGCGGCCTTGACCGCCTCGTCGGCGAGGACTTCCTTGACCTTGTCCGCGGCCCAGCCCTTGGCGAAGGCGCCGAGGTCGAGGGACATACCGGTCTTCTCGAGTTTCACGCTGCGCGCCGTCGGGTCGAGCCGCACCTTTCTCCAGTCGATGAGGGCGAGGGCCGCCTTGATTTCCGACTCGGCCGGCACCCGGGCATGGTCGGTGCCGATGCCCCAGAGATTGACGAGGGGGCCGGCCGTGAGGTCGGTGACGCCTTCGGTCTGCCTGGAATATCCGAGGG
>DATKTD010000222.1:0-18742 GCA_035531315.1 Rectinemataceae bacterium
GAACAGGGTCGATGCCGGCGCGGTCGCCATCACGATCGCCTATGCGGCCGGCACGGCCATTCCCCTGCTGGGCATCATGGTCGGAGGAAGGGGACTTCTGTCGAGACTGCCCGGGCTCGCCCGCAGGATGGCGGCCATACAGCGCGGCTTCGGCGCCGTGATGCTCGTCATGGCCCTCGTCATCGCCATGCAATGGGACAGGCGGATACAGGCCGCCATCCTCGAGGCCTTTCCGTCCTATGGCAGCGGTCTGACCGCCTTCGAGGACAATCCGGCGGTGCGCAAGGCCATCGACGCCAGGGAAGGCGCGGCTTCCGGGGCGGTGCGGGATGGAGGAGGCGCCGCGGCGACCTCGTCGTCATATTCCGCTTCCGCGCTCTTCGCCGGATCGAGCGAGCTTTCTTCCAAGGGGCTCCGCGTCGATCTCGGCCTCGCCCCGCCCCTCGTGGCGGCAGGGCCATGGTTCAATACCGAAGGGCCGGGGAAGGGCCCCTCGCGCCCCCTCACCCAAAAGGATCTCCGCGGCAAGGTCCTCCTCATCGACTTCTGGACCTACAGCTGCATCAATTGCATTCGAACCCTGCCCTGGCTCAGGGCCTGGAACGCCGCCTACGCCGACAAGGGTCTCGTCATCATCGGGGTGCATTCCCCCGAGTTCGCCTTCGAGAGGGTGCCCTCCAATCTGCAAAAGGCGATCGCCGATCTCGGCGTCACCTGGCCGGTGGTGATGGACAACGACCTCGCGGAATGGCGGGCCTGGTCCAACCGCTATTGGCCCGCCCACTACCTCGTCGACGCGAGGGGCCGCGTCAGGGCCTGGCGCTTCGGAGAGGGCGATTACGCGGCGACGGAGGCCGAGATCAGGGCCCTCCTCGCCGAGGCCGGGACCAGGGCCGGACCGAGCCTTTCCCCGCCCAGGGCGCTCCTCGCGGCCCGCACACCCGAGACCTATCTGGGCTACGAGAGGGCCAGGGGCTTCGCGAGCGCCGTCGTGCCCGTAGCCGATAAGGCGACCAACTATCTACCTGCCCGAAGCCCGGGCGTCGGGGAGTGGAACCTCGGCGGCGTCTGGACAATCAAGGGCTCCTATCTGGAATCGGGCGGAATGGACAGCCTGTCCCTCGGCTTCGACGCGAGGGACGTATACCTCGTCGTCGAGGCGGGCGATGGCGGCGGCAGGATCGGCGTGAGCGTCGATGGCATGGCAACCGCCGACACCGAGGACGTCAAGGCCGGCGTCCTCGTACCCCGCGAAAGCAGGGCCTATCACCTCGTCGGCGGCCAAGCGCCGGGCCTGCATGTCCTCAAGCTCGAGGTTTCGGGAAGTCTTCGTCTCTACGCCTTCACCTTCGGGTGAGGCGGGAAGGGGGCTTCGAATTCGAAGGGGCCGCATCCGCGGCCCGAGCATCGGAGGTCTCCATGCGTCTTTCGTTCAAACTCGTCGCCCTCGCGGCGGCTATCTTCGCGGCGCCCTCGGCCGTTTCGGCCCTCGATCCATCCTCCCCGAACTGGCAGGCTCCCGTCGTGCCGGCCAACGCGAAGAGTCCCCAGGGCACCGAGCGGGCACTCTTCGCCGCCGGCTGCTTCTGGAGCCTCGAGTCGGCCTTCGACGGGGCCTACGGGGTGGTCTCCGCCGTCTCCGGCTATGCCGCGGGCTCGGGACGCGCGCCGAATTATCGCAATTACGAAGAAATGGGCTATGTCGAGGCGGTCTACGTGACCTTCGATCCCACGAGGGTCGGCTACGCCGAGCTCCTCGACCTCTATTTCCACCACAGCGATCCCACCGATGGTGGCGGCGCCTTCGTCGACCGCGGAGCCCAGTACCGGCCCATCCTCTTCTACTACGACGCCGGCCAGAAGACGCAGATCGACAAGGCGATGGCAGCGTACGCGAAGTCAAATGTCTTCGGAGCCCCCCTCGCCGTGGAGACCATGAAGGCCCCCGATTTCTGGCCCGCCGAGAACTACCACCAGGCCTTCGCGAGGAAGAACCCCGATTATTACGCCAATTACCGCTCCCACTCGGGCCGCGACGAGTTCTTCGCGAGGATATGGGGCGCCGCTTCGCTCCACGATCCTGGACTCCCTCCCGCCGCCGTCGACGGAAGCTGGCGCCGCCCCTCCGACGCGGCCCTCCGCAAGACCCTCACGCCGGAACAATTCCTCGTGACGAGACAGGACGGCACCGAGCCCGCCTTCGACAACGCCTATTGGGACAACCACGCCGCGGGCATCTACGTGGACGTGATCTCCGGCGAGCCCCTTTTCAGCTCCCGCGACAAATTCGATTCGGGCACGGGCTGGCCCTCCTTCACCCGCGCCCTGGTGCCGGCCAACCTCAAGTTCGTGACCGACACGAGCTTCGGCATGCTGCGTACCGAGCTACGGAGCCGTTTCGCCGATTCCCATCTCGGCCACCTCTTCGACGACGGACCGGCTCCGACGGGTCTCCGCTTTTGCATGGACTCGGCGGCCCTGCGTTTCGTTCCAAAGGACCGGATGGCCTCCGAGGGTTACGGGGCCTTTATCAAGTATCTCCAATGAGGGAGGGTGACGAAATGAGGGTATCTCTACCCGAGACCAAGGTGGGTCGAGGCGATATCGGCGCCGAGCTTCTCGACTTCCTCGGCCGCTCCGGCTATGGAAGAGTCCGCATCGTCGCGGACGCGAACACCTGGGGCGCCCTGGGTCGATCGGTCGAAGCGGGGCTCGGCAAGGCGGGCATCGTCGTCGTCACCCTCGTCTTCGAAGGCGAGCTACAGGCAGACGAGGCGGCCCTGGGTCTCCTCGTCGCCGAGGAAGCGGCCGAGCCGGCTCCCCTCATCGCCGTGGGCTCGGGAACCGTCACCGACATCGTCCGTCTCTATGCGGCGCGGATGCGGCTCCCCTTCGTCAGCCTGCCTACCGCGGCCTCCGTGGACGCCTATGCATCCTCGGTCTCGGCCATGACGATCCGCGGGGCCAAGCGCACTATCGCGGCGGCGGCTCCGCGCGCCATCTTCGCCGACATCGAAACGCTGCGCGCCGCCCCGGCGCCGATGACGGCCGCCGGCTTCGGCGACATGCTCTGCAAATTCTCGGCCCTCGCCGATTGGCGCCTGGGGGCCCTCGTCTGGGGCGAGGCCTGGGACGAAGGCATCGCAGCGCGCACGAGGGCCGCCACCGAGCGCTGTCTCGGCGCCGCCTCCCTCGTCGGTGCCCGCGAGGCGGAGGGCCTCGAGACCCTCATCGGGGCCCTCATCGAGTCGGGGATGGCCATGAGCCTCGCCGGACACTCGAGACCCGCCTCGGGCGCCGAACACCATCTCTCGCACTATTGGGAGATGAGGCTGGCCCGCGAGGGCCGGCAGCCGATCCTCCACGGGCTCAAGGTCGGCGTCGCCACCGCCTTGGTGGCGGGTCTTTGGGAAAGGATCCGCGACATGGACCAGGAGGAGGCCGAGGCGAGGCTGTCGGACGCCGTCCTGCCCCGTGCCAGGGAAGAGGAAGAAAGGATAGAAGGGGAATTCGGCGCGGCAGCGAACTCCATAAAGGCATCCCAGCGGCGCTTTCTCGCCCTCGACGCCGGGGCTTTCGGGGAGCTTAAACGCACAATTATAAATAATTGGACCGAGATAAGGGGGCTCGCGGCCTCGGTGCCAGGCGCGGCGGAAACGAGGGCCCTCCTATCCGTCGCCGGCTGCCCGACCCGGCCCTCGGAGCTCGGCCTGGAGCCGAAGCTGGTAGAGTCGGCCTGGGCCTTCGGCCACCTCCTCCGCGATCGCTTCACCGTCCGCCGGCTCGCCGCCCTCCTGGGCCTCGAATGCCCCGGCGCTTGAAACGGAGGGCCGGCCGATCGGCGGCCGCGCGTGGGCGCGGCCGCCGAGGGCGGAAAATCAGGCCAGGATGGCCTCTCTGGCGGCGAGCGGCGTGATGGCGCCTTCCAGGATCGCCTCGCCGAGGGCCTTGGCCCGGGGGAGCTGCTCGGCCGCGTAGGCCCGGACGACCTCGATCTTGCGTCCGCCGCTCGATGCCGAGGCGCCGCCACCCGCGAGGGCGCCGCCACCCGCGAGGGCGCCGCCACCTGCGAGGGCGCCGCCCCTAGCCTCCGTCCTCGCGTCGCGGAGGAGGAGCCAGGTGTTGACGACGATGGCCGCCATGCCGATGAGGTCGGCCCCGAAGAAATCGATGGAATCGCGGTCGCGGGCCTTGAGCGAATCGCAGACCCGCCCGAAGAACTCAGTGAGTTCCCCGAGGGGCGCCTTGATGCCGGCCAGGGCTTCGCCGTACTCGAGAGCCTTCCACTCGTCGAAGAGGACGTCGAGGCCGCGGCCGAGGGTCTTGCCGAGGGCGGCCACGACTTGCAGCTGGCTGGTGCCTTCGTAGATGTTTGTGATCCGCACGTCGCGGTAGTGGCGTTCGACGTTGAACTCCCTCATGTAGCCCACGCCGCCATGGATCTGGAGTGCCTCGTAGCAGACCCTGTTGCCCATCTCCGTGGAATAGAATTTGCTGAGGGGCGTGAGGATGTCGGCGAGGTTCGAGGCGCGCTTCTTCCGCGCGATGAGGCCCGGGTCGGCGGCCTTGCCCTCCTTCTCGAGGAGCTCCTGCCTGTACTCGGAGGCCTTGAGCACGTCGACGTGGACGCTGGTCTCGAAGACGAGGGCGCGGGCCGCCTCGAGCTCGCACTTCATCGACACGAGGATGCGCGACAGGGCGGGCAGCCTGTCGATGACGGTGCCGAACTGGGCGCGCTCGCCGGCGTAACGCAGGGCCTCGCGATAGGCGGCCTCGGCGATGCCGATGGCCTGGGCGGCGACGGCGAGCCTGGCGCCGTTCATGAGGGCCATGGCACAGCGCATGAGACCGAAACGACGCTTGCCGACGAGGACGGCCGGCGTGTCGCTGTACTGGAGCTCGCAGGTCGGCGAGGAGTGGATGCCGAGCTTGTTCTCGATGCGGCGGATCTTCACGCTCTTGTCCCTCTCTACGAGGAACATCGAGAGGCCGCGAGCGTCCTTCGAGCCTTCCTCGCTCCGCGCGAGGACGAGGTGGATCTGGGCGTTGCCGTTGGTGATGAAGCGCTTGACGCCGTTGATCTTCCAGGTTCCCGTGGCCTCGTCGAGGCTCGCGCGGGTCTGGACGGAGCCGAGATCCGAGCCGGCGTCGGGCTCCGTGAGGACCATCGCGCCGAAGACCTCGCCACGCGAAAAGCGGGGGAGGATGCGGGCCTTCGTCTCCTCGTCCCCGAATTCGTTGATAGTTGAAGCTATTTCCTGGAGGCCGAAGATGGTCATGAGGCCGCCCTCGGCCCGCGACACCATCTCGACCATGGCGGTATAGACGGTCTCGGGGAGGTTGAGGCCGCCGTACTCCCAGGGGAGCATGGCGCCGAGGATCTCGGACTTGCGGAAGGCCTCGATGGCGGCCTGGGTCGCCTTCGAGTACTCGACCTCGCCCTTGTGGAAGGTCGCGCCTTCCTCGTCGGCCTCGGCCGAGCGCGGTGCTATAACGTTGGCGCAGATGTCGCCGAGGATGTCGAGCACGAGGGCCCAGTTGTCCTTGGCGTCGGCGTAGCTACGCGGCGCGTTGCGATACTTCGCGGCGGTCGAGTAATCGCGTTCCTTTATCGATACGACCTCCGAGAGGTCGGCGTTCTCCATCCTGAAGCGGAGATCGGGATTGTCGAGCCAAAAATTATCTGCCATGAAAGTCTCTCCTCAACGGGCTTGGTCTCACTTGGCCTTGTCGCGCAGCGCTTCGACGAGCATCGGCACGACCTCGGCGAGGTCGCCGACGATGCGGTAATCGGCGATCTGGAATATCGGCGCGTCCGGGTCGGTGTTGATCGCGATGATCTTGTTTGACTCGTCCATGCCGGCGCGGTGCTGGATGGCCCCGGAGATGCCCGCGGCGATGTAGAGCCGGGGTCGGACCGTGAGGCCCGTCTGGCCGATCTGGTGATCGTGGTGGATGAGGCCCGCGTCGATGGCGGCGCGCGAAGCCCCGACCTCTCCGGCGAGGACCTGGGCGAGCTCGCGGAGGAGGTCGAATTCCTCCGGGCCCGCGACCCCGGCACCACCGGCCACGACGACGGCCGAATCCTTGAGACGCAGGGTCGATTCCCGCCTCTCGCGGGAGATCACCTTGAGCGCGAAGTCGGAGGCCTCGAAGCGGGGAGTCACCCGCTCGACCCTGCCCCTGCGCGTGGGCTCGGCCGCGGCCTTTTTCATGACGCCTTCGCGGACGGAGGCCATCTGGGGCCTGCCCTTGGGATTGACGATCGTGGCGATGAGGTTGCCGCCGAAGGCCGGTCGTATCTGGAGGAGGAGGTCCTTGAAGACCTTACCTTCCTTGCGGGACTCGTAGTCGCCGATCTGAAGGTCGGTGCAGTCGGCGGTGAGACCCGTGCGGAGGGCGCTGGCGACGCGGGGCGCCAGATCCCTTCCGACGGCGCTCGCCCCGAACAGTACTATGTAGGGCTTCCTTTCCTCGACGAGACCGACGATGACGCGGGCGTAGGGGAGGGTCCTGTAAGCCTCGAGCTCGTCGTGTTCGGCGAGGATCACGAGGTCGGCGCCCTGGGCGATCAGGGTGGGCGCGAGGCCTTCGACCTTGGAACCGCAGAGGACGGCGTGCACCTCGCTGCCGAGGCGGTCGGCGAGTTCGCGGGCCTTGCCCAGGAGTTCGAGACTGACGTCGGCGATGACGCTTCCGTCGCCGCCGACATCGTGTTCGACGAAAACCCACACGTTTCTTGAGTCGCTCATTCTCTGCCTACCCTACGATGTATTCGCGCACGAGCTCGTCCACGAGACCCGCGATGCCCTCGCGCGTCGGCTGGACGTCCTTGCTTTCGGCTCCCTCGAGCACGACGAAGTTGACCTTGTAGACCTGGGTCGGCGAACCCGCGAGCCCGAGCCTCGCCTCGTCGGCCCCGATGTCGGCGGCCGACCAGACCGGTATGCGGAGCTTCCTTTCCGCGAGCCATGCGTCGAGGGCCTCCTCGCTGCCGAAATCCGGCCACTTCGCGAGGAGGGTCTTGTACTCCATGCTCGTCGAGGCCAGCTTGTATTCGATGCGCCTGCGCACCGAGGCGGGGCGTGGTTCGTTGGCCGAGCCGACGACCGTGAGAAGACAGGGCAGGGCGCATTCGACCGTCTCCGTGCCGCGGTCGATGGAGCGGCGAACGGTGATCTTGCTTCCGTCGATGCCGAGGATGGCCTCGGCCCAGGTGATCTGGGGAATGCCGAGCTTTTCGGCGGTCTGGGGGCCGACCTGGGCCGTGTCGCCGTCGATGGCCTGTCTGCCGGCGAAGACGAGATCGGCCTCGCCCAGCTTCCTCACCGCCTGTGCGAGGGCGTAGGAGGTGGCGAGGGTGTCAGCTCCGGCGAAGCGCTTGTCCGACAGCAGATAGGCCTCGTCGGCGCCTCGGAAGAGGGCCTCGCGGAGGATGGCCGCCGCCGCGGGCGGTCCCATCGTTATCACCGCCACCGTCCCGCCTTCCGCGTCGCGCAGGGCCAGGGCCATTTCGAGGGCGTTGAGATCGTCGGGATTGAAGATCGCCGGAAGGGCGCCACGGTCGATCGTGCCCTCCTCGGTCATTACCTTCCCGCTGATATTGTGCGTATCGGGAACCTGTTTGATCAGCACTACCGACCTGTACGGCATCGGCACCTCCACCTTGACTATTCTGGAAACGGGAGCCTGTCCGCGGGCCCTTAAGCCCTGCGGCAGGCGGCATGGAATCAGGCCCTGGGCCCGAGCCACGCTTTCAAACGCGAGGCAGTACTTTAACATTTTGATCGATTATGTCAAGATGACTGAGGCACGGCTGTGGCCATACTTGGAACTCGAAGGTATATTTCCGCAGGAGCACATCTTGGAACAGCCCGTCCCGCCCCATTACAAGCCGACCAAGGACCGGCCCCGCCTCGCCGCCATCGAAATCATCAAATACATAGGCCCTGGACTCCTCGTCACCGTCGGCTTCATCGATCCGGGCAATTGGGCGGCCAATCTCTCGGCGGGCTCCAGCATCGGCTACGGCCTCCTTTGGGTCATCGCCCTCGGCACCATCCTCCTCGTCATCCTCCAGCACAACGCGGCCCACTTGGGCATCGCCACGGGATGCTGCATCTCCGAGGCGGCGACCATCTACCTTCCGCGGGCCCTCAGCCTGCCCATCCTCGGTTCGGCCGTCGCCGCGGCGATATCGACAGCCCTCGCCGAGGTTCTCGGGGCGGCGATCGCCGTCCAGATGCTCACGGGCCTATCCGTCCGCATCGGCATCCCCCTCGCCGCCGCCTTCGTCCTCTTCATGATCCTGAGCAATTCCTACCGGAGGCTCGAGCGCTGGATCATCGGCTTCGTCTCCCTCATCGGCATCGGCTTCATCTACGAGATCGCCCTCGTCCATGTCGACTGGCCGGCGGCCCTCCGCGGCACCCTCGTCCCCGCCATCCCGAAGGGCGGCCTTCTTCTCGTGATGAGCCTCCTCGGCTCGGTCGTAATGCCGCATAACCTTTTCCTGCACTCGGAGATCATCCAGAGCCGGCAGTGGAACCTCGGGGACGGCGCCCAGGTGCGGAACCGGCTCCGCTTCGAGTTCCTCGATACCCTCTTCTCGATGGGCGTCGGCTGGGCCATCAACAGCGCCATCATCATCCTGGCGGCCTCTACCTTCTTCGTGCACGGCCAGAGGGTCGACCAGCTTTCCGACGCCGAGCGCCTCCTCGAGCCGCTTCTCGGTGGCGGCTCGAAATTGATCTTCGCCGTGGCCCTCCTCCTCGCGGGCCTCGCCTCCAGCATCACCGCGGGCATGGCCGGGGGTGCCATCTTCACCGGCATCTTCGGCGAGTGCTACGACCCCCAGGACAGGCACACGAGGATCGGCATCGTGATCACCCTCGTGGGCGCCTCGGTCGTCGCCATGCTGGCCCCCGATCCCTTCCAGGCCCTCGTCCTTTCGCAGATGGCCCTGAGCGTCCAGCTGCCCTTCACGATATTCACTCAGATAGCGCTCACGTCCTCCAAACGGGTGATGGGCGCCTACGTCAACAAGCCCTCGACGACCCTCATCCTCGTGCTCTCGGGGGTGCTCGTGTCGGCCATGAACCTCGCCCTCCTCGCGAGCCTGATCGTGCCCGGATTCTCGCCCTGACCCGCCGAGGCCGGCCTTCCGGCCTTGACAAGTCGATGACAATTGCAATGATTTGAATGCGGGTGCGATTATGGGATGTTCGGGCATCCGTCCGGAGGCAGCCATGAACGAGGACCGGAACGCGGCGGAAGGAAGGCCGAGGGCCTCGCCCCCCGTCCACATGGTCAGACTCCTGTCGAGGGCCCAGGCGGAGGTTTTTCGCCCCCATCCCTGGGCCAGTCTTTTCCTGTCTATCGGGCTTTATGCGGCCGTGGTTCTCGTCTTCGGCGAGGGCCTCGGGATATCGAGCAACTATTTCGTGCTCGTGCCCGCGATCGTGGCCGCCCTCGGCTTCGGTTCCCTCGGCGGGCTCGTGGCGGGAGCCCTGGGTCTCCCCTCCAATCTCCTCCTGTTTCACATTCTCGGCCATCCCGAGTTCTCGCCGGCCAGCAAGCTGATCGCCGAGATTTCGGGCATCACCGTCGGCTTCGTCTTCGGTGGGCTTTCCGACCATTTCAAGGAGATCAGGGATGAAATGGAAAGACGAAGGGCGAGCGAGGTCGAGCTCAGGCGGGCGATCGAAGACAAGGACCTCCTCCTCCGCGAGCTCAACCATCGGGTGAGGAACAACCTCGGCGTCGTCAAGGGCCTCGTCCGCCTGCAAAAAAGCTGTTCCCGCGATCCCGCCTTCATCGAGGCCGCCGACGAGCTCATCGGCCGGATATTCGCCATCTCCATCGTGCAGGACGAGCTCGACATCGGGCAGGACGGCCTCGAGGTGGGAATAGCCAGCTATCTCCGGACTTTGGCATCCAGCGTATCCTCGAGTTTCGGGAAGGAGGAGCCCCGGCTGCTATGCGCTTGCGATTGCGGCCGCTTCATCCCCGTCGAAGGCGCCGTAAGCCTCGGCCTCATCGTCAACGAGGCCCTCGCGGAGACCTTCAAACACGCGTGCCGAAAGGGGACGAAGGAGGAGGCCGTCACGATGTCCCTCGATGCCTCGGAAGGCTTCTATCGAATCAGGATAGAGGCTGGCGAAGGAGCGATGGCGGAGAGAGAATCGGGGCCGGGGAGGGAGGAGGGGCTCGGAATGAAGTTGATGAGGAGCCTGGCCGAAAGCCTCGGAGGGGATATCCGCCTCGATCCGGCCGGCCAAGGACTTCGCGCGGCCTTCGAGTTGCGCTTCCCCGTCCCGGCATGAGGCGCCTTCTCTATTCTTCGTTGTAGGACAAAGACCGATTGCGCCTTCATTCGCTCCCGCTATAATGCGCGTATCGCGTCAACAGAGGGGATTCAATGCTGACGATAGTCGGTCTCTTCATCATTCTCGTTGCTGTCCTCGCCCTTCCCTTCCTCGTCAAATGGGTCGAGGAGAACCTCGAGATATTCCTCTTCGTCATGGGAACCCTGGCCGTCACGGTGACGGCCCAATGGAGCCTGCCCCTCGTCGAGGAAGGGCTGCTCGAACCGATCAAGATCAGCGCCGCCGTCCTCGTCGCCGGCTTCCTCTTTCTCGTAGCCCGCAGCGGCATCAACCGCCTCGTCAATCGCATGAGCATCCTCATGGGCGTCCGTCTCTTCACCTTCCTGGTCATCTTCGTCCTCGGCATCCTCTCGAGCGCCTTCACCGCCATCATCGCGGCCCTCCTCCTCGTCGAGATCGTCTCGCACCTCTCCCTCGACCGGAAGAGCGAGATACGTCTCGTCGTCATCGCCTGCTTCGCGATCGGCATCGGCGCCGCCCTGACCCCCATCGGCGAGCCGCTATCCACCATAGCCATAGCCAAATTGCGGGGCGAGCCCTACCACGCGGGATTCTGGTTCCTCTTCAAGGCGCTCGGCGCCTACATAGTGCCGGGTGTTTTCGTCTTCGCCCTCATCGGTTCCTTCCTCGTCGCAAAGGGCGGCCGCGACGAGGAGAGGCTCCATGAGGATCGGCAGGAAGGCCTCCGCGATGTCCTTATCAGGACGGGAAAGACCTATCTCTTCGTCATGGCCCTCGTGTTTCTCGGGACCGGCTTCAAGCCGATCATTGACGAGTATGTTTCGAAAATTCCCTCCGCGGGCCTTTATTGGATCAACATGATTTCGGCCATCCTGGACAACGCGACATTGACGGCGGCCGAGGTGGGTCCGAGCATGAGTCTCCACCAAATTTCCTCGGCCATACTCGGTCTCATCGTCGCGGGCGGCATGCTCATACCGGGCAACATCCCGAACATCATCTCGGCCGGCAAGCTCAAGATAAAGTCCGGGGAATGGGCGGCCATCGGCCTTCCCTTCGGTCTGGCCGCCATGGCGGTTTATTTCGTCGCTATTCTCGCGATCGAGAAGGGCGCGTGATCGGAGGCTCCCGGCTTCGGCGGGAGGGCGGCCTTCGGGTGGGCGGGCTGCGGGGTGACGCGGCTTCCATTTTCGAGGCCGGTCTCGACCGCGCCGACCCCCTCCTCCTCATGGAGGAATGTCTCTCCATGGACGGGAGCCGCCTTCTCGTGAAAAGTGGCGGCATCGAGGAGGGCTACGATCTCGAGCGCTACGCGAGGATACTCCTCGTGGGCTACGGCAAGGCGAGCGCCCGCATGGCCCTTGGGGTCGAGGCCCTCCTGGGCGATCGCATATCCGAGGGCCTCGTGGTTACCAAGACGGGGCATGGCGAGGCTCTTGCGAGGGCCAGGCTCTTCGAGTCCGCTCACCCCGTCCCCGAGGCTTCGAGCGTCGAGGCCGCGCGCCTCCTCCTCGAACTCGCGGAGGGGGCGGACGAGGACACGCTCGTCCTGAATTGCGTGTCGGGGGGGGGCTCGGCCCTGCTCTGCGCCCCCGCCTTCGGCCTTTCCCTCGAGGATAAGCGCGAGGCGAGCGCCCTCCTCCTGGCCTCCGGCGCGCCCATCGCTTCGATCAATTGCGTGAGGAAACATCTCTCGCTCGTGAAGGGGGGAGGCCTCGCCTTGGCCTTGCATCCCGCCGTCTCGGTGAACCTCATCCTCTCGGACGTCATGGGGGACGATCTCTCCGCCATCGCCTCGGGGCCGACGGTCCCCGACGCCACGACCTGGGGCCAGGCCCTCGCCATCCTTTATGATTATCATATCTACGATAAGCTTTCTTCGGGGCTTCGGTCGGTCTTCGAGGCCGGCGCCGCCGGCGATCTCCCCGAAACGCCGAAGCCGGGCGATCCGGCCTTCGATGGCTGCGACAACATCCTCGTCGGCACGAACTACCTGTCCCTGGTGGCGGCGAAGGAGAGAGCCGAGAGTCTCGGCTATTCGAGTCTCATCCTTACGAGCAGGCTAGAGGGCGAGGCGCGCGAACTCGCGAAGGTTTTCGTCGGGGTCGCCGCGGACATCCGCGCCCACGGGCTTCCGCTGCGGGCTCCAGCCTGTGTCCTTGCGGGCGGCGAGAGCACGGTTACCCTCCGCGGCGCCGGCAAGGGCGGTCGCAACCAGGAAATGGCCCTGGCCTTCCTCGGCGCCGCCTCCGAGGCCGGGCTCGAGCTCGGTGGGCTTTGCTTCCTGTCGGGGGCCAGCGACGGCAACGACGGGCCGACCGAGGCCGCCGGAGGCTTCGCCGACGCGACAGCTCTGCGAGCCTGTCGGGTCGCCGGTCTCGATCTCAAGGGAAGCCTGGCCGACAACGATTCCTATCGCTTCCTCGAGAAGGTCGGGGCATTGCTCGTCACCGGGGCGACCAACACCAACGTCTGCGACATCCAGGTCCTCCTCGTGGGGCCCGATCAGGCGTCGCGGGCGACCGGCTCCCTGTCTTCCACCATTTCCGACGTGGAATAGAAGCGTATCGCGGGATTGTTCGCCTTGGCCCGCTCGAATGACCACTGGGTATCGGACATGAAGATGTAGGTGCCCCTGATGTCCTTGAGTATCCTCCGCGGATTATCCTCCACGAAGTCCCTGAGGGTCTTCGGGTCCTCCGCGGCTATCCAGTGGGCGATGCTGAGATCGATGGGCTTGTAGGTGCATTTCGCGTTGTATTCGTGCTCCATCCGATACTGCAGCACCTCGAGCTGGAGCTGGCCGACGACCCCGAGGACGCGGAGGTTCGGCTGGTGGGGCTTCGAGAATATCTGGACGACGCCCTCCTCGGCGAGCTGGTCAAGGCCCTTGTGATACTGCTTTTCCCTGAGCGGGTCGGCGTTGACGATGGAGCGGAAGATCTGGGGGGCGAAGCTCGGAATCCCCTTGAAGTTGATCGTCTCGCCCTCGGTGATGGTGTCGCCTATCTTGAAGGTGCCCGTGTCGTGTATGCCCACGATGTCGCCGGGCCAGGCCTCGTCGATGATCTCGCTGTCCTGGGCCATGAAGGCCGTCGGGTTGGCGGTCCTGAAGGGCTTGCCGCTCCTCACGTGCACATAGGTCTTGTTGCGTTCGAAGCTCCCCGAGCAGACGCGGAGGAAGGCGACGCGATCCCTGTGCCGGGGATTCATGTTGGCGTGGATCTTGAAGATGAAGCCGGAGAACTTCTCTTCCTCCGGCCTGACCGTCCGCTCGACCCCGGTCTTGGGCGTCGGATGGGGGGCTATCGAGGTCAGGGTGTCGAGGAGCTCCTGCACGCCGAAGTTGTTGATCGCCGAGCCGAAGAAGACCGGCGTGGCCGTGCCTTCGAGGTACTCCGCGAGGCTGAAGGGCGGGTAGACTCCCGAGAGGAGGGCCACGTCCTCGCGCAGCTTCGTGGCAAGGGAGACGCCGACCTTCTGATCGAGGAGGGGATCGGTCAAATCGCTGATAGTTATGACATCGGTGGGCCGCCTGACCTCTCCCGGGAAGAAGAGGAGGAGGCGCTTTTCGACGAGGTCGTAGACGCCCTTGAAGCTCCTGCCCTGGCCGATGGGCCAGGTGATGGGACGGACGCCGATGCCGAGTTCGCGCTCCGTCTCGTCCATCAGTTCCATGGGGTCCTTGCCCTCGCGGTCGAGCTTGTTCATGAAGGTCGCGATCGGCGTATGCCGCATCCTGCAGACTTCCATGAGCCTCCGGGTTCGTTCCTCGACGCCCTTCACGGAATCGATGACGAGGAGGGCGCTGTCGACGGCGGAGAGGCCCCGGTAGGTGTCCTCGGAGAAGTCGGCGTGGCCGGGCGTGTCGAGGAGGTTCACCTTCCTGTCGTTGTATTCGAAGCCCATCACCGAGGTGCTGATAGAGATGCCGCGTTCCTTCTCGATCTCCATGAAATCGGACACCGAGGAACGGCTCTGCTTGCCCCCCTTCACGGCTCCCGCGATGTTGATGGCCCCGCCGAAAAGGAGGAGCTTCTCCGTGATCGTCGTCTTGCCCGAGTCGGGATGGGAGATTATGGCGAAGGTCATCCGCCTGCGGATCTGTCTTTCCAGTTCGCTCATACGAGGGCCTCTTCGTCCGACCGATGACCGCGCTGCGGTCCCATCCAGGCGGCTATCCGCGGCGATCGAGGGAGGATGATCGTTGTGCCCGGTGTCTCCCGCGGCGGGGTCGGGATTCGGGGCCGCCTCGGGAATGCCGTACTATAACAAAAATGCGCGGCCGATGTATACGTCCCCGGCGTGAGGCCTCTCAGGAAGGAGCGTGATCGTGGCGATGGTGAATGTCGGGTACGTGGGGATGGTCGTGCTCGTGGGCCTCGTGCCCATGTTCATGGGCGTGGCCGAGTAGAGTTGCACGCAACGAGAGTCGGTCGTGTTCGTGTTCGTGGTGCCCCTCGTCATGGCGGTGCCAATGGGTGTGGACGGTCTCGGGATGGAGGTGCTCGTGGCCGTGGCGCTCGGCGATGAGTATGGCGTATGAGAGGGCCATCAGGGCCGCGGCCGCGAACTGGAGGAGGCCTATCGATTCGCCGAGCACGATGGTCGCGAGGATGAGGCCGAAGATGGGCGAGGAACTGAAGAAGAATTGGGCGCGCGAGGCGCCGAGTCCCTGGGCCGCGGTGATATAGAGGACGATGCTCGCCCCGTAGGATAGGGCTCCGATGCCGAGGGCGGCGCCGATCGAGGGCAAGGAGGGACTGGACGAGGAAGCGATGAGGAGACCCACCGCGAGATTCGTCGTCCCCGCCGCCATGCCCTTTATGAAGGTGCTCGCCTTCGGGTCGAGGCCATCGATGAGGGCCGTCAGATTGTTGTCGAGGCCCCAAGCAAGGCAGGCGATGGCGACGAGAAGCCCTCCAAGGACCGAGGGCCTGCCCCCGTCGAAGGAGAGAAGGATCGAGGCCGCGACGATCCCGATGGCGGTGATAAGGCCCTGTCTGGTCAATTTGTCCTTGAAGAAAAGGTTGCCAAGCAGCATCGTCGCCACGAGTTCGAGATTGAGCCACAGGGAGACCGAGGCGGATTTCGCCGCCGAAAGGCCGAAGAGGAGGAAGACGGGACCGGCGATACCACCCGCGAGCACCGAACCGAGGACATAAAGCCGGTTCTTGCGGTCGAGGGAGCGAAGTCTCTTTCCCAGTCCGCTTCGCAGCGCCCATGGAGCGAGGGCGAGACCCGCTCCGAGGTAGAGGAGGCCCGCGAGGAGAAAGGGATTTATCGAACCCAGGAGAGCCTTGCTGAGGGGGGTCGCCGCACCGAAGAGGAGGGCCGAAACGAAGGCGAGAAGTATCGAAACGCGCATTGCGACATAGTAGCCCGAATTGGAGGACTTTCGCGAGTCACCTATCTTTCCGAAGGCCATTGTCCCCGTCTCGACCTCGCGTTAGAATTTCAGTCGAGATCGATCTTTTCCGCCCGAGGCTTCGGGAAAGGAAGGCAGCCATGTTCGAGAAAATTCTTCTCGCGGTCGATGGCTCCGATCACGCGCTCAACGCGGCCACGGTGGCCGGCAATCTGGCCAGAAGCGAGCCTTCCACCGCTCTCCGGGTCTTGACCGTGTACGAAACCGTGCCAAAGTACCTGGGCCAGAAGGAGCAGGAGAGCATCATCGCGGCCCATATGAGGGAGAGCGAAAGGATACTCGCCGAGGCCAGGGCCAGGATCGGGAAGACGCCTTGCGCGGTCGAGACCGAGGTGCTCTCGGGCCCTCCCGCCGAAACCATCATCGAGGCGGCCTTGGACCAGAAGGCCGACCTCGTGGTCATGGGATCGCGCGGCCTCGGTCTTCTCGCCGGCCTCCTCTTGGGCAGCCAGAGCCAGAAGGTCGCGACCCACGCCCCCTGTCCCGTGCTGATCGTGCGCTAGGGCCTTCGCGAGAGGCCTTCGCCGCCTAGCCCATCCTCCCGGCGAGAGTCGCCTGCATCCTCTCCGCGTCGCGCCTGAAGAAGAGGTAGTAGCCGAAATACAGGACGAGGGCCGCGGCGCTGCCGCCCACGCTGAGCCACAATATCGAGGACGCGATGCCAAAACGGCCCACGATGGCGGCGTAGATGAGGCTGGCGAAGATCGAACCCAGCGAATCGGCCACGCGCCCTATGGCGAAACCGACCGTGCGCAGCTCGGGCAGGAGGACGGTCGAGACGACGACGCGCGTAATGCTGTACATGAACTCGATGCAGAAGGCGGTCAGGAAGGCGATGCCCATGAAGAGGGGCACCGACGAGCTGTCGATGCTGAAGACGAGCCAGGAGAGGACGGTGAGGAGGGCGAGAACGACATGACCGAGGGCCACGCGCGCCTTCTCGCCGAAGCGCTTGCCCACACGGTCGCCGGCGAAGCCTCCGGCCACGCTGCCGATGATGAAGCCCATGAGGCCGAGGAGGGTGATGAGGATGGCCTGGCCCTCCCTTATGCCCCGTACCTTCACGAAGAAGGTGACGGTGAAGTTGACCAGCATGATCTTGGGAAAGCCCAGCAGCACGAGATTGACGGCATCGACGAGGATGGTCGGAATCCTGAATTGGGCGAGGGCCAGGCCGAGCTTGAAATCGACCTTCGCTCCCTTGGCCCGGGCCCCGGCCGTGGCCAGGGCCTCCTCGGTGCCGCCGCGTTCCGGTTCCACCATCGCGAAGTGTATGGTCAGGCTGGCCGCGAGGCCGAAGGCGCCGAAGGCCCAATAGGCGATCCTCCAACCCAGGAGAGGCATGGTGTCAGACATGACGCTGAATGAAGCCAGGCCCAGGATGAGGCCCGAATAGGCGAAACCCCTCATCAGGCCGAAGGCCTTGCCCCGTTCCTGCACCCGGTAGTGGTCGGAAAGCACGGAGTTCACCTGCCCCTCCATCGCCGCCGTGCCGAGATTTATCAGCATTGTGAGGATGAAGAAGGAGGGACGGCCGGGCGCGAAGCCCGTCGCCACGGCCGCTATGCCGCCGAGGAGGGTGGAGACCGCGAGGATCTCCCTACGCTCGAAGCGGTCGGCGAGGAAGCCCCAGAACACGACGCTGACGATCTCCACGCCGCGTTTAATGGCCGTGAGAAGCCCGAGGGCGCTGTCGGCCAGGTTCAGGGCCGCCTGGATCGCCGGATACATGGTGTTGAGGATCTGGGGATTCGCGAAGTCGATGCACTGGGCGAAGGCAAGTATGCCAATGGCCCGCCGACCCGCGATATTCTTTTCGCCCTTCCCCTCGTCCGGCTTTCCCGAGACGCTTCCACCCTCGGAACTACCTTCGTTGCTCGTCATTCCCCGCCCCCTTCCGAAGGATCGCTCGAGACGCGCGCCTCGGAATGCGCCAGGGGCTCGGCGGCCCCTCCGTACATGGACCGCGCCATCTTGAGGACCTCATGGGCGACGGCGCTGCGGATGGGCACGCGCGAAATCATTCCGTACATGGCCGCGTCGCCCTGGCGCTTCAGGGCTGGATTGTCCCGCACCTCCCGCACCGATTCCGCGAGGTCGGCGAGATATCGTTCAACGACCTCGGCGTGACGCGGAGTCACCATGGCATGGAGGCCCTCGGGTCGTTGGAGACGATCGATGTGCCAAGCCCTGGCCTCGAGGCGGTCGCCCACGGCGTAGATGTCGACCCTCGGGTCGAGACTCCGGTACGAGAAGATGCTGGCCGGCGGGGAGCCGATGATCTCGAGTCCCTCGATGGCGGCGATGCCGGCCTTTAGCCTCCTCGTCGCCTCCATCGCGCTTCGGACCTTCTCGCGGTAGCCTTCCATGCCCATGCCCATGAGGGAGGCCCATGCAGCGGCGATCGCCCCGCCCGGCCTGGTTCCGAGCAGACCCGTCGACAGGAAGACCCCGCCAGGCCAGCTCTCGCTGATGAAGAACTGTTTTTCGAAATACGACATATCGCGGTAAAGGATGACGGAGGCCCCCTTCGCGGCGAAGCCGTATTTGTGGAGATCGGCCGACATGGAACTCACGCCAGGCACCCCGAAGTCGAAGGAGGGAATGGGGTCGACCGACCTGTCCATGAAGGGAAGAAAGAAGCCTCCGAGACAGGCGTCGACGTGGAGGGGCAGCTTTTTCGAGAGGGCGAGGGCGCCGAGCTCCTCTATGGGGTCGATCATGCCGTGGGGATAGTCGGGGGCCGAGGCGACGATCAAGACCGTGTTGCGCGAGATCTTCCGTTTCACTGCCTCGACGTCCATCCGGAAATCGGGGCCGACGGGTACGCGCACGATCTTGAGCCCGAAGTAATCCGCCCCCTTTTCCCAGGCGACATGGGCGGTTTCGGCCAGGATCATTTCGGGGTGGCGGAGCAGGGGACGGGTGGCCCGAGCGTAGTCCCTCCAGGTCTTGACCGCGAGGA
>DATKTD010000223.1:0-6930 GCA_035531315.1 Rectinemataceae bacterium
GGGGCTGCCGGGCGACGAGGCGCTCGAGGCCGCTCAGAATGGCATCGAAGGAGGGGTAGGGTGGGCTCGGGAAGCTCCAGTCGGGCCGGGCCCCGAGCTCCTCCCAGCGCTCGTTTGTCGCGTCGACGGGATCGAAGAAGGCCATGGGGTCGGCGACGTGGAAGAGGACGGGGAGGCCGAGCTCCCCCGCCGCGGTCCAGAGCACGTCGAGGCGCGGATCGTCCACCGCCACCCTCTCGCCCTTTTCGTCCCTTACGCTGAGGCCAAAGGGCTTCCAAATCTTGAGACCTTCGGCCCCCCAGGCCTTCTGGACCTGGAGCCGCTCGGCGGCCCAGTCCGGGAAGGCCGGGCCCAAGCGGGCCCAGGCCCCCCAGTCGACCCCGCCGAAGACCTTGAAGCGCTCGGGTGCCCCCGCCTTGAAATGCTCGAGGTGGCGTCGGAGGATGTCCTCCCCCCAACCTCCGTCGAGGTCGACGTAGCCCTCGACCCCCGCCTCGTCGAGGAGCTCAAGGGTCTCACCGAGGGGGCGGCCATCGTAGCCGCCGCCGAATTCCGCGGATAGGTGGTTGTGGGCATCGATGACGGGAAAGCGGGGCCGCTCGACGAGGGTCTCGGCGCAGACCAGCTTGGATCGGGGTTTGTAGGCCTTAAGCTCCATGGCGAATCCTTCCGCGAAGGCGAAGAGGCCTTTGCTTCTGCAAAACGCAATGCATACGATCACCTTAGTGAGCGACGTTATTTCAGTCAATATAGGATTCACTCATAAAGATATAGCTCGTTACTTTCTGATATTAACGATAAGAGCATCTTGATGAAACGCTCAAAAACGATCAAAAAACTTTGACAAAGAGACAGGCCGGGTGTATCAAGGGATTAGCGACCCAAGGAGGGCCCGGCATGGCTACGCAAAGACTCCAGGAACTGCTCGAAAAGAAGGAGGCCGAAAGGCGAAGGCTGGGTTATGCCGACACCTTGGCCGAAATTCTCAGACAAGCAAGCCTTTGGCCAGAGGCCGAGGCGGCCGTCGAAACTCGGGCTGAAGAGCTGCGCGTCTTCCTGGGCAGCGACCCCCTCCTCCTCTCCGGGGCGGGCAGTTCTCATTACGTAAGCATGTCCATCGTGCCGAGCCTGCGCCGTGCCGGCTTCGAGGCCGAGGCTATACCGAGCACCGAGATCCTCCTCGATCCCGAAAGCGCCCTGCCTCGGCGGCCTTTCACCCTCGTCTCCTTTGCCCGCTCGGGGAACAGCCCCGAGGGTGTCGAGGTCTGCCGCCTCGCCGAGAAGCTCCGCCCCGGCTTTGTCCGCCAGCTCGCCATTACCTGCAATTCCGAGGGCGCCCTGGCCCGCTTTATAGCCGGCCTTTCCCGGGGCAAGATCCTCCTCATGCCGCCGGATTCCAACGACCGCAGCCTCGTGATGACTTCCTCCTTTACGAGCATGGTCGTTGCCGGCCTTGCCCTGGGGAGGCTGGCCTCCCGGGCCGGCTTTAAGGGCCGAGCCGCCGCAGTGTCAGAGGCTCTGGAGCCCCGTCTCGAGGCCCTCTCCGAGTTCGCCCGCGCTTTCGTCGAAGCCAGGCCCGCCCGCCTCTTCGTCCTCGCCCCCCGGCCCTGCCTGGGCGGGGCCTTCGAGGCCCAGCTCAAGGTCCAGGAGATGAGCGCCGGGGCCATCATGGCCCGGGCCGAGGACAGCCTGGGCTTTCGCCACGGCTTCATGGCAGCCGTGGATTCGAAGACCGCCATCCTCCTTTACCTCTCTGGCGACCCCCACCGGCGTCGCTACGAGCTCGATCTCCTAGTCGAACTCCGGGCCAAGCGCCTTGGCTCCCCCCTCGCCCTGGTCGTCGTCGGGCCAGCTGGTTCTGCCCACATGGCTCCGGGGGAACTCCTACTCGAGCTCGGCCCCGAGCTCGGCGACGAGGAGGCGGGCCTGGCTCTCGCGATGGTAGGCCAGTTTATAGGCCTTCACGCCGCCTTGAACCTGGGGCTCAGTCCCGACAATCCCTCGCCCGGGGGCGTCATCAACCGCGTCGTCCAGGGTGTCAACATCCACGAATGGCCCGAAGCCTAGGCCGGGGTCCGGCCTATAGCAGTCCGAACTTTCCCAAGGAGGAATTCATGAAGTTGCGCTCTTCACTCATCGGCCTTGCCCTGGCCCTGACGCTCCTGGCCTCCTGCGCAGGCGGCGACCGCGGCAAGACCATCACCGTGCTCAACTGGGGCAGCGAGGCCGAGGCCAAGGTCTGGTCCGAGCTTGCTGCCGATTTCGGCGCAAAGACGGGCATCAAAGTGAACATCGAGACCGCGGAGTGGGATGTCTACTGGGAAAAAATCAACACCCTCTACGCGGCCAACACTCCGCCCGAGGTATTTGCGATGGACGCCCCTCTCTTTCTCGACTGGTACAGCCGGGATGCCCTCCTTCCTCTCGATCCCTACATCAAGAAGGACCAGGGACTCGTCAATGGCCTTTTCCCCGAGGCCCTCGCGGCCTACAAGACCGACAAGGGCTATTTCGGCCTGCCTAGGGACTTCCAGACCATCGTCCTCTTCTACAACAAGGCCATGTTCGACCAGGCCAAGCTCCCCTATCCCAAGGACTCCTGGACCTGGGATGACCTTCGCGCGGCCGCCAAGAAGCTCACCCTCCGCGACTCCGCCGGAAAGATCACCCAATGGGGTTTCTCCCCCGATCTCTGGGATATCGAGCCCTTCATGAGCAGCCTTGTCTGGAGCTACGGCGGCGACATCATCTCGGCCGACCACAAGAAGACCCTCATCGGCGACAAGCTCGAACCCTGGCAGCTCGTCTGGGACATGATCCACGTGGACAAGTCCATCCCCGACCAGGACACCCAGACCCAGTACGGCAACGACATGTTCCGGGCCGGCAAGGCGGCGATGATCAGCATCGGCCACTGGTCGGTCCCGGAGTACACGGACGCCGGCATCGACTGGGCCGTGGCCCCCATGCCCAAGGGGCCCGCGGGCCGGGCGACCAGCGTCAACTCCGCCGGTTTCGTGATGGCGAAGAACTGCAAGAACCCGGAGGCCGGCTGGAAGTGGATCAGCTTCGTCCTCTCCGAGGAGGGCCAGACCAAGCTCGCCTCCCTCAATTTTGCCGTGCCGGCCCGCAAGAGTGTCGCCCAAAGCCAGGCCTTCCTCGAGAATCCCGCCAAGGTCGACAACAAGCTCTTTATCGACGCCCTCGCCTACGCCCATCTCAAGCCTATCTTCGTAGGCTATGACGCCTGGTCCACGGCCTTCGGCGACAATCTCGCCGCGATCTACGATCCCACGAAGACGGCCGCGGGGGTCGTGAAGGCCGCCGTGGACGCGGCTGACCGCGCCTTGGCCGGCAGCAAGTAGGCGGGGGCTCTTCCGTGGAGGCCCGACTCAAGCCCAGGGGAAGCGATCGCCTGTGGGTCCTGCTCTTTCTTATCCCCAGTCTCTTCGGCGTCGCCCTGGGCGGAGTCGGCTCCTCCGCGGTCTCTATCCTCCTCTCCTTCACCGACTGGAACAATGTAAGTCCGCCCCACTGGGTGGGCTTGGCAAACTACATCGCATCCCTCAAGGACAGCCAGTTCCTCGAGGCCGTCTCGACGACCCTCCGCTTCACCATCGTCTACGTGCCCCTCTGCCTCGTCACCGCCCTCTCGGCGGCCCTCCTCCTCAATCGGAGGCTGCCCGGTCAGGGTTTTTTTCGCGCGGCCTTCTTCTTTCCCTCCCTGACTTCGGCCGTGGCCGTAGCCCTCGTCTTCAGCTGGATCTACGCAAAGGACGGGGGCCTCCTGAACCGGGCCTTGGGCCTCGTCGGCATCCCCCCCATCACCTGGATGGGGAGCAAGACCATCTTCTGGGCCGTCACCATCGCCAACGTCTGGGGGGCCGTGGGGGAGGGCATGATCGTCTTTCTGGCCGCCCTCCAGGCCGTACCGAGCCTCTACTACGAGGCGGCCCGGATCGACGGGGCGGGGAGCCTCCGTCGCTTCTTCAAGATCACCTTGCCACTCATCTCCCCGGCCATCTTTTTCCAGATCGTCATCTATACCGTCAACGCCCTCCAGGCCTTCGAGTACATCTACATGCTGGCGCGGCGTCAGCAGGGAGCCTCGGAGATGACGACGGCCGTCTATCTCATCTACAGGAACGGTTTCCGCTGGTTCAACATGGGACTGGCGAGCACGGAGGCCGTCCTCCTGGCCCTGGTGATCGTCATCTTCATGGTCCTCTATTTCCGAGCCGAGAAGAGGTTTGTCTACTATGAATAAGGGGAATCCTTCGCGTCGAGCCCGTCTCGCTTCCGCCCTCGGCTCGGGCGCAACCTACATCCTCTTGCTCCTCGGCCTCATCGTCTTCGCCGGTCCCTTTCTCTGGATGCTCGCGACCTCCTTCAAGATCCCGGCCGAGCAGTTCTCGAAGTCCCTTCTCCCCCATCCCTTCACCCTGGTCAACTACGAGCGCCTCTTCACGAGCGCCCGCTTCCTCTGGCTCCAGGTCTTCAATTCCTTCCAGGTCTCCATCCTCTCGACGATTGGGCAGATCCTGAGTTGCTCCATGGCCGCCTTCGTCCTTTCTCTCTACCGCTTCCGGGGTCGGGCCCTCCTCTTCGCCCTCATCCTCGCGGGCCTCGTCATCCCCGCCCAGGTGACCCTCATCCCGAATTTCATCCTCTTCTCCAAGCTCGGCCTTGTCGGGACCAAGGTGCCCCTCTGGATCACCTCCTTCCTCGGTGGGGCCTTCGGGACCTTCCTCCTCCGACAATACTTCTCCGCCCTTCCGGGCGAACTTGCCGAGGCCGCCCGCGTCGACGGGGCAAGTCTGCCCCGGATCTTCTTTACCATCTACCTGCCGATGGCCAAGCCCGCCCTCGCGGGCCTCGCCATCCTCACCTTCACCGGATCCTGGAACGAGCTCACCCGACCCCTCATTTACCTGCCCAGCAACCAGCGCCTCACGACCCTCACCGTGGGGCTCTCCCTCTACCAGGCGCAGTACGCCGGCCAGTGGAGTTTCCTCATGGCCTGCGCGGTGGTCTCCGTCCTCCCCATCCTCCTCATCTTCCTAGTGGCCCAGCGGAGGATCATCGAGGGGAGCGCCATCACCGGGCTCAAGTGAGCCGATCCGACCTTCCCTACGCAGGAGTGCCAAACATGAAGAAGATAGCCTTTATCGGCGCCGGATCCCTCGATTTCACGCGGGAGCTGGTCCGGGACATCCTCACCTTCCCCCTCCTCGCCGACGCAGAGCTCAGGCTGATGGACATCGACGCCGAGCGCCTCGACTTCTCGCGCAGGGCCGTCGAGCGCATTGTCCAGCTCGGCTCCTACCCCGCCCGCGTCGTGGCGAGCATGGACCGGGAGGAGGCCCTCCGCGGCGCCGACTTCGTCCTCGTCACCATCCTCGCCGGCGGCACCGAGGTCTGGCGACACGACATCGAGATCCCCGCCAGCTATGGGGTGGACATCTGCGTGGGCGACACCCGGGGTCCTTCGGGCATCTTCCGCTTCCTCCGCACGGCCCCTGTCCTCGGTTCCATCGCCCGGGACATGGAGCGCCTCTGCCCGGGCGCCATCATGCTCAACTACAGCAATCCCATGGCCATGCTCTGCAACTACCTTCAGAAGACCTCGCCCATCACCGTGACGGGGCTCTGCCACTCGGTACAGGGCACGGCCATGATGCTGGCCGAGTGGATAGGCGCCCCCTACGAGGAGATCGACTACACCTGCGCCGGCATCAACCACCAAGCCTGGTACCTCGATTTCAAATGGAAGGGCAAGGACGCCTATCCCCTCATCCGGAAGGCCCTCGAGCGCAAGGAGATCTTGGAGGCGGAGCCCGTCCGCAACGAGATGTTCCTCGCCTTCGACCGTTACGTCACCGAGTCGAGCGGCCACAACTCCGAGTACAACCCCTGGTTCCGCAAGCGCAAGGACCTCATCGAGCGTTACTGCGAAAAGGGCACGAACTGGAACCCCGGCGAGCACGCCTACATCCTCAAGGAGTACCGGCAGCGCGAGTCGACCTGGCGCGACGAGGCCCGCTCATGGTTCGACGCCAAGACCCCCATCGAGCTCGAGCGAGGCGAGGAGTACGCGGCCTGGATATTGAACGCCCTCTCCGGAGATGACATCTACCGCTTCAACGGCAATGTGCAGAACAAGGGCTACATTACGAACCTGCCCGAGGGAGCCTGCGTCGAGGTTCCCGTCTACGTCGACCGCGGCGGCTTCCATCCGGTTTCTGTGGGG
This sequence comes from Rectinemataceae bacterium, assembly GCA_035531315.1. Taxonomy (GTDB): domain Bacteria; phylum Spirochaetota; class Spirochaetia; order Treponematales; family Rectinemataceae; genus CAIJMU01. The sequence continues at coordinate 6,251 of DATKTD010000223.1, forward strand.
GAGCTTCCCCCAGCCTGCACCATGCTCACCCGCCTCTCCTCGAGCATAGAAGAGAATGCCGTCCTCGCGAGCATCACGGGGGACCCCAAGCTCGTCTACCAGGCCATAGCCCATGACCCCCTCACTTCAGCAGTCCTCTCCCTCGCGGAAATCCGCGCCATGGTGAAGGAAATGTTCGAGCGGAATCGGCCCTACCTGCCTCAATTCCGCTCCGTCGACTTCTAAGCCGCCTCCCCGACCGGCCCCGCGCAGCTGCTCGAAACCTAGCCGATCGCCGAGCCGACCAGCCTGCCGATACCGAAGGTGACCGCCGCCGCGGCGAGGCCGATGAGGACCTGGCGAATGCTCGTCTTCCAGAAGCGGGTGCCGGTGAGGAGGCTCGAGGAGGCGCCGAGGATGAAGAGGCCGATGGTGCCGAGGATGGCGCTGGCTACGATGCCCTGCCAAGCGGAGATGAAGAAATAGGGAATGACGGGGAGTATGCCTCCCAAGGCGAAGAGGAGGAAGCTGGTGCCGGCTGCCTCCCAGGCCGAGCCGCCCAGTTCACCGGGGTCTATGCCGAGCTCCTCGCGGGTGAGGGTGTCGAGGGCCGTGGCCTTGTCGGAGAGGAGCTTCTCGGCGAGGCTGTGGGCGCTCTGAGAGTCGAGGCCCTTGGCCTGGTTGATTAGGGCGAGCTCGGC
>DATKTD010000224.1:0-18139 GCA_035531315.1 Rectinemataceae bacterium
TCCTCGGGAAGGGTCTCCGGGGTCGTGTTCGCCGGAGTGCCAGGTTATCAGGGCCTCAATTTCGCCATCCCGACCTCCTGGCTCCTCGGTGCCCTGCCCGCCCTCTACCGCGGCGGAAAGGTGGAGCATCCCTGGCTGGGCTACATACTCGACGACGCGGACAAGGGGACTTCGGGCCTCCCCGTGAGATACCGCAGTCCCTCGGCGACGCCTTCGATCCGGGAGGGCGATGTCATCCTCTCCGTAGATGGTCGCCCCCTCGAACGCGTCGTCGATCTCCAGGCCCTCCTCCTCGAGAGAGATCCCGGCGACCTCGTCAGCATCCTCGTCCAGGCTCCCGACGGGAGCCGTCGGATCGTGCTGCGCGCCCTCGGTTCCAGGCCAGAGCACCCCCTCGACGATGCTATCGCCCAGGACACGCGCGACCGCCTCTTCCCGGCCCTCCTCGGCATGGATGTCATTCGCGTCCCAGGCGGGATTTTCGGAGCCGAAAGTTATACGATCTCGAAGGTGAGGGCGGGCTCGGTGGCCGACGAGGCCGGTCTCTCCGAAGGCGACCCTTTCACGCTCTATGGCATGATAGTCCATCCCAAGGACAGGGCGGCCTTGTTGCAGATTCACGTGAAAAAGCGCAAGGCGGGCTTCCTCGACAGCATCATCCAGATCCCCGTGCCCCTCGATATTCCCGACTTCGTCTGATGTCTCTGACTTTCTGGCGGGCCTTCGTCGGCCCCCTTTGGTGAGGCTGACACCCGAGCAAAGCCTTTTTGCTGTGGCGGCGCCTTGAAGAGGGGACTATACTGGCATTTCGGAGGAGAACAAAAAATGAATGAAGGCGACGGATCGATCATTAGACTTCGCCCCGAAGGCGCGCTATGCATCGAACGCGCGGCCTATCTCAAGTCTGCCATCCTCGAGGGCCTCGAAAAGGGCGGGCCCGTGGAATTGGACTTTTCCGCCGTCGAGGACATCGATCTCCCCTGTCTCCAGGTCCTCGTCGCGGCCCGGCGAGAGGCCATGGCCACGGGGCGGGGCTTCAGGTTGTCAGGCAGCCTATCGCAGCGTGTCGTGCGTAAAATTAGGGCGAGCGGCTTCGTATCCTCCATTCCGGAGAGCGGCGCCGATCTCGAAAAGACCCTCGTCGGATGGCTCGGGGAGGGGAAATGATCGATAAATTCAAGGCGACATTCCTCGAGGAGGCGATGGAGCTCCTTGGCCAGCTCGAGGAAACCCTCCTCGAACTCGAAGTCTCGCCGACGGAACCCGAGCTCATCAACAAAGCCTTCAGGGCGATGCATACCGTCAAGGGTTCCTCCGCCATGTTCGGCTACGATGCCGTGTCGAAATTCACCCATGAGGTCGAAACGGTCCTCGAGCGTTGCCGAAACGGCGAACTCCACATCGACCGGGCCTTCATCGGCCTCAGCCTGCGTTCCCGTGACCATATCCGCAGACTTCTCGATTACGATGTCCCTCCCGAAGAACTGGCTGCCGCGGGGCAGGGCCTTCTGGGCGAGTATCGAGCCTGGGTCGCCAAGGCCAGCGGTGTCGAGCCGGAGGCACCTGCGCCGAAGGTAGAGGCCTCGCAGGAAGGGGCGAGCCCCAGGCAGAAGGAAGCCCAAAGGCGCGAGAATCAGGAAGCGGCCACCTGGAGGATTTTTTTCAGGCCCAGCCCCTCCATCTTCAAGGACGGGACCAAGGTCCTCAATCTGGTTGAGGAGCTTGCTGGCCTCGGGGAGGCCTCTGTCTATCCCCATACCGAGACCATCCCCCTCCTGTCCGCCCTCGACCCCGAAACCTGTTACTGTTCCTGGGACATCGTGCTCACGACAGGGGCCGACGAGAACTCCATACGCGACATCTTCCTTTTCGTCGAGAATTCCGCCGAGCTGCAGATCGCCAAGATTCTCCGCCAGGCCGATGACATGGGCAATACCAAGAAGATCGGCGAGATTTTCGTCGAGCGCGGTCTTGTCAGTCCCGAAACGATCGGCAGCGTTCTCGAAGGACACAAGCGCCTCGGCGAGACCCTTGTCGAGCAGAAAGTGGTCTCCACGAGCCAGGTCGCTTCCGCCCTCCTCGAACAGGAGCATCTCAAAAAGATGCAGGAGCGCCGGGAGACCTCTGGCAATTCCATACGCGTGGCGAGCGAGAAACTCGACGGCCTCGTCGACCTCGTCGGGGAACTCGTCACCCTCCAGGCCCGCCTTTCGCAGACCGCCTTGGAGAGGCAGGAGCCGATCCTCGGATCGATCTCCGAGCAGTTCGAGCGCCTGATCTCCCAGCTCCGGGACAACACGATGTCCATTCGCATGTTGCCGATCGGCAGCACCTTCAACAAATTCCGCCGGGTCGTCCGGGATCTGTCGCTCGAACTCGGCAAGGAAGTGGAACTCGTTACCGAGGGCGCCGAAACGGAGCTCGACAAGACGGTAATCGAGAAGCTCTCCGATCCCCTCGTCCACATCATCAGGAATTCCCTGGATCATGGCATCGAGTCGCCCGAACAAAGGCGGGCAAAGGGCAAGTCGGTTCCCGGCACCATCAGACTAGCGGCCAGGCACTCCGGAGCCACCGTTCTCATCCAGGTCTCCGATGACGGCAAGGGCCTCGACGCCGAAGCGATCAGGCTCAAGGGGATCGAGCGCGGTCTCATAAACGCCGCTCAGGAGCTTTCGCAGAACGAACTTTTCCAGCTGATATTCGCCCCCGGTTTCTCGACCGCCGAGACGGTCACGACCGTCTCGGGGCGCGGCGTCGGCATGGATGTCGTCCGCAGGGAGATAGACTCCCTCGGCGGCTCGGTACAACTCGAGTCCTCTCTGGGGAAGGGCATGACGGTCACCCTCAAGATTCCCCTCACCCTCGCGATCATCGAGGGACTTCTCGTCAAGGTGGCCGGGGAATTCTTCGTCATTCCCCTGTCCTCCGTCGACGGCTGCATCGAGATTTCGAGGACGGAACTCGAGGGCCTCGGCGAGAGGCGGATATTCTCCTACCGAAGCGAATTCCTTCCCTACACCCCCCTCCGGCAATTCTTCGGAAGCGTGGGCGAGGAGCCCGCCATCTCGCAGATCGTCATCGTCCAGGCCCTCGAATCCCGCATCGGTCTTGTCGTCGACCAGGTCATAGGCGATTACCAGACGGTGATCAAGCCGCTCGGAAGGATGTTCAAGAACGTAGAAGGCCTTTCCGGCGCCACCATCCTCGGCGACGGCACCGTGGCCCTCATTCTCGACATCAATCGTCTCGCCCAAGTCGTCCAGCGCGAGGCGAGAAATCAGGCCAACGCGAGGAGTCTCCAGCGATGATGCCCGATCCCGGATGGGGAGGCTCATTTTCGGGCACCGCGCAGGGCCTGAGCGATGGAGAGTTCCACAAGCTAGCCTCCTTCATCGAAGCCGAACTCGGCATTCGCATGCCCGACAACAAGCGGGTCATGCTCGAGTCCCGCCTTCTCAAGCGCATCAGACAGCTCGAGCTGCCCGACTTCTCCTCCTATATCGACTTCGTCTTTTCCGAGGAGGGGAAGAGCATCGAGCTGATCAACATGATCGACGCGGTGACGACCAACAAGACGGACTTCTTCCGCGAAGCGGAGCACTTCGACTTCATCCTCGAGAGGATCCTTCCCGAAATCTATTCCGAGGGTCCCGCGATTCGCCGCCGCTTCTGGTCGGCCGGTTGCTCGACCGGCGAGGAGCCCTATACCCTCGCGATGGTCCTCGAGGAATTCGGCGCCCGGGTGCCGGAATTTTCCTGGTCAATATTCGCGAGCGACCTTTCTACGAAGGTTCTCGACAAGGCGGTGGAGGGCGTCTATTCCTCGGAACAGGCCGCGCCAATTCCCCTGTCTTTCAAGAAAAAATACCTTCTCCGCTCGAAGGACCCCCACAATGGCCTCGTCAGGGTCAGGCCCGAGCTTCGCGCGAAGGTCGAATTCGCCAGGATCAACTTCATGGACAGAGCCTGGCCGGTTGAGGGCAGCTTCGATGTCATCCTTTGCCGCAACGTCATCATCTATTTCGAGCGGAAGACCCAGGAGGATATCATCGCACGGCTCCTCCAGAAGATCAGGCCGAAGGGCTTCCTGATCCTGGGTCATTCCGAATCCGTGGCCGGCATGGATCTGCCGATGCGATCGATCGCGCCGACTGTCTATCGCAAGGTGGGGTGAGGAGCCGCTGCATGGGAAAAGCCATTCGCGTACTTGTAGTCGACGATTCGGCGGTGGTGCGCCAGACCCTCAAAGAAGTCCTCGATTCGGATCCCGGGATCGAGGTCGTCGGCGTCGCCGCCGATCCCATATTCGCCCAGCGCTACCTCGATTCCGAGTCGCCCGATGTCGTCATCACCGATGTCGAAATGCCTCGGATGGACGGCCTCACCTTCCTGCGCTCCATAATGGAAAAAAGCCCCCTGCCCGTCGTCGTCTGTTCCTCGAAGACGGAGGAGGGCTCGGATAACGCACTAAAGGCCCTCGAGTATGGAGCCGTGGAAATCGTGCAGAAGCCGCGGCTCGGCACCAAGCAGTTTCTCGAGGAGTCCACGGTCAGGCTCTGCGACGCCGTCAAGGCGGCCCATCTTAGCCGGGGTCGGCTTCGCAACTACAAAGGTCCCGTCCGCGAGACGCGGAAGGTCGAACCCAAGCTCACCGCCGATGTCATGCTTCCCAAGCCCGACGCGGGACGGGTATCGGTGGAGACCACCGAGAAGATCGTCGTGGTGGGAGCCTCGACGGGCGGAACCGAGGCTCTCCGGGAGTTTCTCGAAGCCTTCCCGGAGGACTGTCCGGGCATCGTCATCGTCCAACACATGCCCGAGCATTTCACCGCGGCCTTTGCTCGCCGACTCGACTCGCTCTGCAGGATCAAGGTCAAGGAGGCCCAGGATGACGACACCGTCATTCGGGGCCGCGCCCTGATCGCGCCCGGGAACCGCCATACCCTCCTCAAACGCTCGGGAGCGCGCTACTATGTCGAGGTGAAGGAGGGCCCCCTCGTCTGCAGGCATCGCCCGAGCGTGGATGTCCTCTTCCGTTCGGCCGCCCGCTACGCTGGCAAGAACGCGGTCGGCGTCATCATGACGGGCATGGGCGACGATGGCGCGCGCGGCATGAAGGAGCTGCATGACGCCGGGGCCCATACGGTGGCCCAGGACGAGGCGAGTTGCGTCGTCTTCGGCATGCCCAACGAGGCCATCAAGCTGGGGGGGGTGGACAGCGTCCTTCCCCTCGATGGCATTGCCGACGAGGTCGTCCGTCGTGCGCGCTAGAAAAGACCCGGTAAAAGCCCCTGTCCGCGGGGCCTATCGTGGACGCGGGAAGAATATTCGCATGGCTGGCGCCTGCCGGCAGGAAGGGTGAAACATGGCAAAGAAAATCTTGGTAATCGACGATTCGGCCGCGATCAGGCAGAGCATATCCTTCATCCTCCAACAGGAAGGCTACGAGACCATAGAGGCCCAAGATGGCCAGGAGGGCCTGTCCGTGCTCGGCGGCGGCGGCACCCTCGACCTCATCATCACCGATGTCAACATGCCCAATCTGGACGGCATTTCCTTCATCCGTAAGGCAAGGGAAATTCCGGCCTTCAAATTCACCCCCATCCTCGTCCTCACGACCGAGTCTCAGGGAACCAAGATGAACGAGGGCAAGGAAGCGGGGGCTACCGGATGGATCGTCAAGCCCTTCAACGCCGAAAAGCTGATAGGCATCGTAAAGAAAGTGGCCGAGTAGGAGGCCCAGCATGGATGGGATGACACTTCGCCGCTACCTCGCCTTCGATCTCGAAGGGAGCGTCTACGCCATCGACGTCGAGAGGGTGGAGGTCGTCCTAGAGATGGTCCCCGTGACCCGTGTGCCGCGATCCTCGGAGCATCTCCGCGGCGTCATAAACCATCGCGGCACGGTGATTCCCGTCGCCGATCTCCGCGTCCGCTTCGGCGAAGGCCTAACCGACCTCGCCAAGGCGGGCAGCATCATCGTCATGCAGCTGCATCAGGGAAGCGATTCCGTGACGATCGGCATCCTCGCCGATTCCGTGCGCGAGGTCATCGACTTCGACAGCTCGAAGATCGAGAGGGCACCAGCCTTCGGCAAGGGCGGCCTCGACAAGATGGTGCAGGGCGTCTATGGCAACGAGGGCGCCTTCATCGTAGTCCTGGACGTCGACAAGGTTTTCGAAGACCTCTCGGACGAGCTTTAGGCGGCCGACACTTTTCCCCGCCCCCGCCCATCAGCAGGGTGGCGGACTCGTCTCGATCCCTATCAGCGCGGCGGACAGCCGCATTTCCAAGGCAGCGATGGCCGGCATCCCCGCCTCCCTTTCCCCGCGCGGAAGATCGATGTCGAAGGCATCGACGACCCTCGTCGGACGATCCGACAAGACGACGATCCGGTCGGCAAGCCAGAGAGCTTCCCAGGGGTCGTGGGTGACGAGGATTGAGGCATTCCTTTCCATTTCCCGGAGGCCGAGAAAGAGTCGCATCAGCTCACGCTTCCGCTTCAGGTCTACGGACTGGAAGGCCTCGTCGAGGAGGAGTATGTCGGCGGGCATCGCGAAAGCGCGCACCAGGGCGGCCCTCTGGCGCATCCCTCCGGATAGCTCGCGAACGGGACGGTTTTCATGGCCCGAAAGTCCCGAGAGTCGAACGAAATTCTCGATTCGCGTCATCGCTTGGGACTTGTCCATACCCGCGGACGAGAGGGCGAAGAGGGCATTTCCCACGACGCTCTTCCATGGCAGGAGACGATGTTCCTGGAAGACGAAGGAAAAGCGGCTCTGATCGAAGCCTTCCCGCTTTCCCGAGAATCCCCCATCGAGGCCGGCGACGATTTTGAGGAGGGTCGTCTTCCCGCAGCCCGAGGGGCCGAGGATGACCAGGAGTTGCGTGGGGCCGAACTCGATATCGACGCCCGACAGGACCTCGAGACCGCCGAAGCTGCGCCTAATGTCCCAAAGCTTATAAGCCACGAGTATTTCCCCATTTCACGAGGCGACCGAAAAGCCATTCGGCAAGACCGCAGAGAAGTATCGCAGCCAGTGCCCAGGCGAAGACGCGAGGCGTTTCCAGGAGCATCCGCGAGGTCTGCATGCCCGTGCCGAGGGCCCGATGGGGCTGGGCCAGGACCTCTCCGGCCACGACTACCTTCCAGGAAAGGCCCAGGGCGGCTCGGGCTCCCGCGGCAAAAAAGGGGAAGGCCGCGGGGATCCTGATTTCGAGGAGGATCTTGCGCCGCGGAACCTTGAAAAGTGCGGCCATTTCCAGAAGCTCTTTCGGCGCTGCCCTGGCCCCTTCCATGGCCGAGGCGGCCATCACGGGAAAGGCCATGAGGAATGCCGCGAAAACCGGCACGACACCCGATGGAAACCAGAGCAGGGCGAGGAGGATGAGGGCGAGGACGGGCGTGGCCCGAATCGTCGTAAAAAGGGGGGAGAGGGCAGCCTGGACAAGGGCGGACCGTCCCGCGGCGAAGCCAGCCACCGAGCCGGCCAGGCTGCTGATGGCAAAGGCCTCGAGGCCACGGGCGAAGGTTCCGGCGACGGCCTCACGGAAGTCGGGACTCGGGGCGATCGCGATGAATTCCCTCAAGACCCGGAGAGGCGAGGGGAGGATGATGTCCTTGCCCACAAGGAGGGCGCCGACATGCCAAAGCCCCACGAGGACAGCGACCGAGAGGAGGCCGACGCCTAGGCGGGCCCGCAGGCTCACGGCCCGGAGCTCCCCCGAATCAGAAGCTGGCGTAGAAGGCGTCGTCCGGCAGGGCCCCGCCGATGGAGGCGGGAGCAGCGGCGAGAAATTCCGCCAGCAGGGCCTCGACCTCGGGTCTCGCTCGCGCAGCCTCGAGATAGACGAAATTGCAGCGCGGGATGGCCGCGGCGGCGATGGCCGAAGTGAGGCCGAGCCCATGTTTTTCGACCAGGGCCCCGGCCGCCACAGGATCCTGGAGCGTTTTAGAAATCGAGGCACGGACCGCGTCGAGGATGATCCTCGCGTCCGCCTCGGTGATCGAAGATCCCTTCCGTATTACGAGGGCCGTCATCGGGTAATCGGACATCCCCGTCGACTTCTTCCAAAGCGCGGTGAGATCGAGGGGAGAGAGGAGCTTGGGATTCTTCATGCGCGCGAGGGTCGAAAAGGGCTCGGGAAGGACTGCCGATTCTATCGATCCAGCCGCCAGGGCCGAGGCCATCTCGGCGTAGCCGAGGGCGAAGGACAGATTGAGATCCTTGTCGGGATCGAGACCTCCGTCCTTGAGGATGCGCCGGAAAAGGAAGTCGGGCGTGGCGCCCTGGCCGGCCACATCTATCCTCCTGCCGCGGAGCTCGGCCAGGCTTTTTATCGAGGGATCGTTCGTGAGAAAGCTCAGCATCCCGTTTCCGATGATGGCGGCAAGCTCGATGTCGACGCCGGAGCGCCTGAGCTTCGCGGCCATGTTGATGGGCAGGACGGCAACCTGGTACTCGCCCGAAACCACCTTGGCCACCATGAGGTCGGCGCTTGAGACCGCTTCCATTTTCGCGACGCGGTTTCCCGTAAGGTGGGGCGGATTCTCGAAGAGCTGAACGAGGGCTATGCCGCTCGGGCCCTTGAGGGCGGCTATCACCGGGGCATCTTCGGCCGCGATGAAGGAGAGCGAAAAAACGAGACTTGCCACGCCAAGGGCCAGGCGTTTAAAAGCGTGATTCATTCATTCCTCCGAGACGGAAAAGCGTCCCGCCTTTGGCCAGCAGGACCCTCGTCTGATAGTATACTGTCCAATAGGAGTTTCAAGAGGGATTATGGCATGCACGATCTGCGGCGCCGAAGCCGATCTCATACTCGTCCGGAGGGGCCCCAATGGGGCCTCCGACGAGAGTCTCTGCGGCCGCTGCGCCCGCGAACGCGGGCTCAAGACCAGGGGAGGCAGCATCGAAATCGCCTTCGAGAAACTCCTGGGGAATAAGAGTACTCCCTCCTCTTCGGTAAGCTGTCCCGTCTGCGGCATGAAGGAGGAGACGCTCAGGAAGTCGAGACGGATAGGTTGCAGCGCCTGCGTCGATGCTTTCAGGGATGAGCTCCGCCTCCTCCTTCTTTCCAAGAAGAGAGCAAGGGCCTCGCGGGCCAAGGATCCTTCGGTCGGCGGGCATCCCTATGGATCGGAAAATGAAGGATGCCCGGCCTCTCTGCCGGCCATTCTCAGGAGTCATGTGCGCGTGGAGCGTATGTTCCCTGGCCTTCCCCTTCCTGGCATGAAGGCCGTCCGGCACCCGGCCAGCTCCGCTGCCGGCGCCCTTCTTGCCAGAGCTGGCTATGCGGTGAGCAGCCTCGAGGACCTGGACGGGGCAGGGCTATCATCTCTTTCCCAACAGGCTATGCCCTCGTCGTCCTGGATCGAAGACCGCGATTCGATCGTCGGCGTCAAGGAGGGAAGGGGAATATTCTGTCTCGTCGACAGTGGCGACCATCTTTCCTTTCGCATAAGCCGGGCGGGCTCCGACCTGGTCGGCATCGAAGCGCAAATGCGATCGGAAATCGATGCCATCGATGTCCTTTCGGAGCCCGCGCGCGACCCCGAATTCGGCATCCTCTGTGCGTCGATTGAGATGATGGGCGAGGCGAAGCATGCGGATGTCCTCCTCCACCTCCCGGCACTCACGAAGTCGGGTGGCCTCGATCGCATTCTCAAGGCGGTGATGGCCGAAGGATGGAGCCTCGAGGGCCGCTACGACGCGGAAGCCGACTTCGGCGCCGGCGCCTCATCGAATGCAGCCCTCTGGTCCCTATCGGGAGCTCCGGAACGCGAATGGTCGACCGAGGGGCTCGCCTATGTTGCCGGCCGGATAGCCGAGGTCGAGGAGTCCGCCCGGAAGGATCTCGCCATCCACGCCATGCTCGATCTCCTCGACGCCGCATCCAGGGCCTTCGGTCTCATTTCCTACGCCTGGTCCCTATCGCTTGGAGAAAGCCTTACGGCACTATCGGATCTGCGTCTCGCGGCGCTTTCGGGCCTCGTTCCCCATCTCGAGGCCCAGACCCTGGGAGAGCTCCTCGCGGCCATCGCCTCCGAAGGCGGCGCCTCCCCTCGGACCGAAGGCGGCGGCCAAGACAGAGCCCCCGGCAGGAGCCGGGCCCGATGGCTTCGATCCGTTTTCGGCCTCGACGAACCCTTTGCCATGCCCGGTCCCTTCCTGAAAATCGAAGGAGGAAGCTGATGTTCAGAGGACTTACCCAGCGCGCCCAACGTGTGCTGACCCAGCTTTCCCAGGAGGAGGCCCGCAGAAACCGCGCCGACCAGGTTCTGCCCGAGCACATCCTCACGGCCATCCTCGGCGAGGGCGAGGGCACGGCCTTCGCCCTTCTACACAGCCTCAGGGTCGACACCCTCGAGATGAGGACCGAGCTCGAGCGGGCGGTCGAGCGGAAGCGTGGCGCCTTCATCCTCGGCGACCTGCCCCTTTCGCGGCGGAGCCGCAGCCTCCTCGAGGCTGCCGCCGAGGAGGCCAGCGTGGCGGGGGCCGAGTACATCGGCACCGAGCACCTTCTCCTCGCTGCCGCCAGGGAATCGGGTTCCGCGGCCGAGGCCTATCTCGGCAAGAAGGGCATCGCCGTCGACCGCCTCAGAAGCGCTCTTGCCGAACTCCGCGAGACGAGCGCTCGGCAGGACGAGCCCCAGCCCCTCCTCTCCTCGCAGGCCTCAAACGCCCACGCGCAGCAAGCCAAGACGACCGCTCCCGCCCGCACGGCCCTCCTTGACGAGCATTCGCGCGATCTCAGCCAGTTGGCTCGGGAGGGCCTCCTCGACCCCGTCATCGGTCGCAGCCGGGAGATCGAGCGCGTCATCCGAATCCTGTCGCGCCGGACGAAGAGCAACCCCGTGCTGGTTGGCGAGCCCGGCGTCGGCAAGACGGCCATCGTCGAGGGCCTGGCCCAACGTCTGGCGGAGGGCCGGGTGCCCGACGATCTCCTTCGAAAGCGACTCCTCTCCCTCGATCTTCCCTCCATCGTCGCCGGCACGAAGTATCGCGGCGAATTCGAGGAAAGACTCAAGAAGATCATGAAGGAGATCCAGCAGGCCGGGAACATCATCCTCTTCATCGACGAGCTCCACACCGTAATCGGGGCGGGGGGGGCCGAGGGCACTATCGACGCATCCAACATGCTCAAGCCGGCCCTCGCCCGCGGGGAGATCCAGTGCATCGGCGCGACGACCCTCGCCGAATACCGCAAACACCTGGAAAAGGACGCGGCCCTCGAAAGGCGCTTTCAACTCGTCCTCGTCGACGAGTCCACGGCCGGAGACACCCGCGTCATTCTCGAGGGCATCAGGGCTAGGTACGAGGAATACCACGGCGTCACCTATACCCAGGCCGCCCTCGACGCCGCGGTCGACCTCTCGCAGCGCTACCTTCCGGAGCGCCACTTCCCCGACAAGGCCATCGATCTCCTCGACGAGGCCGGCGCCTACCGGAAAATCGCGAGTCCCAAGCGGCCGGCCGAGCTCGGCGACATAGAAGCCGAAATCGCGAGGCTAACCGAGGAAAAGCTCGCCCTCGTGTCGACGCAGAACTACGAGAGGGCGGCGGAGATACGCGACCGCGTCAGGGCCCTCCGGATACGTCTCGAGGCGGTCAAGGCCGAATGGCTGGCGGCGGGAGGAAGCGCGGCCTTCCCGGTCACCGACAACGACCTCCAGCTCGTCCTCTCCGAGGCGACGGGGATTCCTCTCGGAAGGCTTGCCGAAAGCGAGACCAGCCGCCTCCTCGCCCTCGAAGACGAAATGCATCGCCGCGTCGTCGGCCAGGAGGACGCGATCACCCTCGTCGCGGCGGCCATCCGCAGGTCGCGTTCCGGGGTATCGGACGGAAGGAGACCCCTCGGCTCCTTCATGTTTCTCGGGCCGACGGGGGTGGGCAAGACCCTCGTCGCCAAGACCCTCGCGGCCATCCTCTTCGGCAGCGACGAGGCCCTCATCCGCATCGACATGTCCGATTACATGGAAAGACACAACGCCGCCCGCCTCGTCGGCTCCCCCCCCGGCTACGTCGGCTACGAGGAAGGCGGCATGCTCACCGAAAAGATCAGGCGTCGGCCCTACTCGGTCGTCCTTTTCGACGAGATCGAGAAGGCCCACCCGGAGATCTTCAACCTCCTCCTCCAGCTCCTCGAGGAGGGCGAACTGCGAGACAATCTCGGCCACTCGGTCTCCTTCCGCAACTGCGTGGTCATCATGACGAGCAATGTAGGCGCCCGTGAACTTTCGACCGGAGGCCTCGGCTTCCGCGCCGAAGAGCGGCTCCTTTCCTACGCGGAGGTGAAATCGGCGAGCCTCTCGGAGCTCAAGCGGCGCTTCAACCCCGAGTTCATCAACCGACTCGACGACATCGTCGTCTTCAGGCCCCTGCTCCGAAAGGAGATCGCGGCCATACTCGACATCGAACTCTCGGAGCTCGGGCGCAGGGTGGCCGCCCGGGGTCTGTCCCTCGACGTGTCGAAGACGGCCAGGGAATGGCTTGTGGAAAAGGGTTACGACGCCGTCTACGGCGCGAGACCGATGCGGAGGCTCATACAGTCCGAAATCGAGGATCCCCTGTCCGAACTCATCCTCGCCGGCAAGGCCGGCCCCGGAGCAGTGGTCAGGATCGGTGTCGGAAAGGAAGGACTTAGACTCGCCCCGCGCTCGCCTTCCCTCAGTCCTGTTCCGCGCCGATGAGGGCGCGGAGCTCGCGGAGCCGGTCCTCGTCTATGCGGACATGGAGATTCTTCTCCTGCGTCGGGATCACGAGGCCCTTGGGGCCGTCCTTGGCCCTTCGCAGATACTTGACGAAGGTATAGTAGAGGTCGCCCTCGCCGGCCTCGCGGCCCTTGGAGTAGTACAGGGCGAGGGTTCCGGCATCGAGGAGAATCTCGAGGGGCACGCTCTTGTCGCGCCTTGACTTGATGAAGACGTAGGAGCCGGCCCAGTCGCGGGCGTGGAGCCAGAGGTCGGAGCCCCTGACATGGCGCCGGAGGAGTTCGTCGTTCTCCTTGGCGGAGCGACCGAGGAGGATGATCCAGCCGGCGCGTTCGAGCGAGAGGCCCGGGTAGCGACGATCCCGGCTCTCGCGCAGGGTGCCGCCCTTCTCGAGACCTCGGGCGATGAGGAGGGGGTCTGAGAGGCCCTCGAGCCTGGCGAGTTCGGCGGCCGCCGCCTCGAGCTCGAGCTTCCAGCGACGGAGCTCCTCCTCGACCTCAGAGAGACCCGAAGCTTCTTTTTTGGCGCGTTCATAGTACCTTGTCGCGTTCGCCACAAGGGATAGATCGGGATCGACCTGGATGAGGACGGTGCCCCCCCGGAAAAAATCCTCGGCCGACAGGCTTCGCCCCTCGATGCGACCGCCGAGATTGGCCATGATGAGGTCGCCGAGCTCCCTATTCCGTCCCGATTCCCTGAAAGCCCCTGCCTTCGCCTCCAGCGCCGCGATCCTCGTCTCGAGGATGGTCCTTCGTTTTTCGAAGCGCTCCCGCGCCAGCTCGACGAGGCGCTCCCGCGAGAGCTCGCCGCCCTTCTCCGCGTACCATGAGGCGACCCTCTCGTTGAAGGAAGCCTCGGCCCTGCCCTCGGGGAGGGGAAGGTCCCGGATCTCGAAGACCCTGACTCTTTTGGCCGGCTCCTCCTCGGCCTCCTTGGCCTGCGGCTTCGCCTTCGGGCGTGGAGCCTGAGGATCGAAGCGGAGACCGGAGAGTTCCGATTTCGTCGGCCGCCGGGCGATGGCATCGATGATGGTATCGTCCTCTTCGCAGAGGAGAATGTTGCCCGCCCCCGACCAGAGCCTCGCGTAGAGCCGATAGGGATGGGGGCGACCCGGATCATCCCCCTCGGTTTCGCGGGGGGCGGCCGAAATGTCCATGCGCAGGATGCGATCGTCGCCGAGTTGGGCAATCGAGGAGATCCTACCGCCCCGGATCCGGGATCGGAGGCATTCCATAAAGCGGAGGGGCCGCTCGTTCTTCGGCGGCCTCCTGTCGAGACGATGGATGCGGCAGGCGCCCTGGGCCACCGAGATGAGGAGCTCGGTCTCCACCCCGCGGCCGTAGAGACCGAGGACGAGGCTGTCGTAGCTCGGCTGTTCGACCCTTTGGATCTGCGCGCCTTCGATGTCGAGCTCCGAAAGGACGAGATCGATCTCCTTCCAGTTCAGGGACATGGGGCTAGGTTTGCCCGCTCATTGCCCGTGGCAATGCTTGTACTTCTTGCCCGAGCCGCAGGGGCAGGGATCGTTGCGGCCGACCTTGGCTCCGCTTCGCACCACCGTGGCGCCCTCGGGGCGCGAGGCCTCGGCGACCGCCGACTTCTGGACCCCGGAGGCAGCTCCGATTCCTGGCTGCCCCGAGGCGCCGAACTGGCCGGAGGCCTCGTGGCTCGCGTTCACCGCCCTCTGGGTTGTGGGCGGCGCCTGTCTGGACTCGGGTGCCTGGATGCGCACGAGGTAGAGCCTCTGCGCGATGGCCTTCCGGATCTCCTCGATCATGCGTTCGAAGATGTCGAAGCCCTCGAGCTTGTACTCGAGGAGGGGATTCTTCTGTCCGTAAGAGCGGAGATAGACGGCCTCGCGGAGGGCCTCCATCGATTCGAGGTGGTCGAGCCAGCGCTGGTCGATGGCCTGGAGGTACTGGAACTTGATGAACTGGTTGAGGTTGTCCTCGCCGGCGAAGGAGAGCTTCTTTTCGAGGTCTTCGTCGAGGAGCCGCGTCGTCTCGACCTTGAGTTCGGCGACGGTCTTGGTACGGGCAACCTCGGCCCGGTAGGGAAGCTGGATATTGAAGTTTTCGCGGAGGCTGATCTGGAGTTCCGAAAAGGCCTGGCCCGTCTCCTTCTTCTGGTCGTCATCCCAGGCCTCGAGATAGTTGTCGACCATCTCGATCGCCGTATCGCGGGCCCTGGTCTTGAGATCTCCATCGCCGAGTATGGCGTTCCGCTGCTCGTAAATGAACTTGCGCTGCTGGTTGAGGACGTCGTCGTACTCGAGAAGGTGCTTTCTGATCTCGAAGTTGCGCTCCTCGACCTTTTTCTGGGCATTCTCGATCGTGCGGTTGAGGAGGGGGTGGTAGATCGGCTCCCCCTCCTTCATGCCCAGCTTCGTCATCAGTCCCTTGTAATTCTCCCCGCCGAAAAGCCTCATGAGGTCGTCGTCGAGGGAGATGAAGAACATCGATCGGCCCGGATCGCCCTGGCGTCCCGAACGTCCGCGAAGCTGGTTGTCGATGCGCCTCGACTCATGGCGTTCCGTGCCGATCACATAGAGGCCGCCGGCCTTGCGAACCTCTTCCGAGTCGCCCTTCCATTTTTCGTACTCGATCTTGAGGGCTGCCTGGTATTGCTCTTCCGTAGCCTGGCTGCCGGCTGCGCGGCGGGCCCGATATTCGGGATTTCCGCCGAGTTTGATGTCGGTTCCGCGACCCGCCATGTTCGTCGCGATGGTGACCGAGCCCTTGGCGCCGGCCTCCGCGATGATGAGGGCCTCCCGGGCGTGGTTCTTGGCGTTGAGAACCTCGTGACGGACTCCCCGCTTGGTGAGTATCGACGAGAGTTTTTCCGACTTCTCGATGGACACCGTACCGACAAGAACGGGCTGACCCTTCTTGTGGGCCTCGCCGATCTCGTCGCAGATCGCCTCGAATTTCTCGCTCTCATTGAGAAAGACCAGGTCATCCTCGTCGGCGCGCTGGACAGGCTTGTTCGTGGGAATGACGACCACGTCGAGGCTGTATATTTTTTCGAACTCCGCGGCCTCGGTGTCGGCGGTTCCGGTCATACCGGATATTTTTTTATACAGCCTGAAGTAGTTCTGGAAGGTGATGGTCGCAAGGGTGCGGTTGCGACGGGCTATCTTGATGCGCTCCTTGGCCTCGATCGCCTCATGAAGGCCGTCCGAATAGCGGCGACCGTGAAGGATGCGTCCCGTGAATTCGTCGACGATCTGCACGAGACCTTCCTGCACGACGTAATCGACGTCCAGGGCGAAGAGGACGCGAGCCTTGACCGCCTGGGTGAAGTAATGCACGAACTCGAAATTCGATTCGTCGAAGAGGGAGCCCTTGATGAGACCCCGCTTCTGGAGGAGCTCCTCTATCTTCGTGAGACCCTCGGGCGAGAAGGAAATGCGCTTGGACTTCTCCTCGACCTTGTAGTCGCCCTCGAGGGCCTCGCCCTCTTCTTCCTTGGGGTACTCGCCCGTGGCGGGGTTTTTCTTGACCTCGACGAGCTGCTGGGCGAGGCGGTTCACCTCGTTGACCTTGAAGGTGTCGTCCTCGGCCGGACCGGAGATGATGAGGGGCGTTCGCGCCTCGTCGATGAGGATGGAGTCGATCTCGTCGACCACGCAGTAATTGTGTCCGCGCTGGACCCTTCCCTCGGGACTCCAGGTCATGTTGTCGCGGAGGTAGTCGAAGCCGAACTCGTTGTTGGTGCCGTAGGTGATGTCACAGGCGTAGGCGGCGCGGCGCGCCTCGTTGTCCATGTTGGAGAGGATGCAGCCGACCGAAAGGCCGAGGAAGCGGAAGACCCTTCCCATCCACTCCGAGTCGCGTTCCGCCAGGTAGTCGTTTACCGTGACGACGTGGACGCCGTCGCCGGGGATGGCGTTGAGGTAGGTCGCCGCGACGGAGGAAAGGGTCTTGCCCTCGCCGGTCTTCATCTCGACGATCTTCCCCGAATGAAGGACCATGCCACCGACCATCTGCACATCGAAGGGCCGCTCGCCGAGGACCCGACGCGCCGCCTCCCGGGCGAGGGCGAAGGCTTCGGGTAGTATGTCGTCAAGACTCTCGCCCTTGCCGAGGCGCTCCCTGAGCTTCGCGGTTTCGGCGGGAAAGTCGGCGTCGGCGAGGCCGAGCATGCGGCGCTCGTTTTCCCCTATCTTGTGGAGGAGGGGGAGGAGATGCTTGATATCGCGCTCTTTTTTCGATCCGAAAAGGGCGGCGAGAAGGTTCGTAGCCATGAGGGATAATCTACCTTCCGCGCAAAGGAGGGGTCAACGGGTAGGACCGTCGCGGGCAGCGGACACAGGCCCATTTCCGGCGAGTGGCCCAGGCCGAGCCGTTTCTTGACATTACAGGCCCCTCGGGGCTCTACTGAGCGGGTGAAATCAATGCTGCCGTGGAAAATGAGGAGCGCGATCCTCGCGACGATCCTCGCGACGGTCCTCCCCGCGATCCTCGCGACGATGCTGGCCACCCTCGCCTCCTGCGCGCGCGACGGCGCCACCCAGAGCGTTCCGAGGGAGCAGCTTTTTACCCTCGGCTACGGACCGGCCGAGGACCAGATCGACCTCTTCCAGGTCCAGGGCGCCGACGGCTCCAAAAAGACGCGGATGACCATGCGCGACGGCGTCTTCTACGTGGCGAATGGGCCCCTGGCCAAGGTTCTCCGGCTCTCATCCTACGGTGACGTCCTCTCGATCATCTACAACCCCACGAAGAATGGGCAGCAGGCCATCCAGGGAGAGAAGGGCGCCAATCCGGGGCGCGTCTCGACGGCCTGGCCTCTTTCCTCCCCCGGCGAAATTGCCGTCGATTCGACCGGGACCATCTATGTCGAGGACCGCATGCCCAAGGATCGCCAGGTGACGGATCCCGCGACCGGAAGCCTCTTCGACAACGTGGTCCTTCGCTTCGACCGGAACGGGAGCTTCCGCGACTATCTCGGGCAGGAGGGGGTGGGGGGCACCCCCTTCCCCTACATCCTCGGAATCTACGCGACCTCCTCGGACGACATAGTCGTCGTCTCGATCATGCAGGATTCCTGGCTCATCCACTGGTTCGATTCGAAGGGCAGCCTGCGCAATTCCCTCCGCATTCCGCGCGACGCCCTGCCCAGGCTTGCCGGCGACACGGGTTTCCTCGCAAGCCTCGAAAAGATCGTGCCCGACTCGAGCGGAAGGGCGGTCATCCTCCAGGTCGACTATTCGCGGGAGATCATCGATCCCCAAACGAAGTCGAGGTCGGGCATCGACTATGCTGGCAGCTGGCTCTACAGGATGGACCTCCTCAAGGGGGCCATCACCGACCGTTGGGAAATACCTCCCCTCGAGGAGCGCTCCACCGACTCGACGGCCGAGGGCGGTGGCACGACGACGAATTATCCCCTCGTGCCCGAGCTCCTCGGAGTCGCCGGCGA
>DATKTD010000225.1:0-8190 GCA_035531315.1 Rectinemataceae bacterium
AAAGCATCATCACAGGTCGAGGGATTTTTCCGCGATACGGGAAAGGACGCGGGCCTTGAAATCGGCCAAGGACAGGCTTTCCTGGGCTCGCCCATCGCGATAGCGCAGGGCCACGGCCCCTTCCTCCTCCTCTTTCTGACCGACGACGAGCATGTAGGGGATCTTCTGCCCCTGGGCCTCGCGGATCTTCGCGTTCATCCTCGCGTCGGAGAGCATGGCGCTCGCGCGAACGCCGGCCTTCTTGAGCTCGGCGACGACCTTTTTCGCGTAGGCGTCGAAGGCCGCGGCCACGGGAATGACGACGGCCTGCTCGGGCATCAGCCAGACGGGGAAGGCGCCGGCGTAGTTCTCGATGAAGACGCCGAAGAAGCGCTCAATTGAACCCAGAAGGGCGCGATGCACCATATAGGGGCGCTTGTGCCGGCCGTCGGCGTCGACATATTCCATCTCGAAGCGCTCGGACATGTTGAAATCGAACTGGATCGTGGTCATCTGCCACTCGCGGCCGATGGCGTCCTTTATCTTGAGATCGATCTTGGGGCCATAGAAAGCGCCGCCTCCCTCGTCGACCTCGTAGGGGAGGCCCTCCTTCTCGATGGCCTTGCGGAGGCTTTCGAGTGCCTGGTCCCATCGCGCCGGCTCGCCGACGGACTCGGCGGGTTTTGTGGCGAGATAGGCCTTGATGTCCTTGAAGCCGAGGGTCTTCCACATCGAGAGGGAAAAGCGGAGAACCTCGAGGATCTCGTCCTCGACCTGCTCGGGGGTGCAGATGATGTGGGCGTCGTCCTGGGTGAAGCCCCTGACCCTCATGAGGCCGTGGAGGACGCCCGACTTCTCGTAGCGGTACACCGTCCCGAGTTCGGCCCACCTAAGAGGAAGATCGCGATAGGAGCGGGTCTGGCTCTTGTAGATCATGATGTGGAAGGGACAGTTCATCGGCTTGGCGTAGTAGTTGTCCTCGTCGATCTTCATCGGGGAGTACATGTTGCCCTTGTAAAAACCGAGGTGGCCCGAAGTCTCCCAGAGCCAGGACTTGCCGATGTGGGGGGTGAAGAGAATCTCGTAACCGTTGGCGTAATGCTCTTCGCGCCACCACTTCTCGAGTTCGACGCGGAAGCGGCCCCCCTTGGGGTGCCAGTAGATGAGGCCGGGACCGGCTTCCTCGTGGGTCGAGAAGAGGTCGAGCTCCTTGCCGAGCTTGCGATTGTCGCGCTTCTCGGCCTCTTCGAGCATCTTGATATGAGCCTCGAGCTCGGCCTTGCTCGCGAAGCAATACGCGTAGATGCGGGTGAGCATGGGCCGCTTCTCGTCGCCCCGCCAATAGGCGCCGGCGATCGAGCGAAGCTTGAAGGCGTCGGGCCTGATTTCCCTGGCATTGGCGACATGGGGACCTCGGCAGAGGTCGACGAAGCCGTCCTGCTCGTAGAGGGAGATGCTCCCCTCCTCGAGGCCCTCGATGAGTTCGAGTTTGAAGGGCTCCGTGGCGAAGGCCGCCCTGGCCTCGGCCTTGCTCACCTCGCGACGGATGAACTCCGGCCCCGAGGAGATGATTCGGCGCATCTCCTTCTCGATGGCGGGGAGATCCTCGGGCTGGATGGGTTTCTCGAATTGGAAATCATAGTAGAAGCCGTCCTCGATGGCCGGGCCGATGCCGACCTTTGTGCCGGGCCAGATCTTCTGGACTGCCTCGGCCATCACGTGGGCGGCCGAATGGCGGATGGTCTCGACGGGTGACGCCATGGAAACTCCTTTGCGGCAGCAGAGCCGATCGCCCAGGCGATCCGCCCCTGCCAGGCGCGCGAAGACTGGGCGGGCCAGATCCTCGCTCGTGGTATCGAAAAACGAAAGGGCCTTCCCGGAACGCGTCCGCGCGCGGGAACTCTTCCGTTCCGCGCAAGGACGAACTCCGGGAAGGCCCTATAGACCCCAGCCTCGACGAGGCTGCCCGTAATCCGCGGTACCACCTTGCTTCGGCCCCCATGACAGGGACCGCGCTCTTCGCCGTTGACGCCGACCTACGGTCGGGATTACTCCTTCGCGAGGGGCAGCCCCTTGGGCGGCCCGCAGTGCGAAGTTTCACCCCGACGGCTCGGGAGGGGTTTTCGTCGGTCTTCCGTCACGCCGGCTCTCAATCGCGGCCCGCGCTCCCTGGGACTGGGTGTCCGACTACTCGTCTCCGTCAATGCCTTATACACAAAAATAAGGGAGGGCCGCAGCGACTGTCAAGCTCGCTTTCGAGGCTTTCCCGGGCTTCGGAAGTCCCTTCCGCCTCCCCTTTCCCGGCTCTCCGCCCGACGCCCCTTGTTTTTGCCCCGCCAAGTCTATATTTTCCTTCAAGAAGCCATGGCGAAACAAAACGAAACCGAGGGGGAAGTCCTCACCAAAGAGCGGGAGGACACCAAGCCGCCCGAGGAATTCAGGGTAATCCTCCTCAACGACGACTACACGACCATGGAATTCGTGGTCTCCGTCCTCATGACCGTCTTCCACAAGCCGGTTCCCGAGGCGACGAGAATCATGCTCGACGTCCACAAGAAGGGCCGCGGGATAGTGGGAACCTACACCTACGACATCGCCGCGACCAAGGTCAACCAGGTGCACGCGCTGGCGAGGCAGAACGGCTTCCCGCTCAAGTGCATGATGGAGAAGGCATAGGTAGATGAAGGTCAGTCAGGAAGTCCAGGCGATATTCAACGCGGCGTACAACGAGGCCAAACTCAGGAACCACGAGTACCTGACGCCGGAGCACATCCTCTATGCCTCCCTTTCCTTCGAGGAAGTGCGGCAAATCCTCGCCGCATGCGAGGCGGATGTCGACGGTCTCAGAAGGGGGATGGAGGCCTACTTCGAGCAGAAGATCCCCCAGGTCAAGAATACCGAGCCGGTTCAGACCGCGGGATTCCAGAGCGTCATCGAAAGGGCCGTCATCCAGTCCCAGGCCGCCGGCAAGGAAGAGGTCGAGGTGGCCGACATCCTCGTCTCGCTTTTCGACGAGGAAAGGAATTATTCCGCCTACTATCTCAGGAAGGCCGGCGTGAAACGCCTCCAGCTCCTCGAGGTCATTTCGCACGGTTCCGACGCCGAAGCCGAGGGTTGGGAAGACGAGGAAGAGGGCGAGGAAGAGGAGGAGTCCCGTGAAGAGCACGAGGACCGCAAGCCCCGCGCGGGGGGCAGGGTCGCCGCCCTCGATCGCTTCGCCACCGACCTCACGAAACTCGCCAAGGAAGGCAAACTCGAACCCGTCATCGGCCGCGAGGCCGAGATCGAGCGCACGGTCCAGGTCCTCTGCCGCAGGCTCAAGAACAATCCCATCCATGTCGGCGACGCCGGCGTGGGCAAGACGGCCATCACCGAGGGCCTCGCCCAGCGCATCGTCGCGGGCACCGTCCCTCCCCGACTCCTGGGCTACACGATCTACGGCCTCGACATGGGAGCCCTCCTCGCCGGCACCAAGTTCCGCGGCGATTTCGAGGAGAGGGTCAAGCGCGTCGTCGACGAGCTGCTCAAGAAAGACAAGGCCATCCTCTTCATTGACGAGATCCATACCATCATAGGGGCCGGAGCCGTCTCGGGCGGCTCGATGGACGCATCGAACCTTCTCAAACCCGCCCTGACCTCGGGAAAGCTGCGCTGCATCGGCTCGACCACCTTCGACGAGTACAACAAGTACTTCGAAAAGGACAGGGCCTTGTCTCGCCGCTTCCAGAAAATCGACATAGTCGAACCGACCCAGGCCGAAGCCCTCGACATACTCAGGGGTCTCCGCACGAAATACGAGGAATATCACCGGGTCCACTATTCCGACGAGGCCCTCGATCTCGCCGTGAGTCTCTCCGCCCAGTACATCACCGAAAGGCGGCTCCCCGACAAGGCCATCGACGTTATCGACGAGGCCGGCGCCTGGGCCCGCATCAATGCCTTCAAGAACGCGGAGGCCGAACGTCTCTCGGCCGAGGCCGAGGCAAAAAAACGTGCGGAGGAAGAGGCAGCCGAGGCTGGCTCGGCCGTGGCCGCGCCCGAAGGCGCGCCTGAGGGCGCTCAAATGGAAAGAGCCTCCGAGAGCCTCGACGCGGAAAAGGCAAAGGGAAAAGAACTCGAGGAGTCGAAAGCCGAGGAGGGGGGCATGCGCAAGGGCGCGCAGCGTCAGGCCGAAATGGCTTCGGCCTCCTCCAATCTCTTCGATATCTCATCCGAAGGAAGTGTCGACACGAAGGATAGGCCCACCAACGAGGGCGAGGGAAAGACCGAGGCCAGACAATTCGAGGAGGCCCTCCTCGACATCGGCCGCAGGGAAATCGAAATTGTCGTCGCCAAGATAGCCCGCATACCCGAACGTTCGGTCTCGACGAGCGAGAAGGACAAGCTCGCCAGCCTCGAGAACGAGCTCAAGCACGAGGTCTTCGGACAGGACGCGGCCGTCGAGGCCGTGGTCAAGGCCGTCAAGCGTTCCAGGGCCGGCTTCAGGAGCGCGGACAAGCCGGTCGCGAATTTCCTTTTCGTCGGACCCACGGGGGTCGGCAAGACCGAACTGGCGCGCCAGCTCGCAAAGAGCCTCGGCGTCTCGCTCCACCGCTTCGACATGTCCGAGTACCAGGAAAAACACACGGTCAGCCGCCTCATCGGCTCTCCTCCCGGCTATGTCGGCTACGAGGAGGGGGGTCTCCTCACCGACGCCATCAGGAAGACGCCACATGCCGTCGTCCTCCTCGACGAGATCGAGAAGGCGCACCCGGACGTCTACAACATCCTTCTCCAGATCATGGACTACGCGACCCTGACGGACAATCAAGGCCGCAAGGCCGACTTCCGCAACGTGGTCCTCATCATGACCTCCAACGCCGGCGCGAGGGACATCGGCAAGAACCTCATCGGCTTCGGCGAGCGGACGGTCACCAACGCGGCCCTCAACGAGGCGGTGGAACGGGCCTTCACGCCCGAGTTCCGCAACCGCCTGGACGCAGTGGTCCACTTCGAAAATCTGCCGAAGACGGTCATAGAGCGGATAGTCGAGAAGGCCGTGGACGAGTTCCGCGCCCAGCTCTCCGAAAAGAAGGTCGCCCTGGTCACGACGCCGGCCCTCGTCACCTGGCTGGCCGAAAAGGGTTACTCGAAGGAGTTCGGCGCCCGAAATATCTCGCGCCTCGTCGAGGACAAGATCAAGACCTGGTTCGTCGACCAGGTCCTCTTCGGCACCCTCACCGAGGGCGGTACGGCCATCGCCGACATCAAGGACGGCGAGGTCTCGATAGAAGTGGGCTAGGTCAAAGAGCCTTGGCCGAAGGGCTGCCACCTCCCATGGAGACCGTCGTGGGTTCCACGCTTTCGCGACCTGTCTGGCGCCCCCTGGCTCAGGATCTCGCGATAGCCCTCTTTGCCCTGGAATACGCCGGCTTTTCCTTCGCATTTCCCGACAGCGGCCCTGTGGCGGCCCCCGGCCTGCCACGGGGCCTTGTCGTCGGGACTGTCTTCGTCGCAATCGCCGCGATGGCCCTCCTCGTCCCCTTCGTGAAAAGGGAGGCACCGGCCCCCCTGGCCTTCGTCAGGACCTTTTATCCCCAGCTCCTCCTCATCCTCTTCTTCGAAGAAAGCATCCTTCTTTCCGTCGGCATATCGCATGGCCTGGTCCACGATCAAGAGATCGCGGCCATCGACAAGGCCCTTTTCGGTTTCCAGCCTTCCCGACGCTTTCACGAGGGTCTCGCCCGCTTTCCGGCGATCAATGAACTCATGTTCGGCGGCTATTTTCTGTACTATGTGATGTTTGCCGTCACGCCCTGGCTGGCTTTTTTTCAAGGAAGGAAGGAGGAGGCCGAGCGGGAGATCTTCGTCTATGTGGCGATGATGATCCTTATCTTCACCTGGTACCTGTTTTTCAGGGTGGAGGGCCCCAAGTACTGGTTCCCCGACCTCAAGAGCCAGGGCTACGCGGAATTCTCGGGGGATCTCTTCGTGCCCTTTTTCAGGAACGTATTCAGGAACACCCAGCTCTATGGGGCGGCCTTTCCCTCGACCCACGTAGCCTTTTCCCTCCTCATGACGATCTACGCGGCGAGGACGAGGCGCTCCCTCCTGTGGCTTTATATTCCCGCCTTCACACTGGTGGCGGCGGCCACGGTCTACATCTACGCCCACTACTTCGCCGATATACTCGGGGGCATAGCGGCGACGGCCCTCCTCGCGCCTACCCTGCTGCGCGCCTATCCCACCATAAGAAAAAGGCTGGAGAGGCTCCCATGAGGCGAAGAGCCCCCCCCTTTCCCTATCTCGACGAGGACGACTACTTCGTCTTTCCCGATCCGCGCGGCGCCGATGCCCAGGGCATCGTCTGCTCCGGCGGCAACCTCTCGCCGGGTCTCATCCTCTCCGCCTATCGGCAGGGGCTCTTCCCCTGGTTCAGCGAGGGCGAACCCATCCTCTGGTGGTCGCCAGAGCCCCGATTCGTCCTCGAACCGGCCCGCCTCCACGTATCGGCGACGATGCGGAAGGTGCTCAGGCGAAGGGCCTGGGAATGGGACCTCGATCGGGACTTCGAAACCGTGATACGGCACTGCGCCAAGACCTACCGCCCGCGCCAAAGAGGCACCTGGATTACGGCCGGAATGATCGAGGCATACATCGAACTCCATCGCCGCGGTTTCGCCCATTCGATCGAGGTCCGCCTCGACGGGGAGCTCGCCGGGGGCTTTTACGGTCTTTCCCTCGGTTCGATCTTCTTCGGGGAATCGATGTTCAGCCTCGTCGACGACGCCTCCAAGATCGCCTTCATACCCTTCATTCGATATATCGAGGAGCAGGGCTTCACCCTCGTCGATTCTCAAGTGTATACTGATCATCTTGCCGGCCTCGGGGCCGCGGAGACGAGCCGCGAAAGCTACCTCGAACTCCTCGCCCGAGCCCTTGACGAGCCGACGAGGCGGGGAAACTGGGGAAGGCTCTTTCCCGACTTTTCCGCCTTTGCGGAACGCTCGAGGGAACCGGCGGGAAATCCTCTCTCCCGGAAGAGCCCGCGCCCTCCATGAAGATCCTTTTCGTTCAACTGCCCGTCCAGGAACCCTCCTTCGAGGGAACCCGCTCGAACATTCCTCTCGCCGCGGGATATCTCGCCGCCTGGGCCGAAAAATGCGGCCTCCTCGGCCGCGACGAATGGCGGATTCTGCCCCGCGCCATAGTGGACTACGCCTCCGACAAGGCCCTGGTCGATGCCATCGCCAGATCCTTCGCGGCCAATCCGGCCTCGGGCGAAGAGGGAGCCCCGGATATCGTCGCCTTTTCGCTCTACCTCTGGAATCTCGAGCGCAGCATGTACATAGCGAATGAGGTCGCCAGGACGATGCCTCGCGCCCGCCTCGTGGCCGGTGGTCCGGAGGTCGTGCAAGGCATGCCGATCTTCTCGCGCTCGCCCTTCCATGCCCTTGTCGAAGGCGAGGGCGAGTTGCCCTTCGCCCAGCTCCTCGACGATCTTCGTCGCGGCAAGCCCCTCGAGAGGAGCTATCGCGCGATGACCGAACTGGACCTCGCCGAACTCCCCAACCCCTACCTCGAGGGCATCCTTCCCTTCGAAGCGGACATTCCCGTCCATATCGAGACGATGAGGGGCTGTCCCGCGAATTGCGGCTATTGCTACTACGGCAAGAACTTCAAGGGAGTGCGCCGCATGAAGCGCGAGGACGTCTATCGCGTCGTCGAGCGGGCCGGGAAGGAAGGCATCGGGGAACTCTACCTCATGGATCCCTCCTTCCAAGCCACCGAGGAGCTCCCGGAACGCCTCATAGCCCTCGCCAAGGCCAATTCCGCCGGCCTATCGATCCACGCGGAGCTCAGGCTGGAATCGATCAACGAGGAACTCGGCAGGCTCTATGCCGCCGCCGGCCTCGTCTCGGCCGAGGTCGGCCTCCAGACGACGAACGTCAAGGCCCTCGACGCGGTCAACCGCCGCTGGGACAGGCGCGCCTTCGAGCGTGGCGCCGAGATCCTCGCGAAGAACCGCGTCACCGTGAAGACGGGCCTCATCCTCGGACTCCCCTTCGACGGCTACGAGGACGTGATATCGACCTTCGACTTCCTCGGCATGACCGGTCTCGGCCAGGATGCCGAGCTCTACCCCCTTTCCCTCCTTCCCGGGACCCTCGTCCGCGAAAAGGCCGACGAGTGGGGCATGACGCGCATGGATCGCCCGCCCTATTGGGTTTC
>DATKTD010000226.1:0-2067 GCA_035531315.1 Rectinemataceae bacterium
TGGCCGGCGCCGTCGCGACCTACAAGCTCTAGTCTCGCCGATACGAGCCTGCACTGATAGAATGGGGACCGCTCGGGAGCGGTCCCCTTTTCGCATTCAAGAAGCATGCGGGGGTCGCCGGAATCGAAGGATGCTATGCCCGCGCCGGTTGCGGAGCGGAGCCGGGCCCGCGAGGGGGGCGACGCCCGTCCAGCGGCCCTCCTCGAGTCTCCTAGTCCCCGACCAGGCCGTGTTTGAAGGCGTAATGGGTCAATTGCGCGTTGTTGTCCATGGCCATCTTCGCGAGGATGCGGGCGCGATAGGTGCTCACGGTCTTGACCGAAAGCGCGAGCAATTCCGATATTTCGCCTATCGTCTTGCCCGAGGCGAGGAGGCGGAAGACCTGGTATTCGCGGTCGGAAAGGGCCTCGTGGGGCGGGGCGTCGCCGGAGCCGGCCATCTCCTCGAGGAGGAGCTCCTGGGCCTTGGGCGAGAGATAGCGTCGGCCGGCGACGACGCTGCGGACGGCCTCGACGATCTCGCCGGGATCGCCGGCCT
The DNA here is from genome assembly GCA_035531315.1 of Rectinemataceae bacterium. Classification (GTDB taxonomy): domain Bacteria; phylum Spirochaetota; class Spirochaetia; order Treponematales; family Rectinemataceae; genus CAIJMU01. The sequence continues at coordinate 538 of DATKTD010000226.1, forward strand.
TGTTGAGGCAGCCGGAGGCGCCGAGCCTGAAGGCGCGGAGTGCGTACTGTTCCTCGGGCTGTATGGAGAGGATGAGGACATGGGTGCCCGGGTCGATGTCCTTGATCGCGCGTACGAGGTCCAGGCCGTCGCGGCCCGGCATGGAGACGTCGAGGATGACGACATCGTAGCGCTTGGCCCCGGCCAGTTCCAGCGCGCGATTGCCGTCCTCGGCCTCGTCGATGCCCGAGACGTGGAGACTGTCCTCGAGGAGCTGGCGGAGCCCCTTGCGGATGAGGGCGTGGTCGTCGGCTACGAGTATGTTCATCAGCATTGTCAGGTCTCCTTGGCGTCGTTGCCCCGCAGGAGGCGCTTTCGCGGTACCCGCGCGAGGAGACGCGTGCCGCCGCCCGGGCTGCGGTCGAGCTGGATCGAGCCGCCGAGGGCAGCGCAGCGCTCCCTCATCCCGATGAGACCGAAAGAATCGGGGGCAGAGGCGGCTCCCTCCGGAAGGCCCACGCCCGAATCGCTCACCTCGAGGACGACTCGGTCGTCCTCGAGGCGGAGGGCGACGTGGACCTCGCAGGGTCCCGCGTGGCGCGCGACGTTGGCGAGTGCCTCCTGGAGGACACGGAAGAGGGCGGTCGCCGCGTCGTCGCCGAAATGCGGCATGCCCGTCTCGACCTCGGCGGTCGCGGGCAGGCGGGTCTTCCGAGAAAAATCGCGAACGTACCAGCGGAGGGTCTCGCCGAAGGTGAGGGCGTCGAGGGCCACGGGCCTGAGGCTCGTCGCGACATTCTTGACGGCGGTCATTGCATCGGCGACGGCTCCCCTCATCTCTATGACCCTTGGCTCCCGTTCAGCGAGAGGCGCCTCGGGGTGGCTCGCGAGCCACCAGGCCTGGAGGTTCAGGACGACGAGGTGCTGGCCGATCGAATCATGGACTTCGCGGGCGGCGCTGGTCCGTTCCTCCTCGCGGGCCGTCTCGACGTGGCGGGCGAACTTGACGAGGAGGGCGTTGCGGGCGTGGAGGACGCGGAGGCGGAGGGCGATGGCCGACAGGACGATGGCTGCGACGAGGAAGGCGATCCCAGCCATGAACCAGGCCGTGCCCCAGAAGGGCGAATCGACCCTGATGGTGAGGCCGGCTCCATCGCGGCTCCAGATGCCGTTGCCGTTGGCGCCGGTGGCCGCGAGGAACCAGGTGCCCGGGGCCAGGGGCGCGATGTAGCCGGAATTGGTATGTCCCAATTGGGTCCAGCTCGCCTGCCTGCCCTCGATGCGCATGGCGTAGCGGTTGCGGTCCGGCGCCGCGTAGTCGAGCACGCCTATCGTGAAGGAGAGCCCCGCGTTGCGCCAGTCGAGGACAAGTCCGCCCTTGCCATCCCGGCGGGCGGCTCCGGGGCCGTGGGCCTGGATGCCGGTGATCGCGATGGCGGGGGGCGTGGAGGGCCGATCGACAGCCTGGGGGAAGAAAGAACTCAGCCCGTGGGGGCCGCCGAACCAAAGCCTTCCGTCGGTGCCGGCGAGATAGGAATTCTGCGACAGCTC
>DATKTD010000227.1:0-2431 GCA_035531315.1 Rectinemataceae bacterium
GCCTCATGGAAACGACTCTCGACAAACAGGGCCAGGTCGACAGCTACGTCGCCTTCGACAACGCCAAGGCTGCCGCGGACAAGGCCATCAAGACCTACGAGGCCCTGCCCATGACGCAGAAGGAAGGCGAACTCTGGGCTCAGTTCACCGCGGCCTGGGATCTGTGGTGGAACAATCACCTGCTTTTCGTGAATGCGGCGAAGGCCTACGATAGCGCGCCTTCGAACGCGCTATACGCGAAGATGGGCGACCAGATGTCGGCGAACGACTCCTCCTTTGCCGCCGTGATCGGCCTCCTCGCGAAGCTCCAGGCCAATAACGAACAGCAGGCGGCGGACTCCGTGAGCACCGCGTTCTCTACCGGCAGACAGGTGCGCCTGATCTCCATGATCGGCATGGCCCTTGGTGTCGGCCTCGCCCTACTGCTCGGCCTCGTACTGACCTTCGGGATCACCCGGCCCGTCGCGGCGGGGGTGGATTTCGCGAAGAGGATGGCCGAGGGCGACTTCGGCCACAGCCTCGACATCGAGCGGGGCGACGAGATCGGAATCTTGGCGAGCGCGCTCCGGGCCATGATGGACAAGCTCAGGCAGGTGGTCGGCGAGGTGAAGACCGTGGCCGGGAATGTGGCCGCCGGCAGCGAGGAACTCGCCTCGAGCGCGACCGCCCTGTCGACCGGTGCGACCGAGCAGGCGGCCGCGGGCGAGGAGCTCTCCTCCTCCATCGAGGAGATGGGGGCCAACATCCGGCAGAATTCCGACAACGCCATGCAGACCGAGAAGATCGCGGCGAAGGCCGCGGCGGACGCGGCCGAGGGAGGGAAGGCCGTGGGCCAGACAGTCTCCGCGATGCGTGAAATAGCGGGCAAGATATCCATTATCGAGGAGATCGCCCGTCAAACGAACCTCCTGGCGCTCAACGCGGCCATCGAGGCGGCGCGCGCGGGCGAGGCGGGCAAGGGCTTTGCCGTGGTGGCCAGCGAGGTGCGGAAGCTTGCCGAGCGCAGCCAGGTGGCGGCCAAGGAGATCAGCGAGCTCTCCACGACGAGCGTCCAGATCGCCGAAAAGGCCGGGACCCTCCTCGGTCGCATCGTCCCCGACATCAAGCGCACGGCCGAACTCGTGCAGGAGATAAGCGCGTCGAGCGCCGAACAGAACAGCGGCGCCGGACAGATAAGTCGGGCCATAGTACAGCTGGACCAAGTGATTCAGCAGAACGCTTCCGGCTCTGAGGAGCTTTCGGCGACGGCGGAGGAGCTGTCCAGCCAGGCCCGGCAGCTCCAGGACGCGATGGCCTTCTTCCGCCTGGGCGAGGAGGAGAAGATCGACCGCATCGCGCCGCCGATCAGGAAGGAACTCGTCGAGGCCGTATCGCTGGCCAAGCCCAAGCCGCCGGGCCAGCCGCAGAGGGCGATTCGGCCCCTTCCTGCCCCGGGCAATAGGCTGCAAAACCTGAGCGACGATGACTTCGAGGAGTTTTGAGCCGGGACTTGGTTGACGGCGAAGTCCTGCGTCATAGGTTCCGGCTGCTCTTCCAGCCTAGCGCGCGCCGAGGGTCGGGCCTATGCCTCGGCGCTCGGCGAGGAGTGCGACGAAGTTCCGAGCGGCCGCGCCGAGGCCGGGGGCGATTCGAAGGGCGTCGAGGTCGCGGACGAGGGCGACCCGCATGGCCGGATGGCCGGCGAGGTCCTCGTCGGCGAGCTTGCGGAGGAAGGACAGGAGGGCCGAAAGGCTCTTGGGGAAGGTCTTTTTAATTGCGATGAGTTCGGACTCGGCCGCGTCGAAGAGCCGGGCGGGATCGGTCGTGCCCCGGGGCTCCTCCCGGGAGAGTTCGGCTTCGCGGTCGAGGGATTTGCCGGCTTCGCGGCCGAGGGCCTGGAGGGCGCCGCGGAGGCGCCAGCGGGCGTATTCGTAGCGGAGGATTTCCTTTTCGTGACGGGGTTCTTTGGGGAAGCCCCGTTTGAGCATCAGGGAGAGGCAGCCCCAGAGCTCGGCCGCGCCGACCGAGGCGGCTCGAGCGCCCCCCGAGCCGAGGTCTCCGCCCGCGCCGAGGTCCCTGCCCGATGCCCCGACCCTTCCGCGCCGGGCCATCGAGGCGCCGAAGCGGTGCCGCTCGAAGTTGGCGAGGGCGGTCTCGTACTCGGCCCGCACCGCGATGAAGGCCTCGCCCGGATCGGTGTGGCCCATGGCCCGGGCCCGCGCCATGTCCGGATGGGTTGCCAGGGCTAGTTCGCGGAAGGCGGTCTTGAGATCGTCGACGCTGTCGATCCGGCCCGATCTGATGGCCTGCACGAAGCGGTTCGGCATGTCGTCTGTCGCCCTGCGCCGGGAGGCTTCAGCTCAGCTCGTTGTCGAAATTGCGCGCCTCGATCTCCCTGAAGTATTTGACCGTGCCGACCTTGCATTCCATCGTCGAGTCCTCGTCGCAGACG
>DATKTD010000228.1:0-8983 GCA_035531315.1 Rectinemataceae bacterium
GGTCGCCCAGGGCGGCCTTGAAGTGGCTGGGACCGACACCGGGCATGAGACCGGCCGCCGCGATCTCGGCGACCAGGGCGATGTTCTGTCTGCGCGGATCGTCGAGGTCTTCAAGAAAGACCCTCCGCGCCTCGCAGCCCCTCGCCTTGGCCTCGACGAATACCTCGTCGGTCTCGACGACCGGAGCCTTGCCGAGTCTGACATCGAGGGGTTGCCACGAGGCGTCGTACCACAGGAGGGTTCCCCCGGGCACGAGCATCGTGCGCAGGGCGCGAAGAGCCTCGTGCCGCTCGAGGGCCACGACGAGGTCGGCGCGACCGGCCTCGACGAGGGGCGAGTGGGCTCCCTCCCCAATCCTGAGATGACTCGCCACCATGCCCCCGCGTTGGGCCAGGCCATGGGTGTCGCATCCCTTCGTCGCCAGGCCCGCATGGTCCGAGGCCCTCGCGAGGAGCTCGGCGAGGAGGCCGATGCCCTGGCCTCCCACGCCGGTCATATAGACGTTGAAAACCTTCATTTCGCGCCCCCCTCGTCGGTGATCGCCCCGGAGGGGCAGACCTGCTTGCAGGAACCGTCGCCTATGCAGAGATCCTTGTGCACCTCGATGCTGCCGTCGGAGCGGCGCTGGAAGCTCGGGCAGGCGAAGTCCGAGACGCAGACCCGGGCCAGGGAACAGCCTTCCTGGTTTATCTCGACGTGCCTGGCCTTCCAGCCCGGCTTTCTCCTGGCCTCCCGGCTGAACTTGAGCATGCAGGGATGGCGCGCGATGATGACCTTGAAGCCCTTTTCCGCGATGGCCTCCTTCACGAGGGCCGTAAGCTCCTTCTGCTTGTAGGCGTCCACCTCCCGGATGTTCGTGACGCCGAGCCCCTCGAGGGCCGCGCGAATGCCTATGGCCGGGGCCTCTCCGTCGAAGTTGCGGGCCACCCCCGGGTGATCCTGGTGGCCGGTCATCGCGGTGGTCCCGTTCTCCATCACGACGAGGGTCACGTTGTGCGAGTTGTGAACGGCATTGACGATTCCCGGCATGCCGGCGTGGAAGAAGGTCGAGTCGCCGAGGAAGCAGAGCACCCGTCTCTCCTCGTTGAAGAGGGAGAAACCGGAGGCCGTCGAGGTCGAGTGGCCCATCGAGAGGAGGACCTGCCCCATGCGGTAGGGCTCGAGATAGCCGAGGGTATGGCAGCCAATGTCGGCCACGGTTATGTCCTCGGGCGAAAGGGCCTTCTTTATGGCGAAGAAGGCCGAACGGTGGCCGCAACCCGGGCAGAGCTGGGGCGGGCGCGCGGGTAGCTCTTCGCGCGTCCCGGGCGGATTGCTCGGCACCGCCTTCGCGGCCAGGGGGACGAGGAGTCCGGGCCAGGTCGCCTCCAATATTGCGCGCACTTTTTCGGGCACGTACTCGCCGAGGAATTCCTCGGAATCGACCTTGCCGACGATTTTCGTCCGCAGACCCGCGTCGTAGGCCAGGGACTTGATGTCCCCCTCGAGGACGGCGTCGAGTTCCTCGAGGATCTTCACCTCCTCGTGGGAGGCGAGGAAGTCCCTGACGATGCCGCGCGGCAGGGGATGGATGCTGCCGAGCTCGAGGACGGAAGGCCTGTCCGCCACGCCCTCGAGGCAATCGGCGAGCGAAAGCCTGGCCGTGCCCGCGACGATGATCCCGCGGCGCGCGCTGCCCGGCAGGACCCGATTCAATGAACTATGATCGAATTCCAGGCGAAGCCGCTCGAGACGGGCCAGGGCCTCGCGTTTGAGCGGGAACACCGTGGCGGCTAGGGGTATGTAGTTGGCGGCGTCGGGGTCGAAGCGCGGCTTGGGGTCGAGGGCTGCCTCGTCCCAGGCGCCGAAGTGGACCCTCTCCTTGGCGTGGCAGACATGGGTCGTCAACCTGAGGATAACGACGCTCGATTCCCGTCTCGCGATGGAAAGGGCCTCGAGGAGCATACCGTAGGCTTCCTGGGCGGTGGCGGGCTCGAGGAGGGGGATGGCGGCCATTCTCGCGAAATGGCGGTTGTCCTGCTCGTTCTGGCTCGAATTGGCGCCCGGGTCGTCGCCGAGGATGACGACCATCCCTCCCAGTATTTTCATGAGAGAGAGTTGCACGAAGGAATCGGCGGCCACATTGAGGCCGACGCTCTTGAAAAACACGACGGAACTGTGGCCATTCATCGCGGCCCCGAAGGCGACCTCGAGGGCCACCTTTTCGTTGGTCGAGAATTCGAAATGGAACGGACGGCGCTCCCGGGGGATCGCCTTGATCGCCTCGGCGATCTCCGGCGTGGGAGAACCTGGATAAGAGGTGACGACGCGAACGCCGCCCTCGATCATCGCGCGGACGACGGCAGTATTGCCGATCACGAGCTCGGAGAAGGGATCCTTCCCGACGAGCATCGACCCGAGATCCTTCATGAAGCCTCCCTGAGGGCCCCAGTGTAGGATAGGGAGATTGCGGACGCAACCGGCGATCGCGGGCGACGAGCGAAAGACGGCCGCTCGGCCGCCGACACCGGGCTCCGGCGGCCATCCGGTCTAGCCTCAGACCCAAGCCTTCCCGTAGGCCTCCCTGAAGACCAGCTCGGACAGGGGCTTCCGTTCGCGAGGGCCCTGTTCGCGGGCACGCTGCCACTCGGCGAGGAGGGACTCGTCGCCCGGCTTTCCGACCACGACGAGGGTCACGAGGACGAGATCCTCCTCCAGGCCGAGGACCTTGGCCGCCTTGGCCGGCGAATAGCCGGCTATCGGATGCGCGACGAGGCCCTCGCGGGTCGCCTGGAGCATGAAGGCCATCGCGGCCATGCCGAGGTCGAAGTAGGCGTAGTCCCTTCCCCCCTCGAGCCGGCAATCGAGGGATGGCTTCGTGGCGAAGCCGACGATGAGGGGCGCCCTCGTAGCCCAGCGATTGCCCTCGGTAAGCGTGGCCTTGAGTTCCTCCAGCCTGTCGCCCGAAACGGCGACGAGGCGCCAGGGTTGGTTGTTGAAACAGGAAGGGGCGAGGCTGGCCGCCTCGAGGAGTCTCGTCGTCACTTCGTCGGGTATGGGATCGGCGGCGATGCCGCGGCGCGCCCTGCGCGCGGAAATCTCAGGCAGCATGTCCATCATTCCTCCAATGAGTATGTGTCATTGGTTCAAGGTAAGCACGGCCTCCCCAACAAGCAAGGTCCGGAACCGGCGCCTCGGACAGGAGGGTGGCCGAAGGGACAGGAGGTGGCCGAGGCCGCGGCTTGCCTCCCCTGAGGCATGTCGATATATTGACGAGATCGTTAATCTGGTTAACATTATATGCGGTTAACCTTTTACGGGAGTCTTCATGAAAGAAAGCGGTGGGGCGCGAAGCGGGCCCCTAATGCCGGTGCTCTTCCTCGGCGTCCTCATGGGTGCCATGGACATCGCGATCCTCGGTCCGGTCATCCCCTCGATGAAGGCCGATTTCGGGGCGACGGAGCGCGATCTCGCCCTCCTGTTCTCGATCTACGTCCTTTTCAACCTGGTCGGGACGCCCCTGATGGCCAAGCTCTCCGATACCTACGGGAGGCGGATCGTCTACATCGCCGCGGCCGCCGTCGGGGGCATCGTCGCGTCGATCCAGGACAAGTCGTCGGCCTATTCCATCGCCTTCCATGTCCTCGCCGGCGTATCGATCCTGGCCCTCGTGCTGAGCTTTTGGATCAGGGGCAGCCGCTCGAAGAATCCGGAGGAGGCGAGGCTCGGGTCCGGCCCTGCAGCCAAGCCAAAGAGGGCCGAGGCCAAGGTCGAGGCGGCTCCAACGTCCGGGATCGCTCGTGGCGCCATGGGCGCCATGGGCGCCGCGCCCCCGGGATTGGAGTAGAGCATGGCCAAAACAGTCGCCGTCGAAGTGCCCGAGGAGGATCTGGCCCACCTCGTCTACAGGGTCCATGGAGTCTTTCGCGGCGCCCTGTTCCGGGCGCTCTCGCCCGGTCCGGAGCTCGGCATGCCGGCCGTCGAGCTTCTCGGCTACCTCCATGCCATCGGCCCTTCGACGATAACCGAGGCGGCCGAAGGCTGTCGGATGGCCAAGTCCCAGCTTTCGCTCAACGTGGAGCGCCTCGTCGAGAAGGGACTCGCCATCCGGGAGCGCGACGGCGAGGATCGAAGGATCGCCCGCGTGAAGCTGACCGCCCGCGGCGAAAAGGCCCTCGCCAAGGCCTATGAAGGCGTGCGACAGCGGGTCGAGGCCTTTTTCGCCCCCCTGTCGCTTACCAAGAGGAAGCTCGTCGGCGAGGCCTTCGGCCTCGTGGCGAAGCTCGCCGAAGGAGAAACCGAAGACCTGTCCCCCTCGAGGCCGAGCCCGAAAGCGACGGTGCCTCGGAGCGGAGAATCCAAAACCAGGAGCCAACAATGAGCAGCGCCAGTCCCACACTCATTATCGCAATTAGCTTCATTTTCGCCGCCCTCGCCTTCTATACGGTGGGCGTCTGGGCCGAGAGGATCGGGGGTCGCCTGAGATGGTGGCATGCCCTCGTGTTCTGGCTCGGCCTCGTCTGCGACAGCACCGGAACGGGGGCCATGGCCGTCCTCGCCGGAGGCATGTTCCAATCGACCATCCACGGGATAACCGGAATGACCGCCATCGTACTCATGCTCTTTCACGCGATTTGGGCGACCATCGTGCTGGCCCGGCGAGACGAGAAGGCCATCCGCTCCTTCCATCGATTCAGCATCTTCGTCTGGCTCGTCTGGCTCGTGCCGATGATAGGCGGGGCCGTCCTCGGCAGTTCGGTGTAGAGGCCTCCTTGAGTCCCCTCCTTGCAATCCCCCCGCCTTAGGCGCAAGAATGGCGAACTCCGCGGCTTCCGCGGCCGATTCTCCCACGGAGGCGTTATCCTGAAATCCGTCAAAGACAGCCGTGACATTTTCTTTCTCTTCGCCACGCGCTCGGCGAGGATGTTTTCCTACGGCTTTCTCTCGGTCGTCCTCGTCCTGTATCTGGCCGCCCTCGGCTTCGACGAATGGAAGATCGGCCTCCTCCTCACCCTCACCCTCGCGGGCGACACGGTGGTCTCGCTCTTCATAACGACGAGGGCCGATCGCATAGGGCGACGCAGGATGCTCATGACGGGAGCCCTCCTCCTTGCCGGCGCGGGCGTGAGCTTCGCCCTGAGCGGCGACTTCTTCGTCCTCCTCGTCGCGGCGACGATAGGAGTCATCAGCCCCTCGGGCAACGAGGTCGGGCCCTTCCTCGCCATCGAGCAGGCGGCCCTCTCGCAGATACTCCCCGACGAGCGGCGCACCGACATCTTCGCCCGCTACAATCTGGTCGGATCCCTCTCGACCGCGGCGGGAGCCCTCGTCGGCGGCTGGACGGCCCAGTTTCTGCAGACGGGGGGCATGGGAGCCCTGGAGAGCTACCGCGTCCTCGTCTTCGCCTACGCGGCCTTCGGCCCCCTCCTCGCCATCCTCTTCCTCTTCCTTTCGGGGGCGGTGGAGGCGCCGAAGGGGACCGCCCCAGCCGGCCGTCTCGGCCTCGGCAAATCGAAGAAGGTCGTCGCCAAGCTCTCGGCCCTCTTTTCCCTCGATGCCTTCGCCGGCGGTTTCGTCATCCAAAGCATCGTCGCCTGGTGGTTCCACCGGCGTTTCGGCGTCGGGCCCGGCGTGATAGGCAGTCTTTTCTTCGGCGCCAACATCCTCGCCGCCATATCGGCCCTCTCCGCGGCCCGTCTCGCCAAACGCTTCGGCCTCGTCAACACGATGGTCTTCACCCATCTGCCCTCCAACGTCCTCCTCATCCTCGTTCCGCTGATGCCCAACCTGCCGCTCGCGATAGCCGTTCTCCTCGCGCGTTTCAGCATCAGCCAGATGGACGTGCCCACCCGCCAGTCCTACACCATGTCGGTCGTGACACCCGAGGAGCGCTCGGCCGCCGCGGGCGTCACCGGTATCGCCCGCACCGCGGGGGCCTCGGTGTCGCCCTCGCTCTCGGGCCTCCTCGTGTCGGGGGCCTCGACGCTCAACCTGCCCTTCATCGTGGCGGGCGGCCTCAAAATCATCTACGACCTCCTGCTTTTAAAGGCCTTCAGCTCGAAACCGGAGGAGAGAAAGGACTGAAGATGGGATTCCATCGCGAGCCCTCGGGCATGCGCAATTTCTACGACGGCTTCCATCCCTGGTATCGCTTCGTCGAGGGCAACACGGGCAGGTCGATCGATCGTGCCCTCAAGGCCATAGACCCCGAAAAGAGGCGCTTCGCCGCCGACTCGGTGCTCGAGCACTGCTGCGGTTCGGGCAGCCTGGGTTTGGCGATCGCCGGCCGCTGCGCCACATACAGGGGCCGCGATCAATCCGAGGGTATGCTGGGAAGGGCGAGGCTGCGCTGGAAGGCGGCCTTCGGGGAGGCCGTCGCCGATCCCTTCGAGAACGAGAGCGTCCTCGATTTCGACGAGCCCCCCGACTCGGTCGACAGGATCATGGTCGCCTTCGCCATTCATCTCTTCCCCCCCGAGGAGGAGATCGCGATGCTCGGGCGCTTCGCCAGGGCGGCCCGCAAGAGCGTCGTCATCATCGATCACGACAGGGCCTTCTCGCCTTTCCTCTCCCTCGTCGAGGCCGTCGAGGGCGGCTGGTATGAAAAATACAAGAAGGTCGACTTCGCCGCCTGGGCCGAGGGCTCGGGCCTGGCCTTCGGCGACCGCGATGTCGGCGGGGCCAGGGTGATGGAGTTCTCGAAGGAAAAATGAACGAGGGAGGAGGGGCGCCGCGGTCAAGCGGGGGCCGCCTGGCTGACCGGAGGATTCCGGGCGGCCGCGCCCGAGCCCCTACCTCGAGGGGTCTCAGCTCGCCGAGCGCTGTCTGGCTTCGCGGATGGTGTCCTGGAGGGTGCCGAGGGGGCAGATGGCGCACCAGGCCCTCGGCCTGAAAACGATGCCGAGGATGAGGCCGAGGCTGAGAGTGACCAGGCAGAGGGTCCAGAAGACCATGCCCGCCCATTCGGCAACCGACACGCCGGGCGCCACCTGGAAGAGGCTCATGAAGACGAGGAACATCGTCGTGCCGCAGAGAAAACGTCTGAAGGCCCGGGAGGACAGGAAGCGGGGAAGGGATAGGCCGAGGGAAATGGGGCGGAGAGCGAAACCCAGGGCCCGACCCCGAGGGCAGACGGCCGAGCAAAAGCTCCGGGGTTTTGGGGAAGAGACCGCCAGCACGATGGCGGTGACCATGAGGGCGGCGAGGGCCAGGCCGAACTCGCGGAAGAAAAAGCCACCGGCCGCGACCGTCAGGACGAAGAGCAGCGACAGGATATTCACCAGTAGCCGCTGTTTTAGCTTCTGCATATTTTATATATATAGAAATTTTAATTTCTAAACCAGTCCCCGCCAATGGACAGGACCAGACAATCCCCAGGCCGGCCGGCTAATCCTCGTCGTCGGCGGGGAGGAGATCGAGGGGTTCCTCCTCGGGCCTGCCTTGGCTTCCCTTTTGGTCAAAGACGACTGCGGGGATGTCCGAGCAGGAATTGAATCCGACGCGATTGCGACCCTGCCTCTTGCCTTCATAGAGGGCCTGGTCGGCCTTCGCTATCGCCGCGTCGCTGCCGACCTCGGGGGGGCAGATAGCCACTCCCAAAGTGATCGTGACGGAAAGCTGCTCGCCGGAATATTCCCAGGACGCCGATTCCACATTCCTGCGAATGCGACCGGCCAGACCGACGCAGCCCTCCGGATCGGAGCTGCCGAGGATGATGAGGAACTCCTCGCCACCCCAGCGGGCGGCGAGATCGGTGGCCCGCAGCGATTCGGCGATGATGGTCGCCGTCTGGGCGAGGACGAAGTCGCCGCACTCGTGGCCGTAGCGATCGTTGAAGAGCTTGAAATGATCGAGGTCGCACATGACGACGGCGACCTTGGAGCGCATCCGTTTCGCCCGGGCTATCTCGCGCTCGAGGACGCGAAGGGCGGTGCGCCTGTTGGCCAGATGGGTGAGGGAATCCGTGCTCGCGAGAATGTCGAGCCGCGCGTTGGCGCGCTCGAGTTCGGCGTGGAGGGTGGCGGCGCGGACCACGGCGCCGAGCTGGCGCGCCATCGTCTCGAAGAGGGCGGTCTTCGCCCCGTCGAGGGCCGCGGCGTCCTTGAAGGAGACGCCCAGGGAGCCGAGCATCTCGCCCCTGGCCGCGATGGGAAAGGCGGCGAAGATCGCCAGATCGAGGGAGCGGAGAGCCTCCTTGAGTTCGCCCTCGGGATACTCGAGGAGGGGTTTCATGACGGAGCGGCCCTCCCCGAAGGCGAGATCGATGACCGTCGTGCCCTTCTGTCGATGCAGGAGGGCAGCGATGCCTTCCTGATTGAGCCCGCGCTGGGCGACGAGGCTCAGCTCGTCGCCGCGCTGATCGAGGAGGAAGAAGGCCGAGGCGTCGACCCCCAATTTCACGTGGAGGAGGTCGAGGAGCCTGGGGACGAGTTCCTCGAGATCTATCGAGCCGGCCGTCTCGGCGAACACGTCATAGAGGATCTGGAGATTGTTGCGGCTCTCGGCGAGCTCGCTGATCTTGTCGGTGACCTCCCGCTCGACCCTCACCATCAGGATGACCAGGAGGGAGACGTCGAAGGAGGAAAACAGAACAATTATCACAAGATCGGTCAATGCGTCGGCCGCCATTCCGTCCAGGCCGAGGATCGCGGTTCCGCCAGGCAGGGCATTGAAGACCGCCCTCGCGAGGAAGAACAGGCAGCCCATGCCGTAGGCGAGGGCGAGAATGCCCGGGCCGTTCTGTATCCGCGCGCGGCGGGCGTTCACCAGGACGGAGACGGCCGCATAGCCGCATATCGCCGCGATCGCGAGAGAAACGAGGACGACGCGGATCCAACGCTCGGGCGCCGCGACGGCCATCGCGAGGAGGATGGCCATGACGACGAGCCCGCCCAGAAAGAACTGCCTCGCGCGCGAGGCGCCTCCGAGGAGCCGCTGACTCGTGACGACGAAGGCGCAGAGAGTGAAAAGACTGAGGGCATTGAAGAGGCCGACGAACAGGAAG
>DATKTD010000229.1:0-3151 GCA_035531315.1 Rectinemataceae bacterium
ACCTCACGGGCAGCGGCCAGGAGACCTTCACGATCTTTGAGGTCTATCGCAAAGAAGCGATCGCAGACTCCGGCCCCGGGGGCCTGGGGGTTGCCGTCGGCCGCTATGGTTGTCCAACCGAGTTCTTTCGCGAGAGAGAGGGCGGGCAACTGCATGACGCCGGCGCCGAGAATGAAGACAGTCATCGCTCCACCTTATTGTTTGATGCGATCGCCACCGGAACGGCCGACGATGCCGACGCCGCTTTCCAAGCCTTCGTTTCCGCTTTGGTCCGAGGGGGGAATGCCGCCCTCCCCCGCCTGACCGACTTTTACGGCGTACAGTTCGAAGGTATCGCCAAGTTGGAGCGCGCGGGACAGGGCGCCGAAGATAAGGAGGCCGAGTGCGCGCAGGCGCCCGCGCATCATGCCGCCTTCGCGGAAAAAGGGGAAGCGTTCGGGATGATGGCCGGTGACCCTGATCCGCTCGACCCTGAAGCCGTAGAAGGCCAGGGCGACCTTGGCCCGAGAGGGTTCCCATATGGTGAAATGGTCCTCGGGACTCGACGAAAAAAAGGCCTTGCCGGCGAAGCGGGCCGAGACGCCCTCGCCCGAAGGGCTGGAGAAGGCCAGGATGCCACCCGTCCGCAACAGGGCCGAGGCATTCCTGAGAACGGCCTCGAGGTCCTCGAAATGCTCGATCACATACCACAGGGAAATGCAGTCGAAGGGACCTCCGAAGCTGCCGGCTACCCTGGGGTCCGAGAAATCGCCCGCAACGGCGGGCAGACCAAGGTCCTCGCGCACGAAGCGGACCGCGTCGACGGAGATGTCTATGCCATAGGCTTCGTGGCCCCTGGCGCGGGCCGCCTCGAGATAGGGACCGTAGGCGCAGCCAACATCGAGGAGGGAGAGGGCGGAGGAGCGGCCGAGCGACTTCTCGGCGAGGCCCTCGATGGCATCGAGGCGCGAAGCGGCATGGGCGACGAGGGTCGGCCAGTCATCGAGGTAGGTCCGGCCGTACTGCTTCCGGTATTCCTCGAAGAAATACGAACTCGAATAGGGAGCCACGCGCTCGGAACCGAAGCGGGTGAGATAGAGCATCCCGCAGGTAAGGCAGCGGAAATAGCTCCTCGAAGCCTCGCGGTGGACTGCATGGCGTTCCCTGCTGCCGCAGAGGGGACAGACGACGGGGCCGCTCGCCTCGAGACCGGAGACGAGGCCGGAGAGGGATTCGGGGGTCTCGGGCAAGATGGCGGCAATGCGAGCGAGAACGCCTTCGACATCGCCCATCCATCGGAGGAGGGCGCGGCGCTCTACCTTGCCGACCCCCAGCTCGGGAAAGCCGGCCCTGCGGGAGAGGGCCTTATGATAGGAACTCGGGTTCAGGAGGATCACGCCGCAGCCCGACCAGGCGGCCTCGAAGGCGGTGAGGCCGAACTGGGTGAAGACGAGATCCCAGGCGTGGAGGTGTTCCTTGAGGTCCTGCACGGGCCCGAGGACGGTGACGTCCTCGAGGCCGATTGGGGGAGCGCCTTTTCTGAGCGCCCCGGACACCAGCGTGAGATCCTTGGCCTCGACGAGGCCGAGGGAGATCAGGCTCCGGGCGAGAGGAAGGGCGAGGCCGGCGGGATCCTCGCCGCCGAAGCTTACGAGGATCTTGCGGAAGGCCGAAGGCGGATCGCGACGCCTCAAGGGGAGGTCGAGGAAGCCGAGGGAGGCGCGGTTGGCTCCCGCGGGGTCCCCGGGAGCGCCGACAGCATCGAGGCGGGGAAGGATGTCGATGAGGTAGGAGGCAGAAGATCGAGCCTCGCCACCCTCGTCCAGGGCGACCACGGGCGCCATGCTTTCCCAGAAGCCGAGCTCGTCGGCGCTCGTCGACCTACGGTCGAGGAGGACGAGATCCCAGGAGCCAGCCGTGGCCAGATCGTCGACGATGCGGATTCCTTCGATCTCCCTCGTATAGGAAAGGCGAAGCTCGGCCGCGCTCCAGCTCCGATCCGTCTTGGTCGCGGGCAGATAGACCGCCGATCCCGAGCCGAGGGCCCGGACGAGGCGGAAGGAACGCACGATATGGCCCGATCCGTTGCCCTTCGCCACCGCGGGCACGACGAGTATGCGCAGCTTCATGCGGCCTCGGGGCCCTCGCCGCCCGAGCGATTCATTATGGCCGCCATGATCTTCGCCGTTGGGATGGGCCTGCCGTCGTAATAAGCCCCGTAAAGCCCCCGGACGAAATCGTAGTCGCGAAGGGTATCGACGGTGACCCGCCCGTCGGCGAAGCGATACTCGGCGGGGGCATCGGGGCGGTCGATCGCAAAACGCTCGGGATTGTTGTAGAGATGGGGGCAGACATGTTCGCGCTCGTAGGGATCGCGGGAGGCGGCCGCGGCCGCGAGGAGGGCCCTGGCCGAAACGAACTCCACCCCCATGCCGAGGGGGAGGCCGACATAGCTCGCGTAGTCGGCCGCCTCGCTCTCGTGTCTCGAGATGAGGAGATTCGCCGCCTCGTGACAGACGAGGGGATTGTCGCCCGTGGCCCTGATGAGCCGCTCGAGGCCGAATTCATTTATGGCGAGACGGTAGCGCTCGAGGACGTCATCCTCCGGACCCACAAAAAGCTCGAAACCATGACGCGCGGCGATCGGCGCGAGAGCGTCGCGGCTCGAAGCCTCGGTGGCGAGGATGTGGACCTCCGCCTCGACGAGGGCGAGGCGGGCGAGGACCATATCGAGCATGGTCGCCCCGCCGAGGGGAAGGAGGGCCTTGCGCGGCAGACGCGTCGATCCGAGACGGGCCTGGACCACGAGCCCCGTCGACGATCCTCGTGCCAACTTCACTCTCCCTCCTCGTCCCAGAGTTCGACGAGCCTTTCGGCGTCCTGGCGGAAACGGTAGCGGTTCAACTCTACCCAGGCGCGGGCGGCGCGAAATTCGCCGAGGGCGCGGAAAGCCCCGCCCTTGCGGCTCATGAGGTACTCGAAAAAGCGGGAAGGGGGGAGGACGGCCGAATCGCCGCGATGGCGAGGCGCGAGGTTCTTGAGCCAGAACCAAGGGTAGTCGGCATCCACCGTCGAATCCTCCGCCGGGGGCCCCTCGTCGTAGGTGACGCGGAGGGACTGGGAAAGGTGGATTTCCTCGCCCCAGAGCCAGGCCCGGAAACCGAAGTCGAGA
>DATKTD010000230.1:0-2918 GCA_035531315.1 Rectinemataceae bacterium
CCTCGACCTGCGCGGCCTTCCTGGTTCCCCGGGCCTTGATGCTGCCCGCCCTCGTCCTCCTCGTCTTCTTCGCGACTTCCTACCTGACGATCTGCTCGACCTGGACGGCGGAGCTCTTCCCGACGAGGTTGCGCGCCAGCGCGAGCGCCTGGACGAACAACACCCTCGGTCGAATCGGCATGGTGCTCGCCCCTACGATAGTCGGCGTTCTCGCGACCGTCTTCGGGCGCAGGGGGCTGCCCGCCCTCGGTTCGGCAGTGAGCTTCATGGGGCTCTTTCCCTTCATCTGCGCCCTCATCGTCCTATTCTTCCTTCCCGAGACGAAGAACCGCGAACTCGAGGAGATCGCGAGCTAGGGCCTCGCCCTCAGCGCTTCGAGTCGAGGACCTCGTCCTCCAGGAAGTCGTGCAGGTTCTCCTCGACGTCTTCGGCCCTTTCCTCGAAGCGGGCCTGCTTGACGAGGTACATGTCTCGGTCGGCTCCGGCGAGCACCGAATCCGCCGTCGTCGCGTCTCCCGTCTCGAGGCCGACGCTAATGGTGAAAGGGTACTGGGCCGAGGCCGACCATTCGGCCGTGGCCTCGACGATGCGGCCGCGCACTTCCTCGGCCGCCGGGCGCGCGGTGTCGGGGAGGAGGACGACGAATTCGTCGCCACCGACGCGCGCGGCGCAGTCCATGTGGCGCGTGGAGGCTTCCAGTATTCGCGCGAGGCGCTTGAGAACCTCGTCGCCGGCATGGTGCCCATGGCTGTCGTTGATGGCCTTGAAACCGTTCACGTCGATGGCCAGAATGCTGAAGACCTTTCCCGAGCGCTTGACGCGTTCCTTCTCCCGCTCGAGGATCCGTTCGAAGGCGCGACGATTGGCGATCCCCGTGAGGGAGTCGACCATGGACAGGCGCCTGAGGGCCTCGAGATAGTAGCTGCGCTCGATCGCGATCGCCGCGAAGTCGGCGATGGTCCTGAGGATCCTGAGCTCGAGGCGGGTGAAGACACGGTCGTCGAGCTCGTTCACGAGCTCGATCACGCCGAAGACCCTGTCCCGCGAGACGAGGGGCACGCCGATTATCGACTTGGTCCTGAATCCCGACTGGGCGTCGCTGGCGGGATCGAAGCGCCGGTCCTTCGTGACATCCTCGATGATGACATCTTCCCGCCTCTCGGCGATCCATCCGGCGATTCCGGAGCCCGCCGCGACCTTCTTGCCCCGCAGTTCCTGGGCCTTGGCGCCGATGACGACCGTGAAGGCGAGATCGCCGCTTCTCGGGTCGCGGAGGAAGAGGGACCAGTTGCGGGGGGCGAAGATGTGCCCGATGTTGTCCATCACGGCCTGGAGGGTCTCTCTCAAGGTCTTGGCGCCCGTAATCGATGCCGCTATCCCCGTGAAGAAATCGAGCTTGACGAGATCGTCGTTTTCCGTCTTCGGCCAATCGCCTCGGTCGCCCATGGAACCTCCTGTCCAATGAATGATAGCGCGCCGGACCTTCCGCTACGAGGGAGATCGGCAATGTCATCCTCCGGCGGCCGCCTACGACGGCCAATGTGGTCGCGCGGGCGAATGTCGGGGGCGGCACCCTCGGGGGCGGTAACGATTCGGGGCTTCGATTGTTCCAGTACGAGCCGATATCGACTATCATTTTCGCAGGCCTGCAAATGGATGCCCTGGAGCATCCCAACACGCTGACAAGGTGAGAAAAATGATCGACGCCATCTATTCCCTGTTGAGGCTTCTCGGCTACGACGACCCTCTTCATCCGCCCATGACCCATATTCCCATAGGGCTCACGGCCGGCGCCCTCCTCTTCCTCATCGTCGCGCTCGTCTTCAAGAAAAAGCAGCTCGAGCCCTCGGCCAGGCATGCGGCCATCCTCGCCTTCGTCTTCGTATTCCCGACGATACTTTTCGGGGTCCTCGACTGGATACACTTCTACCACGCGGTCCTCATGCCCGCCATCGTCGTCAAAATCGTCCTGTCCGGGATCGTCATCCTCTCCCTCGGGGCTGTCGTCCTTCTGGGCGGCAGGACGAGGCTTCATAACGCGTGGTTGGTGGTCCTTCTCGCCGTGGCCTTCGTCGCGATGATAGGCCTCGGCTACTTCGGCGCGGGCATCATGTATGGACGGAACGTCTCCTTGACAAAGCCCGACGCCCCGTCAGCGGCCCTCGCCGCCGGCGCCAAGGCGCCGGGCCTCCAGGGTCAAAGCATGTCCGCGGCGATCACGCCGAACTCCCCCGAGTTCGCGAGGGGTCGCGATCTCTTCGACGCGAACTGCTCGGGCTGTCACGTAAACGGACGCAACGTGATCGTCGCGTCCCTTCCAGTCAGGAAATCGACCAAGCTCGCCGGCCTGGGCGGCTTTTCGGCCTTCGTGCGCGCCCCCTCGATGCCCGACGGAAGCGCCGGCCAGATGCCCGCCTACGATTCCTCCGCCCTTACGGACAAGCAGCTAGAGGATCTCTACGCCTACGCGGCCAATGCCTGGAAGTGAGGCATTCCGCGCTTAGTGTCACGAAGATTATGGCATTTTGAATCAAGAAGGAGTTGCGTGAGCGTAGGAACCTTCGGAGTCGAATCGGCTTCGAAGGAGAATCCTCATGCATGCACCTCCCTTCTGCCCCTATAAGGCCTGCAAAAACCACACTCACCCGACCGGCCCCGAGTGGTTCAGGCCCTATGGCTTTCATCGAACCAAGTCTTTCGGCATCGTCCCACGCTTCCGATGCCTCGCGTGCGAGAGAACCTTCTCCTCTCAAACATTCTCGATAGATTACTATGCCAAACGACTCATCGATTACCGGGATCTCGGCGACCGCCATGGCGGCTCCATGAGCCTCAGGGGAATGGCTCGTTCGCTCAAGGCTTCCTGCGGCACCGTCCAGAACCGTCTCGAGCGCCTCGACCGCCAGATCCTCGCCCTT
>DATKTD010000231.1:0-12506 GCA_035531315.1 Rectinemataceae bacterium
GATGGCGCAGGGCGGCCTCAAGGAGGTCGAATGACTGGGTATCTCTCAGCTGAACGGTCGCGGCGCCACCCTCTCCCTCGCGTCGCCGTCCTCTTCGCCATAGTCGCAATGGTCGTCCCCTTCAATCAGTCGGCGGAAAGCTCCGCGGCGGCGGGCCGGCCGACCCACGAGACCCTGCCGAACGGCCTCGAGGTCTTCGTCGTCGAGAATCACTCCGTTCCGCTCGCGACCATCTGCGTCGCCTTCAGGGGCGGGGCGAGCGCCCAGGACAGGTCGGACGCGGGACTCTTCCACCTCTACGAGCACCTCCTCTTCGCCTCGAACGAGAAATATCCCAACCAGGCGGCCTTCACCGCCGCCCTCAATTCGCTCGGCGTGCCCGATTGGAACGGCTCGACGGGCGCGCAGGACATCGAATACCACATCACCATCCCCTCCTCGAAACTCGACGATGGGGTCCAGTTCTGGTCCTGGGCCGTCCGCCATCCTGTCTTCGATCCGGCCAAGCTCGAGACCGAAAAGGGCGTCGTCCTCAACGAGATCAAGGGCTATCACGCAGATCCCGACCAGATTTTCGAGAACGCCCTCGATTCCCGGGCCTTTCCGACCTATCCCTGGCGAAAGAATGTCGACGGACCCGAGGCGAACGTGCAGGCCGCCACGGTGGCCCAGCTCAAGGCCATGCAGGCCGCCTGGTACGTCCCCTCGAACACGGCCATCCTCGTCGGTGGCGACGTCAAGCCGGAAGAGGTCTTCGCCTCGGTGGAGAAATGGTTCGGAGACTGGAAGGGAGCCCCGGCGACCGCGATCGGTCAGCCTCCACAGCCCCCCATCCCCGACGGCATCCGTCTCGTCTATAGGGATTCTGGTTTTTACCAGGGCGTGGACAATGTGCGACTGGAATGGCGCGGTCCGGACGTTCTCGTGGACACCAAGGACAGCTATGTCGCCGACGTCCTCCTCTTCCTGACGAGGTCTCCCGTGGGGCGCTTCAAAAAAGATCTGATGGAGAAGTTGCCCGACATCTACGACCCCGAATACATCGACTTCGGCTATCCCACGGCGAGGGACGGCGGCGTGATCACCTTCGATACCTACATGAATGTCGGAGCCACCGACGAAGGCATCCTCGACCGGGCCGAAAAACTCCGGAAGGCCGTCGTGGAGGAACTCGCCCTCGTCGCCAAGGACCCCCGCTCCTACTTCGGCGACGCAGAACTCGCCTTGGCCAAGCGGAAGCTCGTGGACGACAACCTCCTCAGCATGGAGAACACGGCCTCCTTCGTATCGGGAGTCCTCGTGTTCTGGTGGTCCGTGGCTTCGAGCGACTATTTTTTCAATTATGAGGAAAATTGCCAGAAGGTGGGCTTCGACGACATTTCCGCCCTCATCTCCAAGTACATCCTGGGAAAGCCCTCGGTGCTGGGGCTAAGGGTCAACGCCCGAGACGCTACGAAGGACAAGACGATGAACGAGCGGATAAGAGAGTTCGGCTACCAGACTATCACGCCGGCCGACGCCTTCTGGTGGCAGAAAGGGAAGGAGGGCGAATGATGCGGTCGAAAGTGCTCATGCCGGGAAGGCTTCTTCGCTTCTCCGCGACCTTCCTCTTCATGGTCCTCGTCGAGGCTCTCGTCGCCCAGGCCCTGCCGTCGACCCAAAAGCCTTCGACGACGGCCTCTTCGACGGGCCAGGTCCGCCTCGACGCCCTCCAGGGTCTCTTCGATTCGGAAAAGGCGGGGGCCTTCGCCGAGGAAAACGCGCCTTCCTTCACCACCTTCGCGCTTTCGAACGGCATCCCCGTCGTGGTGAGACGGAACGACGCCAATCGGGTACGCTCGCTCAGCCTCGTGATCCGGGGCGGCACCCTCCTCACGGCCCCAGCCGACGCCGGCGTCGAGATGCTGATGCTGCGCACCATGGCCCGCGCTTCACGAGAGCTACCCTACGCGCGGCTCAGGGCCATCCTCGACGAGACGAGCGCGGCCTTTTCCACCTCGAGCGTCTTCGAGTATTCGACCTATAGCCTTACGAGCCTCGATCGCTATTTCGACAAGCTCCTCCCGATTTGGGCGGCCACCTTCAACGACCCTGGCTGGAACCAGTCCGATTTCGACAGGGTCCTTTCGGACGCGAAGCTCGCCCTCCAGAAGAAAGACCAGGACCCCTGGCAGGCGACGGCCATCGAGATGAACAAGGATTTCTTCTCCGGCCATCCCTACGCCGCGACGCCGGAAGGAACGACGGAGTCCCTGGCCTCGATGGATCTCGCGAAGGTCGAGGCACGCTATACGATGACCCGCTCGGCCAACCGGCTCTTCATCGTCGCCGTCGGCGACTTCGATGCCGCGGCCCTCAAGCCGGAGCTCGAGGCAGCCTTCGGAAGCGTGCCGGACAGGGGCATCCCCATCCCCCTCTCCGCCCCATCCTTCGCCGGCGCGGTGAAGGCCGGTCTGGTCGAAAAGGAATTCCCCGCTTCCAAGGGCATAGCCTATCTGAGAGGGGACTTCGCAGCGCCTTCGCCCGTCGATGCGGACTGGGCGGCCGCGAGCCTGGCCGCGCGGCTGTATTCCGACCTCCTCTTCAATGTCCTCCGCGACAAATACGGCGCGGCCTATTCGCCGGGGGCCGTCGTACGGGGCTTCGGCGCCAATTACGGCTCGATCAGCGTGTTCAAGACCTCGGTGCCCGACAAGGTGAAGGGCTATCTCGACGAGGCGGCCGCCGATCTCCTTGCGGGCAGGACCATGAGCGTGGCCCCCGGGCCGAACGAGGGCCGCTATCCCCGCGCCTCGATCGCCGAGGTTCTTCCCGTCTACAAGACGATCTTCATAAATGAGACCTATAGCACCATCACGACCAACACCGCGGTCGCGGGGGAGATCGCGCGATCGGTCATCCAGTTCGGCGACCCCCGCGCCTGGCTCCTCGATGTCTACAGGGTGGCCGCGGTGACGCCAGGGGAACTCCAAGCGGCCTTCAGGAAATACTTCGTCGAGGCACCCGTTCTTTGGGTGGCCCTCGGGCCCGCCGACCTCCTCGACAAGATCGACAAGGGGGATTTCTCGGCGGCCGCCAAATAGACCGCAGACCACGAAGGAAAAAAAGGGGGCGCCGCGGAAATTCTTCCGCGACGCCCCCTCCCGTATCGGGCCTTTATGGTCGCGATCAGATCTTCTCGAAAACTGTCTTGATAATACCTATGGCCTGCCGCAACTCCGCCTCGGTGATGACGAGGGGGGGGGCGAAGCGGATGATGTTGCCGTGGGTCTGCTTGGCCAGGAGGCCGGCCTCCTTGAGGGCGAGGCAGACATCCCAGGCCTCGAAACCCTTCTCGAAGACGACGGCGTTGAGGAGGCCCTTGCCGCGCACGAGTTTCATCTTCGGGCAGCGGATCTTCGTGATCTCGTCGCGGAAGATCGTCCCGAGGCGCTGGGCATTCTCGTCGAGCTTCTCGTCCTCGAGGACCTCGAGGGCCGCGATACCGATGGCCGAGGCCAGGGGATTGCCGCCGAAGGTGGAGCCATGGGTGCCGGGCGTGAAAACGTCCATCACCTCGTGATCGGCGACGATGGCGGAAATGGGCATGATGCCTCCGCCGAGGGCCTTGCCGAGACACATGATGTCGGGCCTGGCTCCCTCGTGCTGCCAGGCGAAGCGTTTGCCGGTGCGGCAGAAGCCCGTCTGGATCTCGTCGGCGATGAAGAGGACGCGGTTTTTCGTGCAGGTCTCGCGGATGGCCTTGAGGTAGCCCTCGGGAGGCGTGACGACGCCGGCCTCGCCCTGGATGGGCTCGACGATGATGGCCACCGTGTTGGGGGTGATGGCCCCTTCGATGGCCTTGGCGTCGCCATAGGGAACGCGCTTGAAGCCCGGTACATAGGGCCCGTAGTTGACCGTCGAGTCGGGATCGCTGGACATCGAAATCACGGCGATGGTGCGGCCGTGGAAGTTGTCGTCGACGCAGATGATTTCCTGCTTGCCGTTCTCGACGCCCTTGACCTCGGCTCCCCATCTCCGCGCGGCCTTGAGGGCCGTCTCGACCGCCTCCGCACCCGTGTTCATGGGAAGAGCGGTCTCGAAGCCCGTGAATTCGCAGAGCTTCTTAAGAAAGGGCCCCATCTTGTCGTTGTGGAAGGCCCGGCTCGTCAGCGTCGACGTGTCGAGCTGATCCTTGGCCGCCTTGACGATCTTCGGGTGGCGATGACCCTGGTTGACCGCGGAGTATGCCGAAAGAAAGTCGAGATAGCTCCTTCCTTCCGGATCCTTGACGCGGCAGCCTTCCGCCCATGAGATGACGACGGGAAGGGGATGGTAGTTGTGGGCGCCGTAGCGCTCGTCCAGGGCGATGTAGTCCTGGCTTTTCATGGAAAATCCTCCTGGGAACGCGCAACAACGCCTGAGACGGCGCGGACGCGCGTCCGCGTTGCCCCCTTGGGGGTCTGTGATTGTAACACGGAGGTTTTCCCGGAGCCAGGGGAAAAAAACTATAAACTGGTAGAATATTTATCGAAGTCGATGGATATTCATGCAAACGAATAGCGTAGGCTCGCCTTCGCTTCGAAGCGTTCGATGGCAAGACCGACGAGCTCCGCAATGAGATCCGCGTATCGGAGCCCCCCCGTTTCGCACATCTTGGGATACATGGAGATCGAGGTGAATCCGGGAATCGTGTTGACCTCGTTGAGGAGAATTTCCCCGCTTTTCCGGTCGACGAAGAAATCGACGCGGGCCATACCGGCGAGATCGAGGGCCTTGTAGGCCCGCAGGGCGAGGTCCATGACGCGCTCCGCCACGCCTTCGCCAAGCAGGGCCGGAAGGATGAGGGCCGCCCCGTCGGGATCGATGTACTTCGCCTCGTAGTCGTAGAACTCGTGCTTGGAGACGATCTCTCCGGGGGGGAAGGCGCGGGCTTCGCCATTGCCGAGGACAGAGCATTCGATTTCGCGGGCGGCGACGAAGGGCTCGACGAGGGCCTTGTCGTCCCACTCGAGGGCTTCGCGCAGGGCGCGGGCCAGATCGGCCCGTCCATCGACCCTGGAGGCGCCCACAGAGGATCCGGCGCAGGCGGGTTTCGCGAAGGCGGGCCAGCCGAAACGGGATTCCACCACCTTCGACAGGGCCTCGAGGGCCGCCGCGGAGTCGAGGTCGTCGCGACGGGCGAGGGCGAAGGGAACCACCGGGAGGCCCGCGGCCATCCACAGCCTCTTGGCCTTTTCCTTGTCCATGCCGAGGGCGGAACCCATCACCGGGGCACCGACATAGGGAAGACCGGCCACCTCGAGAAGACCCTGGATGGTCCCGTCCTCACCGAAGGTGCCATGCAGCACGGGAAAGACGCAATCGCAGGGGAGGGGACGCGTCGAGGCTCCGTCGGCCACGATGAGCCCGTCTGAAGGCGCGACGAAGACCCTCGGCCCCTCGCCCACGACGAGGGCGGCTCCATCGGC
Organism: Rectinemataceae bacterium; assembly: GCA_035531315.1. Classification (GTDB taxonomy): domain Bacteria; phylum Spirochaetota; class Spirochaetia; order Treponematales; family Rectinemataceae; genus CAIJMU01. Next base: position 5,451 of record DATKTD010000231.1, read on the forward strand.
GCGGGTCATCGCGAGGACTTCCGGCCCCTGAAGTATCCAGGTCCCGTCCTTCGCGATGGCGATAAGATGTAGTTCGAAAAGCGAGGGGTCCATATGGTGCACGATGCTGGCCGCGGACTGAAGCGAGACTTCGTGCTCGCCGGACTTTCCGCCGTAGAGGATGGCGACGCGTTTCATAAGAGCTCCTGGTTTCGTCGGCATGGATGACGCCTCGGATATATGGTAATTGTATTCATGGTTTTCAGGCGGCCGGCTTCGAGTCCCGCCTTCGGCGCCCCGCCGGGAATGGCGGTCACGCGTTTTTCGCGGCGGCGAAGCCGAGCTCGGCCAGGGCCATCCTCGCCTCGGCGATTTCGTCCCAGGCGATGGCCCCGTCCCTATAGATTATGGAATTCTCGTGGCCCTTGCCGAGAAGGAGGACGATGTCGCCCTTCCGGGCGAGGCCGAAGGCCCTGCGGATGGCGGCGCGGCGATCGGGGATGAGGAAGAGTCCCTCGCCTCGGCGCGTGGCGGGGGATGGGCGGCCCGGTTCGGCTCCTTCGCGCTCCCCGGCGGCTTGGCAGCCAGCGGCTATCTCTTCGAGAAGGGCCATGGGGTCTTCGCCGCGGGGATCCTCGTCCGAGAGGATGACGATGTCAGAGAATCGCGCGGCGATCGCGCCTTGCTGGGGACGCTTGACCCTGTCCCTTTCGCCGGCCGAGCCGAAGAGGGAGATTATGCGGCCTCGGGCACGTTCGCGGAGAGGCGGGAAGATGGCCTCGAACGAAGAGGGGGTGTGGGCGTAGTCGACGATGACTTCGAAGGGCTGGCCCGCCTTGATGGCGGTCATGCGGCCCCGCACCGGCCTGAGCCGCGGAAGAAGGGGAATGAGATCCGCCATGCTTATCCCGGCGACCTTCGAGACCGTCGCCAGGGCGGCGAGGACGTTGTCGACATTGAAGGCGCCGGGAAGCTCTATCCTGGCGTCGAAGGAGCCTTCGGGGCATTCGAGGACGAAGGAGCTGCCGCCTTCGTCGCTCCGGATCGAATGCGCGGAGCAGTCGGCCCTCCCTCCCTTCGAGGAGAAACCATAGGTCTTGCGCCCGGTTGCCGCCGCGAAATAGGGTGCCGAGGGGTCGTCGGCGCAGACAACGCCGAAGCTCGGCACCTCGCGGCTTCCCCAGGTTCCGGCTTTGCGATGGACCTCGGCGTCGAGGGCCCGAAAGAGCTTGGCCTTGTCGTCGCGATATTGTTCCCAACTACCATGGAATTCGAGATGCTCGTGCCGGACGTTCATGAAGACGCCGACGTCGAAGGCCACGTCGGCCAGGCGGGAGGTGCGGGGCGAGAGGCCGTGCGACGATGCCTCGACGATAGCGAACTCCATGCCGGCGTCGCGCATGGAGGCGAGCATTCGCTGGACTGCCGTCGCCTCCGGGGTGGTCTGGTGTTCGGGATTGGGGAGCTCGCCGGAGCCCGTGTCCGTCATGACGGTTGAAAAGAATCCGGCCCGCCGGCCTGCGAGATTGAGGAGCTGCCAGATGAGATAGACGGTCGTGCTCTTGCCTTCGGTGCCGGTGACCCCGATCACGGCGAGAGCGCGCGATGGGGAGGCGTGAAAGGCGTCGGCCGCGGGCGACATCGCCGCGCGCGGCTCCGCCACGCGAAGATAGGCGACACCGGGATGGGGAGTTGCGACGGGATTCCGATGTACGATGGCCACGGCCCCTGCGGCGATGGCGGCGGGAATCCAGCGCTCGCCGTCGTCATGGAGACCGGGCAGGGCGAAGAAAAGGAAGCCCGGGCCGACGGCGCGCGAATCGTAGGCGAGGCCCTCGATGCCGACATCGGTTCCTCCCTTCAATTCGAGGATATCGAGACGAGAGGCGAGGACGGAGAGCGGGACTGCCATCGGACAAGACTATCAAAGCCTGGTGAGAGCTTCAAGTGACGGGACTCGACCGAGCCCCCTTACTCAGCTGCGGGGAGCCGAGTTACCCTTCCATGGAGGAGCGATCATGTACCATGTTCGTGTCGAGGCCGATTTCGCCGCCGCCCATTTCCTTTCCCATTACCACGGCAAATGCGAGAGGCTCCATGGCCACAATTATCGGGTGAGGGCCTGGGCGAAGGCCCGGGAATTGGGGGAGGGGGGCATGATCCTCGATTTCGGCGAGCTCAAGTCGGCGCTCAGGCAGGTGGTCGGCGAGCTCGACCATCGCAATCTCAACGAGTTCCCGGTCTTCCGCGACGATCCGAGCGCGGAACGGATCGCGCGCCATGTCTTCGATGGAATACTCGCCATTCTGCCCGATGCCCCCCTGGAGGCGGTGGAGGTCTTCGAGACGCCGACGAGCATGGCTCGCTATGAAGGCGACTGAGGCTCCGACAATTCGACCTGCCCCGCGATGAGGGCGGCCAGACGCGGGCCACGATCCATGCCGAGTCGCCCGAGCCGCGCCTTGGGCCCGATTGCCAGGGTGATTTTTTCGCCTTCGATGAGGGCTGAAAGTATGGCTCGGCGCGATAGGTCCCGGGCTGCGATATCGAAGGCCCAGCCCCGGCCCACACGTCTTTCCGTCGCGGCGATGCGCGAATCGGCCAGCCAGGCGGCGAGGATGCCGCGCAGCGTGGCCGCGCGCCCGATCACGCCATCGTCCATATTGTCCCTATCACTGCCCCCCTCTCCGCGGCCTCGGCCCGAGGCGGCGAGCGCTGCTGCCGCGGAGGCTGCCGCCGGCCAGGGTGGGAAGGGGGCGGCGAGGATCGCGGCTTCGGCCCCGAGCTCGATCGTGGCCACGAGCCTCTCCGGTATCGCATAATCTTCCAGGACCTCGAGTCCGCGGCTTCGAGCGAGGACTTCGATGCCGCGGGCCGAGGGGCCATCGAGCGAGAACAGCGACCAGCCCATCGATCCCTCCGCCACGCCGTAGTCCTCCCCAGGCAGGGGCGAGAGGAGCTGGGCGGAGAAGACACTGCGCCAGGCCTCGGCCGAGGCGGAAGCCAGACTGCCGAGGAGCCAGGCTTCCTGGGCGACGATCGAGGCCCCGGCGAGGCTGCGCGGCCTATCGACGCGGACGAGGACCCGGGCGAAGTCGCGTTTGGCCTCGTTAAGGCGCTCGAGGCGGCCTTCGATGCCGGCGGCGGCGGCCCTGATCCGATGCTTGGTGAGGAAGACGCGTGATTCGGGATCGGGACAGGCCCCGCAATCGGAGCAGCTCCCTCCCAGACAGCCCTTCCGATCGATGAAGGCCCTCGCCGCGAGATACTCCCTATGGAGGACAGTTCCATCGTTCCCGGCATCCAGGAAGGGAAAGCGTGGCGCAAGTCCCTGAGCCTTCTCGCCGAGCAAGGTCGAGTCGAGGAGACCATGGGAGCGGGCGAAAAACTCGAGCGAGGGCCAGAGGGCGCGGGGCAGGCTTCCGTCGTAGACCAGTTCGGTCGGAGAGCCGGCGAGGGATTCGTACCAGGGAAGGAGGGGAGCCCCGGCGATAGAGATGATCTGATCGGCGCAATATTCGTCGAAATGGACGGCGGTCCGCCATTCGATACCCGCCTGGCCGCAGACGGCCGAGAGCCTCTCGGCGATGGCGGCGAAGGTCCCCTCCTCGAGGACGAGGGGGGCGTGGCCGAGGGGTGTCCCCGGAAGACGCACGAGGTAGCCGGCCGAGGCGAGTACCCTCAGCCCCGGCGCCCGCTCGGCGCGGCGCTTGGCGAGCTTTTCGGCGAACTCGCCGAACTCGGCGATGTCCTCGCCGTCCTCGAAGCCCGCGAGGATGTAGAAGAGCTTGATCTCCCTCACGCCGGGAGCGACGAGGAGGGCGATGAGTCGGTCGAGCTCCTCGTCCGGAAGGCCCTTTCTGTAATAGGCGCGCATCCTGCGCGAGATGCCCTCGACCCCGAGGGTGAAGCTCCGCTTTCCCGCGGCGATCTCGGCGGCCACGAGGCCAGGAGTGTCGGCCAGAATGTCGAGGCGCTGGCTCATCAGGTTGACGTTCTTAAAAATACGGCCTAATTCATATAAGATATTGAAGATCTCGGCATGGGTGTTGAAGTTGAAGCTGTAGACCTCGAGGGTCTCGATGCCGGCTCGGGCCCGGAGCGCTTTCGCCGCGGCGAGGAGGGTTTCGAGGGGGAGTTCGCGATATGGCCGCCTGTCCCAGCCCTCGAAACAGAAGGAGCAATGGCCGGGGCAGCCCGCGGTAATCTGGAGGCGGGCTGTCTTGGCCTCGGGTGTATCGAGGGGGGGGAAGGAAAGGAGGGGCGGTGGCGATCCCTTGAGAATCCTCCTCTTCGCCTTGCGTTCGGGGTGGAGGGCTGGCCAGAAGCCCTCGATGCCCGCCGCCGCGAGGAGGCGCTCGGCCCGCGGTTTTTTGCGATCCGCCAAGATGCGGGCGAGGGGGCCGATCGCGCCTTCGCCCTCGCCGAAGAAGAGGCCGTCGACGAGGCTGTCTCCGGCCCCGTCGACGATCGAGGCCGCCTGTCCAGCGTTGGAGCCTCCGAGGACGATGATGGGCAGGGACCCCTTCGAATCCTCAAGCCCGGCTCGCCCGGAGGCCAGGAGGGGAAGACCCGCCGTCGACATGAGGCGGGGGAGATTGACGAGTTCGAGGCCGAAGGCATTGGAGACGAATACGAGATCGAAGGCCGCGGGGGATTCGCCGCTCGCCGCGCCGAAGAACCAGGGGTCTCCTCCGAGGGCGCTCCTGTCCTCCCGATCGGGGAGGAAGGCGAAGTCTATGAAGGCCCCCGGCAACGCCGCACGGCTCTCCGAGAAGAGGATGAGGTGGGCGCTCGAGCGATCGACGTCTCGGATGGGCGAGAGCCTGACTATGAGGATGCGCGCCTCCGCCCCATCCCAGGGCGGATTCGCCATGGCCCTCGCGGTCTCGCCCGTGATCGAGCGGGAGGCTGAAAGGAAGGACCGTATGGGGACGGGACTCATCGATCCTTTTCGTGCCTCGCGCCGCGGGCCTTCTGTCTTTGCTCCTCGGATTCCTCGACGAGGGCGAAGAAATCGGCCACCGGCGGCTCGAAGACCTTTCCTTCGCGCAGGACCTTGGTCCTGAAGACGAACTCGCCCCTAACGGCCAGGCGGGACGCGCGCTTGAGTTCGACCGCGTCGGCGAGGACGATCGAGACGCCCTTCGCCCCGGCCCTCGCCGTCCTTCCGGCCCGATGGATGTAGACCGTCGGCTCCTCGGGGAGGTCGAGGGAAATCACGTGGCTGATCCCCGCTATGTCGAGGCCGCGGGCGCCGAGGTCGCTCGTGAGGAGGTAGCGGAGCTCGCCCTTCGCGAAGCGCTCGAGGGCGACTCGACGCTCCTCCTTGTCGCGGCGGGCCGAAATGGCGGCGACGGGAAGACCGAAGGATTCCAGGGTCTCGAGGAGCTTTCCGAGGCGAGAGGCGTTCGAATGGAAGAGGAGACAGCGCGAGGGGCGCAGGGAGGCCTCGAAGCGTCGGATAAAGTCGAGGCGCTTCCGCGAGTCGCAATAGAAGCACCAGTGCTCGATGTCGCCGGAGAGCACGGTGGTCGAGGTGGACTCCACGAGGATGGGGTCGCGGAGCCAGGGAGCCGTGATGGAGCGGACCCTCGCCGGAATCGTGGCCGAGGCGAGAACGCGTTGGGCGCTTCTGGGAACGGCCTCGAGGAGACGGCCACAGAGCTCCTCCGTCTCCTTGGCGAAGAGGCGATCGGCCTCGTCGAGGATGAGGAACCTGAGGGATCCGAGCTTGAGAACCCGGGCGAAGGCGAGGTCGGAGAGTCTTCCGAGGGTCCCGACCAGGATGCGCGGGCCGCGCTTGAGTTCGGCCTCCTGTCGCGCGATCGGCGAGCCGCCGAGGAGGATGGCGATTCCCGCCTCGATTCCCGAGGCCTTGGCGAGCTTTTCCGCCTCCCTTCCTATCTGGACGGCCAGTTCCTGCGTGGGAGCGGCGATGAGGGCCAGGACCCCGCGGCCGGGGCTCGCCGCGTCGGCGAGGGCGGCGAAGATCGGAGCGAGATAGGCGAAGGTCTTGCCCGTGCCCGTTTCCGATTCCATGAGGAGGTCCCGCCCCGCGAGGAGGGCCGGTATGGCCTTGGCCTGCACCTCTGTCGGTTTCTCGAAGCCGAGGGTCGCAAAACCCCTCGCCACGGCGTCATGCAGCCCGAGGCCGCCAAAGTCTTCCATGGGCCGATTGTCGCATGAGCCGAGGCCCTCATTCAATGACGGCCAGCGGGAGAGGCCTCTGCCAGGGGATTCGGGGGCGATCGCCCCGCGCCGATCGCCCCCGGCCCCTCGCCCGCGCTGAGGGCCAAGGAGGGCTTCGTCTCGACGCGGCGACGCTCGAGGATTACACTTGCGGCAACATTCCTTATTGGAGGCAGGCTACATGGAAGCTGTCCGCTGGGGCATCCTTTCCGTTTCCGGGCACTACGCGCTCAGGGTCCACGGGCCCCTTTCGCGCCTGGCCGAGGCGCGCATCGTCGCGATAGCAAGCCGTGACAGGACTAGGGCGGAGGCCGCCTCCTCCCGCTTCGGCATCCGACGATCCCACGCCTCCTACGAGGCCCTTCTCGCCGATCCCGAGGTGGAGGCCGTCTACATCCCCCTGCCCAACGATCTCCACGCCGAATGGACCGAAAAGGCCCTCCACGCCGGCAAACACGTGCTCTGCGAAAAACCCCTGGCCATGGACGCGGCCCAGGCCCGGGGCATGGCGGAGCTCGCCTCGCAGAAGGGCCTTCTGTTGATGGAGGCCTTCATGTACCGCTACCATCCGCAGTGGCTCCGCGCCAAGGAGATCATCCAAAGCGGCGAGCTCGGGGCGATCAGGGCCGTCCACGCCTGGTTCGGCTACAACAACGCCGATCCCTCGAATATCCGCAACCGGATCGAGAACGGCGGCGGCGCCCTCTACGACATCGGCTGCTACGCCGTATCCGTTTCCCGCTGGCTGGTCGGGACGGAGCCGAAGCGTTGCCTGTCCCTCGTCGAGCGCGACCCGGACTTCGGCACCGATCGCCTGAGCTCGGGCATATTGGATTTCGGCAAGGCCCGCGCCACCTTCACCGTCGGCACCCGCGTCCATCCCTA
>DATKTD010000232.1:0-8836 GCA_035531315.1 Rectinemataceae bacterium
AACAAGGCGATGGCCGAAGATCTTTTCACAGATAAAACCCTTCCGCCCCGGCCCTCGTTCCCTCGGCAAAGACCAAGGCGACCGTCGGATTCCTGGCCAGACTCTGGGCGCGTTGGATGTCGGCGCTTTTGAGAAAGGCCAGCCCGTAGCGCTCGCACAGCCCCTCGAGAATCGAATCGGCCTCGCTATGCCCCACCATCACGACGCTCTCGGCGCCACGCCCCTTGGCCGTCGCGATGAAGGACTCGAGGCGCTCGCCGTAGGCCGCGACGATCCGCGTCGCCTGCTTGAGCCGCCCCACATTGCGCCTGCCGATCTCGGCCGCCCCCTCCGAAGTGAGGGAATAGCTGATGTTCTTGGGCGAATGCCGCCTGAGGGCCAGCCAACCGCGCTCCACAAGGCGCCTCACCAGGATGTTCGTCATGCCGAGCGATAGACCCGTGGAGCGGGCGAGTTCCCGCTGCGTCAGCCTTTCCCCCAGGGCGGAGGCCTTGCCGACGCGGTCGAGCAGAGCGAACTCTGCATCGCCGATTTCTGAGGAAATGGAGTTGTCGAGGGGGCTTTCGGACACGAGCGGTCCTTCGCGCCGAGGGACGCGACCGAAAAAATGGGGAACTTGACGATCCCTGCCCGAGTTGCCGTCGAAACTGGCTCACTTGCGCCCAGGATCTCTGCCATCCCGACGCAGGCGGAATCCCCTCGATTTGACGGAGACCCAGGCCACGACAGGCATTGATTGTTCAATTCGTGAACAAGAACCTAGCACGCTGAAAAGCGAATATCAAGGCTGAAAGGGACAGTCACCGCCGAAGCCGCCAAGCTTCATAAAAGCTTCACGAGCCCTGCCCTTAACCCTCACGACCCGAGCGCTTCGCCCCAGCCTTCGGCGCCTCCGAAACCTCGCCTACGGCGCCCTCACCTACAGTCTCCTACCTGTCCCCTCCCGAAATCTCACCGAGAAAACCGTCAATACTCCCAAGCAGTCGGGAGTCCGGCCTCGCCTTTTCGATCTCCCAATGCCCCATCCAGTCCAAAGTCTCCATCCTCGCCTTGGGAAAAAGTCGCCCCAAAAGACGCCCGGCATCGGCCGGATCGGTCGCCGTATCGCGGCCGGCAAGAAGGATTAGGGCAGGCACCTGCGAAGGCACAGCCTCCTCGGCCCAGGTCCGCCACGCGGCGAGGCCCAGGACCCAGGAATTCGGCACCTTGGAAAAAGGCAGGGGCCCATCCCCCTCGTGCGGCAGCTCGGCGATCGCGTGCACGACCGGCCACCAGGAACTCCGCGTCAGCGGGGCCACGAGAAGAAGCGAATCGAAGGGAGGAGACGAATCGACTTCGGCGCGCAGGCTGGCATCCGCGAGACTCAGGCCCCCGAGACTGTGGCCCAGACCGATTAAAGGCCTCGGGAGCCCCACAGAGGCCCTTGCCACAGCCAGGACCGCATCCCCGTATTCATGGAAGCTGCCCACGGTAAAACGGGCGCCGTACGAATGCCCATGCCCCGGAAGATCGAAGGCGAGCACCGCGAAACCCTCGCCCGCAAAATGCTTGATCAAGGGCGCGAAGGCCGCGGCCTCGCTCAAATAACCATGGACGAAAAGGATCGTGGCCCGCGGCGATGGCGGAAGAAGGGCGTAGACGGCAAGCCGACCCTCGGGCATATCCAGCATCCCCGCGGCCATCGCCCTCCCCTCGGAGCGAAAGACCTCCGCGGGAGCCCATTCCCTCGACTCGTCCCAAGTCGGATCGAGGAGGGCATGGGCCAGCGAGACGCCGAACTCCGGCGCGGCCTCATTCGGAACACCTGATGCCGACGAGGCCCCAGCGGTCCTCGAAGCCTGAGCCTGCCCCTCGGCGCTGGCCGCCCCGCCCTCGGCGGCCAAGACCCCGCCCCCGATGAGCGCGGTCATGGCGAAGAGGACAGCCAGGCCCCCCTTCCGGGGAGCCGGTCTCGTCATTTCTTTCTATTCTTGAGGAGCTCGGCGAAGGGATTGTAAGTCGTCCCGTCGTCTTCCTTGTCCGGCCTCTCCCGCCTCGGCTCCCAGCTCTTCTCGGGCCTTCCCGCAGGCCGCCCGGACCCTCGGTTGTCGCGCCCAGAATCGCCACCGGCGACCCTGCTGCCAGAGTCGCCACCGGCGACCCCGCGGCCAGCGTCGCCGACCTCGCCTGGCTTCCTCGCCACCACCACGCGCCGTGCTCCGCTGCCTGGCCCCTCGCCCGCGCCTTCGCGCACGCGCTCGCCCGCGCGATCGCGCGCAGGCCCTGATTGCGGCGCGCGGCCCTGAGCCGCCCCCCGACCGCCCTGCCCCCCCTCGCTCTTCAGCGAGAGACCGATGCGCTTGCGGGCGATGTCGAGACTGATGATCCGGAATTCCTTCACGTCGCCGACCTTGAGCACCTCGAGGGGATCCTTCACGAAGCGGTCGCTCATCTCCGAAACGTGGATGAGGGCCGACTCCTTGATGCCGATGTCGATAAAGGCGCCGAAGTCGACCACGTTCTTCACCTTCCCCGTGATCTTCATCCCCTCCTGGAGGTCTTCGAACTTCACCACCCCCTTCGAGAGAATGGGCTTCGGAAAGCCGTCACGGGGGTCGCGATTGGGCTTCTTGAGTTCGAGGAGGATATCGTCGATGGTCGTGTCGCCGACCTTGTACTTGTCCTTGAGGGCGGAGCGCTGCTCGTGGCTGGGATCGGCTCCAGCCTTGACGATGGGGAGGATCTCCTCGGCCAGCGAATAGTTCTCCGGATGCACCCAGGTATTGTCCAAGGGATTCCCGCTCTCCGGGATCTTGAGGAAGCCCGCGCACTGCTCGAAGGTCTTGTCGCCGAGACCGGGTATCGAGCGGAGCTGGTCGCGCCCGGTGATCTTCCCCTTCTCGTCGCGGTACTTCACGATCTTCTTCGCCAGTCCCCCGTTGATCCCCGACACATAGCGGAGGATCGAGTGACTGGCCGTGTTGAGATTGACTCCCACGTTGTTGACCACCGAGCCCACGACCTCGTCGAGCTGCTCCGAGAGCTTCTTCTGGTTCACGTCGTGCTGGTAGAGCCCCACCCCGATCGACTTGGGGTCGATCTTCACGAGCTCGGCGAGCGGATCCTGGAGGCGGCGGCCTATCGAAATCGCCCCGCGCACCGTGAGGTCGAGATCGGGAAACTCCTCGCGGGCCACATCGCTGGCCGAATAGACGGAAGCCCCGTCCTCGTCCACCACCGTAAACTCGCAGGCCAGCGAATTCTCGCTGATCGTCGAGGCCACCAGCTCGCGCACCTCGTGGCTCGCCGTGCCGTTGCCCACCGCCACGAGGGCGATGTCGTACTTTTTGACGGCCGCGGCGACGGCCTTCTTCGCCTCGTCGGGCCGCTGCTCCTGCATGATGAGGAAGTAGTCGAGATACTTCCCCGTCTCGTCGAGGACCGCGCACTTCGTCCCCGTGCGGATACCCGGGTCGACGCCAAGCACCCTCGTCCCCTTTATTGGCGGCTGCATGAGGAGATTCTTGAGATTCTCCGAGAAGACCTCGATGCCGTGGCCGTCGGCCGCCTCCAAGGCGTCCGAGCGGATCTCGCGAAGGACCGCCGGCGACAGGAGCCTTCTGAGCCCGTCGTCGATCGCCTCTTTATGGTAGCGGTTGTGGATAAAGGCGCGATGCACAAGCTCCTCGATCGCCCCCTCCTCGTCCACCTCTATCTTCACCTCGAGCTCGCCCTCCCGCTCGCCGCGGTTCACCGCCAGCGTCCGGTGGGGCCGGAGCTGATTGAGCGGCTCGGCGTAATCCCAGTACATCTGATAGGTCGAGGTTTCCCTCTTCGCTTCGTCGCCTACGCCCTTCGTCACCAGATGACCCGTCTTCAGGTAGAAGGACTTCACCGCCTGACGGTTCTCCGGGTCCTGCGACATCCGCTCCGCCACGATATCCATGGCCCCCTGGATGGCGTCCCGCGGCGTCGCCACCGAAAGCTCCGGCTTTTCCGGCGTCTCCCGCACGAAGCCCGGCGCGGCCGCCTCGACCGCCGCCTCGTCCTCGGCGAGCATGATCTCCGCCAAAGGCCCCAGCCCCTTCTCCTCGGCGAGCATGCCGCGCGTCTTCTTCTTTTTCTTGTACGGACCCCAGATATCCTCGATCTCGGCGAGGGTCGCGGCCTTTTTAAGGTTGCCGAAGAGCTCCTCCGAGAGCTTCCCCAGACCGAAAATGCCCTTGATGACCTCGATCCGCCTCTCCTCGAGATTCTTGTAGCTCTCGAAGTGGTGGGCCGAATCGCGCACCTGCACCTCGTCGAGACTCCCCGTCCGCTCCTTTCGGTAGCGACTGATGAAGGGAATCGTACAACCCTCGGCGACGAGAGAGATGACCGCGGAGACCTGCTCCGCCCTGATCGAGAGCTCCGCCGCGATCCGCCTCATGATGGCGACCTCGTCGATCGAAAGCCCCGAGATGAATTCCTCGTTCAGTTCCATGGGCGTCACGGTACGGGAAGCGGGTGCGAAAATCAAGCCGGGCCCGAAGAGCGGCCTCCCGCGCCGGCCCCACCTCGACGGCCCTTGCCCGCCCCGCCCCGCCTCCGCCGGCCCCACCTCGACGGCCCTTGCCCGCCCCGCCCCTCCCGCGCCCGCCGCCAGCCCCGCCCCTCGAGACCCCGGCCCCACTTTCACTCGACAGGATGCCAGGGAGGGACTACCCTCTCCCCATCAACCCGACCAGGAGGAAGGCCCCATGGACCAGCCCCCGACCGCCCGGATCAACCAAAGCACTCGTTCAGCCCTCCATGCCATCGTCCAGGGCCGCGTCCAAGGCGTCGGCTTTCGCTTTTCGGCCGCCCACAAGGCCCGGAGCCTCGGCCTCGCAGGTTGGGTCCGCAACCTCGACAACGGCGACGTCGAAACCTGGGCCGAAGGCGGCTCGGAAGCCCTCGCCGACTTCGAAGACTGGCTCGAAATCGGCCCCCCCGGCGCCCGCGTGGACCGCCTCATCGCCCAAAAGCGCGAGCCCACCGGTAACTGCCGCGACTTCGAAATAGAAGGCTAGACCGCCTCGACGACGTCTTCCTTCGACTCCCCGTCCATCCTCGATTTCGCGCTTCCCCCGCGCAAAATTGCATAACCTATGAGCCCCGAGATGACCGAGGCGAAGAGAATATAGATCTTCGCGTTCTTGACGATTTCGACATCCGAAAAAGCCAGATTCGTCATGAAGATCGACATCGTAAAACCAATACCCCCAAGACAGCCTATCCCGAAAATCTGACCCCAGCTCGCCTTCGCCGGGAGCCGCAGCCCCAGGAGCTTCACGCCGAGCAGCGTGAAAAGGAAGATCCCCAGCGGCTTCCCGACGACAAGACCGAACAGGATCCCGGCGGCGTAGGGACTCGACAGATTCCGAAGAACCCCTGCGTCGAGAACGATGCCCGTATTCGCGAAGGCGAATATCGGCAGGATCAGGAAGGCGACCGGAACATTGAGAGAGTTCTGCAGCTTGAAAGAGGGATTGTAGGAAGCCTTCGAATAGGGAATGGCGAAGGCGATGATAATGCCCGTCATCGTAGGATGAATCCCGGCCTTCGCCAGACAGTACCAGAGGACGACACCCAGCCCGAGATAGACAATAAGGGATTTCACCCTAGTCCGGTTCAGCACGACGAGAAGCGCTATGACCGACAGCGAAATAACCACATAGCCGAGCGTTATCGAGTGGGAATAGAAAAAGGCCAGGAAAATTATCGAGCCGATATCGTCGATGATGGCAAAGGCCGTGAGGAAGATCTTGAGATTCAGACTGATCCTGTTCCCAAGCAGCGAAATCGCCCCTAGGGCGAAGGCGATGTCGGTCGCCATCGGAATCCCTATACCATTTTGAGACGGAGTCCCCAGATTGAAAACCATGTAGATGGAGGCGGGAACCAGCATCCCCCCGATCGCCGAGACGATCGGCAAAGCGGCCGCCCGAATATTCGACAGCTCGCCGACGTAAAGCTCCCTTTCGATCTCCAGTCCCACGAGGAGGAAAAAGACCGTCATCAGACCGTCGTTGATCCATTTCTCGATGCTAAAATCGATATTGATAAAGCCAAAACTCAGCCCCGCGTCCTGATGCAACAAAGAGAAGATCCGAAGCCCAAGCGACGAATTGGCGAGGACCAGCGCAAACAGCACGCACGACAAAAGCACCAACGCGCTATTTCTTTCGCTTTCAAAGAAATCGCCGAACAAACGACTGCCATCGGCCGAGCCCTTCCTCATCTTGCCACCTTTCAAATTCGCCAAGACCTCGCCTCAAAGTATATGCCTTCGCCGACCGGAGCCCACCATCGCAGCCCCCGCCGGCGCCTATAGACGAAAAAGCCCGGCGCAGGGCCGGGCTTCTCATTGCAGACGGGAGTCTGCCTCGCGAAAATCGTCACGTCAAATAAAAAACCCCGCGCTTGCGGGGTTTTTTATTTGACGAGCGACCGACGGGAGTCGAACCCGCTTCACGAGCTTGGGAAGCTCGGGTAATACCGGTATACGACGGTCGCAAAGACAGAAACACTATAGCGAGAGGGCCGAAGGCCAGTCAATAAGAACCGCCCCGGCGGAGGGACCGGGGCGGCAAAGTGGGAAAGGACCGAAGGCGGGAGGGGAGGAGGGATCCCCGCCGGAGACGAACTCCGGAGCCCAGCGCCTTTCGACGCCGGCCGCGGCCCTTCTTACCTTAGTAACAACAAAGACACGAGCTGGTTACGCGACATAACTCTCGAGCACCTCGGCCCGGTTCGAGAGCGTCAGCCTCCGGAGAGCGGCCTTCTCGATCTGCCTGATCCTCTCCTTCGTAAGACTAAAGCGCGAACCGATTTCCTTGAGACTCAAAGGATTGCGACCATTGAGCCCGAAACGCCACTCGATCACCTCGCGCTCCTTGGCCGAAAGCGTCTCGAGCACCGCATTGATGTCCTCTTTCAGACTCTGGGCGACCACATGTTCCTCGGGCGAGGTATAAGCCGAATTCTCGACGAAATCCCCCACCGTGGACGAGTCCCGCTCATCGAAGACCGGCGACTCCAGCGACACTAGATCGCGGCTCACCGCCACGAGATCCGCCACATGCTCGGGCTCCATCTCGAGAAGCCGCGCGATCTCGCGGATCTCCTCGTCCTCCGTCCGCGCGCCTTCGAGCGTCTTCCGCGCCTTGTCGATCTGCACGAGCTCGTTGGCCCGATTGAGCGGCAGGCGGATCATCCTCGACTTCTCGCAGATCGCCTTGAGAATAGCCTGGCGAATCCACCACACCGCGTAGGAAATGAAATGATAACCCTTGTCCACGTCGTAGCGCTCGATCGCATTGATCAGACCGATGTTCCCCTCGGAAACCAGATCGACGAGGGGAAGACCCTGATTCTGATAGCGCTTGGCGACATTGACCACGAAACGAAGATTCGAAGTGACCAACTTATCCTTGGCCGCCTTGTCGCCGGTCGCCGCGGCCCTGGCGTAGCGATCCTCATCCTCGCGGGACAGAAGAGGAATCCTGTTTATCTCCTTGAGATATATGGAAAGCACATTGTCATCGGAGAGCGAAGAAGACGAACGATTGGAAGAGCGAACCATTGGAACCTCCAGACAGCTATTACCAAGCAGGTTCCATGCCAATTTTAGAACGAGGGGGGGGATAGTCGCTCGAACAAGCCAGAGCGGATCGACTAATATTCACTATTTCCTTTTGGGATAAATGATAAATTCATTCACACCAACAAAGATCACCTGCCGCGGAACAGCGGACAGCCCTCGATCGAGTAGTGACTGCCGAATAAAAAGCCCGCGAAAAACCAAGACCCGCATCCAAATCGCTCATCCGACCAGCCGAGCCTGCCCCGACTGATTCAAAACGAAACAGACCCCGGCTATCACCCCTGAATTGTGTGGAAAAGCCTCATTCACCAAACTCGAGCGGACTCTTCGTCCGACCGCAGCACTGACAATAAGGCAAACCCGAGCCGCATGGACATCGATCCTCCGCCTTCACCCGGCGGCCCCGCCTGAAATCGACCGAAACTTGCTCGACGCAACTCTCCGCCGGGGCCGCGCCACCAAAACCCAGCCCGACGGGCCTCGGAAAGACCACCTTGGCCGCATTGAACAACTTGAGCCTCGCCTCGATCCCGGCATGCTGAAGCTTCCCCGACCTTCTTAGCTCCAACCAGGCGGCGGCAATCGTCTTCGTCACGAGATCCTTCTCCGCCGTCGCCGCAAAACGTCGCGCTGGCCTCGTCGTCAAATACCTGCAAGCCTGAATCGAATAGAAAGCCCAGAAATCGTCGAGCTCGGGCGTCGCCCGCTTCGGCATCCCATAGACATTCACCCGGCGCACATAGGCGCTTCGCGCAATACCCCGAGGCCTGAGCTTCTGCGCCGATGCCAGACTCTTGATCGCCAACTCCATGCGCTCGAGCCTTAAAAGAGCGACGGCGAGCCAGTAAAGACGCCTCGCCAACTCCCCTTTAAGAGCCGCCGGACAAGAATCCACGGCTGCCCGCAGAGGCTCGAGAGCCAGGTCCGGCCTATGCCTCGCCAGCTCGCGCCGTGCACCGCCTAGCGAGCCCCCCGGCGAAACCCTCCGCCCCCTCGTCATCCTCCCTGCCATTAACTCAAAGTAGCCAGCCCTTGCCGCAAAAGCAAATCGGCGATATCCAGGAAGCAAAGAAAATCCAGCAGAAAACAATGTCAACGCCGATTTGATTTTGCCGTTTGGGGGTGCGGACATTTTCTTGGATAACTATACTACCATCCCAAGACTCAACCGGTACTGAACGGGGCTCATTCCGCCCAGCGACATCTTGATTCGTTTATTATTATACCAAT
>DATKTD010000233.1:0-4738 GCA_035531315.1 Rectinemataceae bacterium
GGCCTCCACAAGGTCCTCCTCGGCAACGGCCTGGCGACCGGCGTGGCCGGCTTCCTCGGCGGCGTGCCCGAAACGACCTACGGCGAGAACATCGGCGTCCTCGCGATCACCCGCGTGTTCAGCTCCCGCGTCATCCAGGGCGCGGCCGTCATCGCCATCCTTCTCAGCTTCATCCAGAAGTTCGGCGCGGCCATCCAGACCATACCCGAGCCCGTCCTCGGCGGTGTCACCATCATCCTCTACGGTATGATCGCCTCCGTCGGTCTCCGAACCCTGATCGAGAACAAGGTGAACATGGCCTCTAACCGAAACCTCCTCATCGTATCGGTGATCTTCTCCTTCGGCGTCGGCGGCATGGTATTCAAGTTCAGCCCCGACTTCGAGTTCGCCGGCATCGCCTCGGCGGCGATCTCCGGCATCATCCTCAACCTCATCCTGCCCAAGGACAAGGACAGCGAGGCCAAGGCCTGATCCGATCCCGGATCGCGCGAGGGCGGCATCGGTCGCCTCCGCGCCTTCCGGGACGGTTGAACTTCGCGGGAGCTGGCAATTGCCGGAAAAAAACCTTAGCGAATCCGTCTACGCCGCGCTCAGCGAGCGCATCCTCCGCTGGGACTATATGCCGGGAAGGCGCATCACGGAGGAGGAACTCTGCGCCGAATTCGCCATGAGCAGGAGCCCCGTCCGCGAGGCCCTCCATATGCTCGTCGAGAACGGCCTCATAGAACGAAGACCACGGCAAGGCTACAGCGTCAGGCTCCTCGACTTCAAGGAAATCAACGAATTGTACGAATTCCGCCTGGCCATCGAGGAATTCGTCATAGCGAGGATATGCAGCCAGGGAATGGACGATGACAGGATCGAGGAACTCCTTGCCCTCTGGTCCGATCTTCACGCGAGGTTGCCCGAGACCGCGGGCCTCGTGCCCGCGGCCGACGAGGAATTCCACGAATCCCTCTCGGGCCTCACGAGGAACGGCGCGATCGTGGACGCCCTCCGAGACATCGACCGGCGCATCCATTTCGTGCGCCTATCCGACATCACAAGCCCCGAGCGAGCCCTTTGTACCTGCACCGAACACATGGAAATCCTCCGCGCCATCAGAAAGCGCGATCTCGCTGCCGCCCTCGCCGCCCTCCGTCGCAACATCGAGGGGGGCCGCTCCTCGGTGGAACGCGCCATCAAGGAGGCCCTGGCCCATGCCTACAGCAGCCATGAATGATGCCTTCCCGGCAGCCAGGTCGATCGGGGCGGCCCTACCCAGAGGGTCCTTCGACTTTTTCGTCTTCGGCGTCTTCCGCACGGCCGTCAACCTGCGTCTCGAGGGAAGCGACATGGTCGCCTCGCTCATGGGGCCCTCGGGAGAGGGCTTCCCCGGAGCCATAGCCCTCGCGGCGGAGGTGGATTTCCGCGATCTCGGCGTCGCCGCCGGAGCCCACGGCCGCCTCGACGACTCCTCCCTCGTCCTTGAGGCGAGGCCACGCCCGCTCCGGGTCGGCCTGGATGGCGCGAGAAGGCTCGCCGCCCGTCCGGTGCCCCGCATTGCCCGGATCGGCGAGGCATTCCGGGTCGTCAGGGCGGAACTCGGACGGATACAGGCATCGCTAAACACCGAGCTTCGGATCGATGCGTTAGGCGACACAACGCAGTCCAGGACGGCCGCGGCCGTGACGATCGGCCGCGCGGCCGCAGGTCTCGCGCGAGATCCCCGGGACCCGCCGGCCGCGGCGATAAGGCTCCTGGTCGGGACCGGTCCCGGTCTCACCCCCGCCGGCGACGACTTCCTCTCCGGCTACCTCGCGTCGGCGGCCGCCCGCCCCGACATGGGTTTCGCCATCCTGGCCCGCGAGGCGGAGGCGGCCGCTTCAGCCACCAACGAGCTTTCGGCTTCCCTTCTCCGCCAGGCTTCGCGCGGCCACTTCCCCACGGCCCTGATCGACCTCGCGGAGACCCTGGTCGAGGACTCGAGCCCTGCCGCGGTGACCGCCCTCAGGCGGCTCTGTGCCCACGGACATTCTTCGGGGACGGATATGGCGAGCGGATTTCTCTTCGGCCTCGGCGCCTCGGAGCGTCCCCTGGCCGAGTTTGACGATTGCGCGTTTGGAATTGGAAGAAGGAGGCAGCATGCTTCATGAATTCGACTACGCGAGCCCGTCCAGCAGGGAGGAGCTCCACGAACTCCTCGCTCGGCACGGGAAGTCGGCGAAACTCCTCGCCGGGGGTACGGATCTTCTGGTCAACATTCGCGCCGGGCTGTCCAGGCCGGCCTTGGTGATCGACGTGAAAAAGGTGCGCGAATTCAAGGGGATCACCTGGAGCGCCGCCGAGGGCCTCGTCATCAGGCCCGCCGTCACCATCAACGAGGTTCTGGCGGACAAGGTGGTGAAGGAGCGCTTTCCGCTTCTCGCCGAGTGCGCCCATGACCTGGCCTCCTACCAGATACGCAACAGGGCGACGGTGATAGGCAACGTCGTCAACGCATCCCCCTGCTCGGACATGGCACCGGCCCTCCTTTGCCTCGGCGCGAAGGCCGTCATTTCCTCGAAGCGGGGCGAGCGCGAGATACCCTTCTCCCAGTTCTTCAAGGGAGTCAAGAAGACCGTCCTCGCCGAGGACGAACTCCTCGAGCGCATCGTCGTGCCCGCCTCGTCCTCCGGGGCGAGGGGGGCCTATCGCAAGCTCAAGCGGATCAATGGCCACGACCTCGGCATCGTCGGCGTGGCCCTCATGCGCAAGGACGACCGCGTCAGCCTTGGCATCAGCTCCTCGGCCCCGACTCCCGTCCTCGTCGAGGGCCTCGGCGAAGGCGACGAGGAGGCGAAGGTCGTCGCCGCCGCCAGGGCGGCCATCAGTCCCATCAGCGATGTCCGCTGCTCCAAGGAGTACCGCGAGTTCATGGTGGAGACCTACGTCAGGCGGCTTCTCGCGGAGGTGAAGTGATGCGAATCAACGTAAAGGTGAACGGCAGGAGCTACGCTCGGGATGTCGAGGCTCACAAGACTCTTCTCCGCTTCCTCCGCGAGGATCTCGGCCTCACGGGGACCAAGGAGGGCTGTGGCGCCGGGGAATGCGGGGCCTGCACGGTGATTCTGGACGGGAGAACCGTCAATTCCTGCATGGTCCTCGCCGCCGAGACCGACGGTTCCTCGATCGAGACCATCGAAGGCGAGGCTCGCGAGGGAAGGCTTTCCGAGATCCAGGAGGCCTTCGACCGGCACCACGCCGTCCAGTGCGGCTTCTGCACGGGGGGCATGGTGATGTCGGTGCGCGATCTCCTCGTCCGCAAGCCCAAGCCGACGGTCGAAGAGATCAAGGAAGGCATCGAGGGCAATTTCTGCCGCTGCACGGGTTACCAGCAGATCATCGAGGCGGTCCTCGACGCCAGCGGCCAAGGCGCGGGGCCAGGCGCGCTGAAGATAGTGGATGATGGGAGGCGTGGACATGTTTGAGAACATCGATTCCGCCGAGCTCGGGAAGATCGGCGCGAGCGCCCGCCGCGTCGAAGTGTTGCCAAAACTTACCGGCGAGGGCCTATATGCGAGCGACATGGTTCTCCCAGGCATGCTTTACGCCCAGGTGAAGAAGAGTCCCCACGCCCGCGCGAAGATCCTTGGCATCGACACGAAGGAGGCCGAGGCCCTTCCGGGCGTTCGGGCCGTCCTCGTCGGGGCGGAGCTCGACTACAAGCTCGGCCTCTATGTCGTGGACAAGGACATCCTCGCCAAGGGCGAGGTCCGCCACTACGGGGAGGCCGTCGCCGCGGTCGCCGCCGACACAGCGGAGATCGCGAAGGCAGCGGTGGATCTCATCGAGGTCAAGTACGAGGTGCTGACCCCCGTCCTCAACCACATGGACGCCCTCAAGCCCGACGCCCCCCTCGTCCATCCTGATCTTGGCAATTACGACTATGTGCCCGTCTTCAGTCCGCAAAAAGGTACGAACGTGCCCAACCTCTCGAAGGTCAGGAAGGGCGACGTGGAGAAGGGCTTCGCCGAATCCGAGTGGATAGTCGAGCGCGAGTACACGAACCCCTCCGTGCAACACGTGCCGATGGAAACCCATGTCGCCATCGTGCAATGGAAGGCCGGCGACGAGGTGGACATCTGGACGAGCGCCCAGTCGCCCTTCACGGTGCGCAACCTCTTCTGCTACACCTTCAAGCTCCCCCTCAACAAGGTGCGCGTCGTCATCCCCTTCGTCGGCGGCGGCTTCGGCGGCAAGGCGGGCATCCACCTCGAGCCCCTCGTCGCCTGCCTCTCGCGCAAGGCCGGCGGGAGGCCGGTCAAGCTCCAGGCCACGAGGGAGGAGGAATTCTCCCTCCTCCCCTGCCGCTCCGCCCTCACCTATCGCATCAAGACGGGAGTGCGCTCCGACGGCAAGATCCTCGCGCAGGAACTGACGATGTTTTGGGATGCCGGAGCCTACGCGGACTATGCCGTCAACGTCACCCGCGCCTCGAGCTACTCGGGCGCCGGCCCCTACGAGATCCCCAACGTCAAGCTCGACTCCTACACCATCTATACGAACAAGCCCTGGGGCACCGCCTATCGGGGCTTCGGCCACGTCGAGTTCTTCTGGGGACTCGAGCGACACCTCGAACTCGTGGCCGGCGTGATCGGCATGGATCCTCTCGAGTTCAGGCTCAAGAATCTTCTCAAGCCCGGCTCCCTCACCATCACGGGGGAGACCATCACCGAGCATTCGGGCGATCCCGCGAAGTGTCTCCGGGAAGCCGCCA
>DATKTD010000234.1:0-2600 GCA_035531315.1 Rectinemataceae bacterium
GGTGCCTTGGGATGTGCGCCCATCCACAGCTCGGCCTGGGGGCCCCCGCTCTCGTTGGTAAGGCCGAGGGTCTTGCCGAGACCGTCGGCGCTTCCCCAGGCGTAAGGCATGATGGCGTTTTCTAGAGGATATATTCTCATGTCGGCATTGTAGCTCGTCGTCTATCCTGTCCTCAAGCGAGATTTCGGGGCAGGGCCCGGCGCGCGGCGCGTTCCCTCCTCGCCGAAAGGTGCCGAGGCTGGCCGTCCGATTCGCGCCTCTCCACCTGGTAGTCCTGCATGCGGGCGAAGACCTCGAGTAGTCGATCGCGATCTGGATATTCGTCGAGCCCGGACTCTTCGAGGGAGATGAGGAGCTCGTGCGCAGCCTCGAGGGTCGAGAGGCACCACTCGGCGGGCTGGCGCTTGATGATCCAGCGGCTCTTTTCGCGCGGGGTGAACATGAGGCGGGGGAGGGCCATGAGGCCGGGGCTTTCGCGGGCCACCGCTCGCGCGCAGGCCCAGGTGGCGTCGATCAGGAAGACGAGGAGGCGTCTGCCGCCCAGGAGCTCGCGGGGGAAGGGCTCCCTCCCGAGGTCGACGGCCCCCTCTCCGGGATAGAGGAGCATGGAGTAATTGTGAGGATCGTCGACGAGGGCGCGGTAGCGCGGGTTGTCGTCGAAGGCGATGCCGGGAATGATCTCGCTGTTGGCGAGGTTGAGGCAGGCGAGCCGCCCCGTCGTGCACTTTTCCCGCTTCCATTCCATCGGGTGCATGAGGAGGACGATGCGTGTCCTCGTCTCCATCGGCGGCAGGGAAGGGCAGAGGCAGGCGGACTTCGGCCTGCGGCAACTCCAGCAATAATCTCGGGCCATCGGGCGGGAGGATGTCATGGAAGGGCCCGTTTGGGACAGGGTCCCGGGGGCTCTATCTGAACGAGCCCCAGGAGACGGCGAAACAGAGGACGGGGGAGAGGAGGAAGAATCGGTCGAAGGCGAGGCCAGGGGCGAAATTGCCCATCAAACGATATCCGAGCTGCGCCGACAGGGCCATCCAGGGCGAAAGGACGATCGTCGCCTCGGCGTAGGGCTCGGCGAAGACTACCGCCCAACCGGTCCAGTCGCCCTGGTACTGCGCCAATCCGCCCAGGCCGAGCCTCGCGGACAGATCGAGCTTGAAACGCCTTTCGCCGATGAGACGCTGGCCGACGAGGAGGCCGCCCACCCCGCCCGCATAGGATCCCTCCGCCATTGTCCCGCCGTCGAGAATGCCCTGATCGAGGAGGGCCATGCCGAAGCCTCCGACGATGAATCCCTCCGCATCGAGGGCGTAGCCGAAGCCGCCGATGCTTTCGACCCCGGCGCTCGCGCCCGAGGGGGGGAGGAAGGAGGGGGAGAGATCCGGTCTTTGAATGCCGAAAATGAGGCCGCCGGCCCCCGCCGAGGCGTCGAGGATCGTCGCCGTCGAAAAGATGGCGACGAGGAGGATTAGAGGAATGAATCGGCTTCTTGTTGTCATCGTGGGCTCCCAGGGCTGAACTCCGCCCCCCAGAGGATAGCCCGTTATAGAAACTTTTCAGCCCGTCTTCGGCCGGCGAAGGCGTTCGTGCCCCAGACCCCGGCCACGATCATGGCCGAGCCGGCGAGTTGGGCGATACCGAAGGGCTCACCCCGGATGAGGACGCCGGCGGCCACCGAGATCACCGTGGTGAGATTCGAGAAGACGATGGACTGCGAGACCCTGAGCCGCGACAGGGTGAAGTTGATGAAGAAGAAGGCGAGGACCGAGGAGAGGGCCCCCAGATAGACGATGCCCGGAGCGGCCTTCCAGGCCCGCGAAAGGAGCTCCGGACCGAAGCCCGTGCCGCGGGCGAAGCTTCCCTCGAAGGCGCCAGCCCCGCCCAGGACGGCGAGGAGACCGAAGAGGATGGCCCCGCTCCACATCATCGCGAAGGTCGTTTCGATCGGCGTGAAGACCCTGCTCGAGCGGCGCGAGAAGATGTTGTACAGGGCGGCGCTGCCCACCGCGCCGAGGAGGAAGGCGAAGCCCGCCGGGCTTCCCGTCTCTCCGCCGGCCGCCCCTCCGAAGAGGGCGATGGCCCCCACCCCGAGGACCGAAAGCCCGAGGAAGAGGCCCTGGAGGAGACCCACGGCCTCGCCCAGCATGATGGCGCCGAGGATGGTGCCGACGGCGGGGAGGACGCCGATGACGAGGCCGGCCGTGCTCGAGGCCGAGTCGCGGACGCCGAAGGTCTCCCCGATGAAATAGAGGAAGGGCTGGAAGAGGCAGGCCAGGGTGAGGTTGCCGAGGCTCTTGCCGCGGAAATCCAGCTTGATGACGCGGAACAAGGCGAGGGCGCCAAGAATGAGGGCGGCCAGGGCGAAGCGGAGGAAGAGAAGCTCGAAGGGCGCGAGGACTTCGAGGCTCCCCTTCGTGACGAGGAAGGAGAGGCCGAAGATCGAGGCGTAGCCGATGCCGGCGAGGTATTCGGAAGGTCGTGCCATGGGGGCAGAAGATAGCCCGGCTGGGCTCCCCCTGTTAATAAGGCTCGAACCCGGGATGGACCTGGCTCGCAAAATAAGGGTTCGATAGTTCCGCCCAGTCCCTCGTACCTTGCTCCAC
>DATKTD010000235.1:0-3618 GCA_035531315.1 Rectinemataceae bacterium
AAGATCCCGGTGTCCACGAGGAAGCGGCGCACGAAGGGCTCGACGAGGCGATCCATCGCCTTGATGAAGAGGAAGCTGTCGGTGTTGACGTAGCCCTTAAGGCCGCGGGCGAAGCGCAGGAACTCGGACATCTTCGTACAGAAGACCCGCTCGCCGGGCTTGCGGACGCGCTCGATGAAGGCGGCCTGGAAGAGCTGATTGCCCAGGCGACCGCCGGGGGCGAGGTAGAGGATCATCCTGTGCTCAACCTGGGAATCCGGCGAAATCTTCTATTTCATCCAGAACGGCTATGGGATGCTTCTGACGCTGGAACTGGAGAGCCAAGCTCGATTTCAACAAGACAGGAGTGACGCCGAGAGCGATCGCCTCCCAGGTCCGGTGGCAATCGGGACCGTTGCCGGGAGGCGAGGCGATGTACTTGTATTTCACTATCTCCCGGCGGTAGGTATAGGGATCCATGCGCGGAAGCTCGACTGCGCGGGGATTGGATCTGAGGGCATCACGCATCGGGCCGCGGACCGCCGCGTTGTTTCCCACGGAGAAGCCCCAACAGATTTTATCCATTTTCGCCGCGCCCTGCGATATCCGCCCGACTCTGCGGATGTCCCGCACGTCGCCGAACCAACAGAGCCGTTCGTTCTCCAGTCCCAGAGGGATCAGGGTGACGCCTTCGGCCTGCACGGTCAGATTGGCCGCCCACCAGTGCCGGCACAGCGTCCTACGAAATCTCTCGATATCTTCGTCCGCGATGGCTTGATCGGAATTGGAGCTGATGAGGTAGAAGGGCACCGGAATGCGTGGAGCGAACTCGGCCAGGAATCTGGTGATATACCAGCTGACAAAGACGATATCGTTCTCTCGAATATCGTCCACCGAGAAGGGCGGCTCCTCGGTCTCGTCCCAGGCATGTCGGGCCAGGGAGCGAAACGAATCGCCCGACAGGAAGGGCCAGGAGGGAGGGCGGAGGCCCGAGCGGGCGTAGTAGAGCCGACGCACCGCGCCCAAGGCGCGGGATCCCAAGATTTCAGGTTTGGATCCTCGCAGACCGTCAATTCCCAACACGAGTCTTCCTCATGACCATCACTACCCTTTCCTGATCGTCGCCGATAGAGATATCGACGTTCTCCCTGCCCAAGACATCCCGCAGCATCAAGATCGACTCGAGCGAGCCGTTGATAAGATACTCGATCCTCAGGGAGAATCGGTTGAAGAGATACTGCAAGGCCAAAGGTCCGGCCGACCAGCGAGTCAAGGCGCGCCGAGGCATGCGCGGTCCGAGCTCGAATCGAAGCCGGCGCCCGGACTCGAGGAGCCGCTTGGCCTCGGCGACCCACTGCCAGGCATGACGCCCGGGCACGACCATTTCGCATTCGGCCTCGGCTCCTTCGGCGCGCAGGATGGGGCGATCATCGAGCGTGAGAAGGCGCCCCCAATCCGGGTTGCGGTACGGCTGCCAACCGTTCCGTACCTCGATCTTCAGGGCATCGGCCACCGCGCTGAAGGGCCGCTTGACCGC
This sequence comes from Rectinemataceae bacterium, assembly GCA_035531315.1. GTDB lineage: Bacteria > Spirochaetota > Spirochaetia > Treponematales > Rectinemataceae > CAIJMU01. Next base: position 1,517 of record DATKTD010000235.1, read on the forward strand.
GTTGTTCTCCCAGGGATGCCAGCTGTGCGTCAGCCGAAATTGGTCGGCCGTGAGCCAGTTGATCCGGCATCCGGCACGCTCGAGCCGGCCCAGCCAATCGATGTCCTCGGCGCCCCAGAACTCGAAGTCCTCGCAGAAACCGTCAAGGCGCTCGAACCATGCCCGATGGAGCATCTGGAAGACCCCGGCGCTGCGATTCCGCACGCCCTTAAGGGGATTCGCATTCGGCCGCTGGGGCCAAATGGATTCGAGGAACCAGGCCTCGTCCTCTTTGATCGTCCCCGCCAGGTGGTCGACGACCGGATCGTGGAACACCATATCCACGTCGGAGATGACGACGAGGCGCCCCTGCGCGACCCGGACGCCGTTGTTGATGGCATGGGAGCGGTTCCACGGCAGGCCTCGAGCCTCCGACCTCGCGACACGAAACTCCATACGGCCGCGAAGCGCGTCCAGCTTGGAGCGGTAGTCGTCCCGGCTGCCGTAGTCGCTGACTATGAACTCGAAGGGAGTCTTCGTATGAAGGCGCAGGGAAGAAAGGAGGGCCTCGACGCGGCTCAGGTCGCGGTCGCGGTAGGGCACGACGACGCTGACGATAGGATCACTCATGGAACAACTTACCCCAGGTTTCAAGATACGATCGATACAATTCGCCGATCCTCCGGCCCAGACGGCCGGAATAGCGATACTTCCATCGCTCGAAGAGAGAAAGGCGTTCCAGGTAGGGGGTAATTTCCAGTCGCCTGACCACCCTGTTCGCCTGCAGCATCTTCTCGTAGCTCGTCGCAGAGAACTGCCTCCGGTGACGCCTCCAGAGGATACCATCGAGATCGAGAATTCCTATCCGATAGCCGGAGCGGGTGAACTTAAGGAAAAGTTGCCAATCCTCGAAGGCCGGATTGTAGCTTCCGAAGCCATCCAATGCGTGGAGCGTCCCGATACGGAAGACACTCCCCGGGCCGCTGCGGAAAGGATTGCCGACGGCCACCAAGGCTCTGAACTGCCGTTCGGCAGACAGATTCCGCATGAAACTATACGAAGACGAGAAATCGGCGATCTCGCCCGTCTCGGGGTAGTATTCCTTTACTCTGATCCTGAAGAAGCTGCCGCGAGTCTTCTCCAGGAGCGACCTAAGCTGCGGGAAAATATCCTCCCGCACGATCAGGTCGTCGCCTCCTAGATACAGGCCCCAGATTCCCCTAGCCTGGGCGAAGGCCGAGGTGTGGGCGGTCGAAATGCCGCTGTTGGTCTCCAGAAAGACCTTCCGCACGGAACAAAAGCGCGGGGTGTGGACGGAGAGCCAGCGCTCGACGATGTCCCTCGTTCCGTCGCGAGATCCATCGTCCGCCACTATCAGCTCGACATCGCCGAGGCCATCGAGCTTCCCGATGGAATCCAGGGTCTCGCCTACCGTGGCTTCTGAATTGTAGGTCACGACCGCGAGGGAGAAGAATGGCTGAATCATCGATCTCCTCGCACCAAGGGCCTCAAGAAGCTTTTTATCCTATCGAATACGAAGGGAAAGATCGCGAAGCCCCTCAGGACCGCGATGAACGGCCTCAAGACATGATTCCATTGCTTGAATCGCCATCGATAGGACCAGGCGAAGGCTTGGTAGTCGGAAATCCTCCCCCTCCTCGATCTCCTCAGCCCCGCCGCCGCGACATTCTCGAGGAAGTCGACGATCCGCTCCGCTCTCAGAGGTTCCGGCTCTACGTTGTCCCGAAAGAGAGGTCGCTCGTACATAGAACGATAGACATCGAAATCGTCGCCGATACGGAGCAGCTCGCGAGAGAGCCGCTCGATATCGGCCTTTCCTCCCAGCGTGAGGAAGGCGCCTCTATCAAACCAGTCGCGCAACACGGGATCGCCCCAATAGATCGGCACCGTGCCGGCCGCGTAGGATTCGAGGAGCTTCTCCGTCGTATAGCCGGGCCAACGAGTATTCTCGAAGGCTATGGAGAACCGATAGCCTTTCAGGAAGGCCACCTTGTCGGGCACGGGTCCCCCGACATTATTGAAGGCCCTACCGCCGGAACCAACGCCGATCCTCTTGTCGAGATACCGGAAGGCCCAGGTGCGAAAACGTTCCTTGTTCGAAA